>JBCDAG010000056.1:0-24166 GCA_039186165.1 Cyanobacteria bacterium P01_F01_bin.53
GCCCTAAAGTAAGTGCCTTAAATGCAGAGTGCTTAACCTCAGCACCTTAAAGTCCTTTACCGAAAAGCCCTTTGCCAAAAAGCCCTTTGCCAAAAAGTTTGACCATAACGCCCACAGCCTACAACAAACGCCGTAACCTAACCACTATGGATACAAACTCGCCCATTCAGCCAGCTGTGGAGATTTCTGTAGTGGTGCCGCTTTATTGTGAAGCGTCCAACATTGACTATTTGTTCAAACGTTTAGAGGCGGTGCTGACTCGGCTTGGTTCGACCTATGAAATCGTCTGTGTAGACGATGGGAGTTATGACGATACGATTGCGGGCCTGCGAGAGCACCGGGATCGAAATCCAAATATTAAAATCGTTGCCCTTTCTCGAAACTTTGGCAAAGAGCTGGCGCTGACGGCGGGGATTGATTACGCCAGTGGGGCGGCAGTGGTGCCGATTGATGCAGACTTGCAGGACCCGCCAGAGTTAATTGAGGCGCTGGTGGCGAAGTGGCGAGAGGGTTACGACGTGGTGTATGCCAAGCGGCGATCGCGTCAGGGCGAAACTTGGCTTAAAAAGGCGACCGCCAACTCCTTTTACCGGGTGATGGAAAGTATGAGTAAAGTGCCGATCCCTCGGGATACGGGAGATTTTCGGCTGCTGGACCGGCGAGTGGTGGATGTGCTTAAGCAGCTGCCAGAAAGAACGCGATTTATGAAAGGGCTGTTTGCTTGGGTGGGCTATCGCCAAGCCGAAGTGCTCTACGACCGTGAGGCTCGCTATAGCGGTGAAACCAAGTGGAACTATTGGCGGCTGTGGAACTTTGCGATTGATGGCATTGTGTCGTTTAGCGTGGCTCCGCTACGTGTGTGGAGCTATGTCGGGATTGCGGTGGCCTCCGTTTCATTTTTTTATGGGTCTTTTTTGCTGATTCGCACCATCCTGTCGGGCATTGATGTGCCAGGTTACGCCTCGACCATCGTAATCATTTTGTTTTTAGGCGGTGTGCAGATGATGAGTCTGGGCATTTTGGGTGAATATTTAGGCCGGGTGTATGAAGAGGTGAAAGGCCGACCGCTGTATTTGGTCAGAGATACCTTTGGCGTTGGCACCCTGCCTATTTCTACGTCGCCGACATCCCCTCATAGCGCTACCGCTGTCAATCAGGTCAACGTATTGCAAACGCCTCGTTTACTGCCGCCAGAATTATCGCCAGAGACCGACGCCGAACACAAACAGATTACTCCTGAGCAAGACGTCTAAATACCGTAAGGACAAAAAAGGTGCCTTAACCCCATTGTTTTACCCCCATCACCATTCACCCATTACAACTCACCCTTCACAACTCAATAGCCCCGACAAACATTCGCTATGAATCCTATCCCCAACCGCGATAGCTCAGAGTCAGCCTCTGATACCACTTCCAAGCTGTCAGCTATGGAGATGTTTCTGCTGTTTTGTATTGCGCTAGGTTTTGGGTTGCGAGCCCTGTGGGCCAGCAAGCGAGAGTTTTGGTACGATGAAGTGCTCTCTGTTCTACTCTCTTCGGGGCAAAAAAACGCTTACAAGCTGCCAGATAGCGTTCCATTTGCCGCTAAAGATATGTCGTCGGTACTTTCGTTGCCCACCGAGAATGGCGTGGCGGGTGCGATTGAAACGGTGAAAAATTTGGTAAAAGGTACGCTGGGAGACCCTCACCCACCGTTGTTTTATTTGAATGAGCACGGCTGGATGCGGATTTTTGGCAATGGGGAAGGTGCTTTGCGCAGCCTGGTTGTGATTGTGAGCCTGGTTACTCTGTTGTTGTCCTACTATTTTGGCAAACGGGTGCTGGGGCAACTCGGCGGGCTTGTATTTACAGCGTTGCTAGCGCTGAATCCATTTTTCTTTTCCCATTCCCTCAACCTCCGCATGTATGCCGCGATGTTGCTGTGGGTGATGGTGAGCGGAGTGTGCTTTTTCGCTTTAATCGGTCTGGAGAGCTTAGGAACAGAAGGCAGGACTGGGGAAAGGACTGAGGGTAAGGCGGAAGCACGAGGCTGGCAGCGGTGGTTATTGCGTGCTGGCGTGGCTATCTCGTTAACCGCGGGCCTGCTGACGCAGTATCTCTTTGCCTATTGGCTGTTCGCCCTGGCGGCGTTAGTACTGTATTTGGATCGTAAGCGCTGGTTTCAGCATGGCCTGACGATGGGAGCTGGTGTGCTGATGTTTATGCCCTGGGCGCTGTGGGGTGTACGTCAGCAGGCGAAAAATCGTGCGGATGTGCTGAGTCAAATTTCGTCCGTGGGCGGGCCATTTCAAGCAGCGATCGCACACGGTAAAGACCTGGTTCATACCCTGGCAAACCATTTGCTCCTGGGTCACCTGACTACGAGCATGCTGCCCATCGGTGAGCCGATTAAGCCCACGGCGGTGGCCATTGGCTGTGCGGTGTTGGGCTTTTTGATGGTGTGCGTGGTGGGGCTGTATCGCCGCCGTCAGTACCGGGTGCTGATGATTGGGGTGCTGGCCGGACTGCTGCCTTTGGCGGTGGCACTCGCAATTGATGTGGCGGCGAATAAGTACACCCTGGGCTTTGGCTGGGGCCGCTCTACAATTGTCGCTTTGCCAGGATGTTTGTTGCTGATTGCGGCTTGGCTGGAACGGGCCACGGGGCGGTGGCGGGTGCCGATGACGGCGGGGCTGTTAGCGGTGTATTTGGCGGTGAATGTGGGGGATTTTGTGGGGCGCGATCGCCAAATTTTTCACCAGGTGAACGATACCCTACTAGAAACAGAGTCTCCAACTTTGGTGGTGATGAACTCAAGGGCTTGGGGCCATGTTTTGCGCCTCACCTACTACCTTGCAGAGAGTCCTAACGCCTACATATTGGCGACCAAGCCCGCTGATGTGACTGACTCGCTCGCGCGGGCGTTACAAGCTGAGAGCTATGCTCGGGTGCTGTGGCTGCGGGCTGAGTATCCCCTGTGGGACAAGCCGGAGAGTGAGGCTGAGGCCCAACTGTTTTCAGACAGTACGGAAAAGCTGTTGCAAGCGAACTATCAGTTAGCTGATACACAGGCGCTCAGCGGCACCATGAACTTGGATGAGTTTGAATTGCAGGTGTATCAAAAGCCAGCCTAGGATTTGTTGCGCCAGCTGAGCTTGAGGTTTATCCAAAAGTTCCAGAGGGTGACGAGGGCGATCGCAACAACTTTGGCAAAGTACTCATGGGCATTGTGGGTCCAGCTCGCGCTGATAAATGAGCCCACAACCTGGGGTAGCTGATTCACCATGGGCACCAGCAACAATAGCGTCATGATGCCAACTTGCAAGAAAGCGCCCATGAGGCACACCAAGTTGAACTTATAAAATCTGCCGAATCGAGCGGGCCAGCCTTTGTTTTGCTGGGCCAGATCGGCAAAGGTCCAGGCATCATTCCACAAAAAATTATTGATAATGGCCGCTTCAATGGAGAGGGCGGTACTCAGGTACAGCGGCAGGCCAATGAGTTCTCGCAACAGGTAAAAGACAACGATATCCACAAAGAGACCGCTGAAGCCAACGACGCCAAAACGCAGGAATCGGCCAATGGGGAGCTGATGCAAGCGCTGAGTTAAGGAAGCCTTGTTTGATTTCACGATGCGATCTCTACCTTGTACATCGGATACTTGCCGTGGGTGCCTATGTCTTGGAAGTTAATGGTCTGGTCGCCTTCTAACGTCCGTTCGTTAGCCGTTGACTCAGGGGTAGGACAGTCTCGATGGGGATAGCAAACGTATAAAAATTCTCTCTCGCCCTGTTCTGAGAGGGCCGCTGCAAGCTGTTTGACTTCGGTAATGGTTTCGGTGAGGAAGAAGGTTTTTTCAGGGAGGGCTATCCATAGCTGCTGAGCTACGAATTCGTTGGACATGGCAATCCAAGGAAGGGCGTCTGCTTGCAGGTAGGCTATCGCAGGTGCAATGGGTGCGTGGTTTGCCTTGAGTGAGGTGGATTGTACGGGGCGTGCTTCTTTAAGGCTGTGGAATGCGCCGTGGAAGGTATTGAGGTGAATGCCGAGTGCAATCGCCACCGCAGCGCCGCCTAAGGCCATTTGCCTTGCCCAGCCGCGAAAGAAGCCAGAGCGCAATTGTTCTGTGAGTACCAGCGTGAGTAGGGGTACCAAAATGAGATAAAAACGAGGTCCCCACTGTTTGCCCCCGGCCCCCGGCGGCACAATCAGCGGCACGCTCAGGGCAAAAAGAGTGCTCAACGCCAGGGCAAAACGCCCTGGAACTTTCTGGTCTTTCTTTGAGGTGAAAATCCCAATCTGTTCAACATTGGGGGTTTTAAATCCTCTGAAGCGATTGGCTGTTTTGAGACTTGCTTTTTTGAACTCGGGGCTAAATAGGGCGGCGATCGCAACGACAATCACAGTGGGAAAATAGCGGACCAGGGCTTGAAACAGCTGTCCGTAGCTCTTTTGGGCTTCTGCAATTTGGCTACCGGGCGTAGACTCTTCCACAATTTGAATGGCATGGATGCCCAAGGGATGGCCATAGATGCCGTAGTTCAGCGCGAAAAAGACGCCGATGGTGCAGAACATTGCGCCCACCAAAATGGCTACCTTAGTGAGGGTGAGCGGTGGCGACAATCGCCATTTGGGCAATAACCAACCAATGAGCGCCAATAAGCTAACGGCAGCGACCAAACACAGAAATTCTGGACGAAACCAAACGGATAACCCGATCAGCACGCCGCTACTAAACATCTGATACCTAGAAAGAGATGTGGTTCTTACGGATGGTTGAGCTGTACCCGTAGACGTTCCCTTATCCAAGACCGGTGGAAAAGCCAAGGCACTCACGCCCCAAAAAGCCAAGGCGACTGCGAGGGTGTGCTCCCAATACATGCCTGCATACAAACTTAACGGTGAGGCAAAAATAAGCGTTATCAAGCCAATGCACAGGACGCCTAATCCCCAGTTAGCCCGTTTGCTAATTTGCCAGAACCGTAGCCAAATGGCCCATAGGGCAACCAGTGGCACAACGTAGAGACCAGCATCGCCAAAGAGTGCATAGAAAGGCGCACTCACCAACGGAAAGGTAAAGGGAAACGTGATGAAGTGCTGCGTGCCGACTTCGTACACAAAGGGCGGCTTAAAAGGATATAAGCCCTGTTGCCATAGGTTGGTGACCCACTCCGGTGTGGGCAGGCTCAAGGCCATATCCAATGGAAAAGATCCGGTGGAGAGCTGCTGGGCAATTCGTTGGGAGAGCATGGCTTTGAGCCCGGCATCGCCGCTGAACACTACGCCATTACGGGTGAAGGTTTGCAGCCATAGGGTGAGTGCAATACCCCCGAGGAAAATGATGCCGGGTAATAGGGTGCCTATTACGCCAGAAGAAGATTTTACGCCGGAGGAAGAGTTTGGCTCTGAAGATTTTGGACCCGAAGATTTTGGATCCATGGGAGACGATTTTAGTTTGGCAGTCATGCTTTGGCGCTAGGGAGTGACGTATCAACCCAACTCAATAGGTTCCTTCGTCGAATTCTACAAGGCTAATGTCCTACCGTCAGCAACTGACGACATTCCCTACTAATTCTTTAAGCCGGGTTTAGCGAATTGTTTTTGTTTGATTCGGCTCATGCAGAAATTAAGGATGAATGTTGCGAATATCTACACAATTATTCTCTGGTGAAAAGACTATCCTAAATAACGACTGGTATCTGCCCCTTTTCTATATATTTCGTCGTTTTCATGGGTTCTAACTCGTCGATTTTTGGAGAAGTTATCAAGCAAAGTACTGAAGCGGTGGGAAATTTCCTGCGGTGGATTGCGGAGTTGATTGTGGCGCGCAATTGGTTTTCTTTGCTGATTTTGTCGGCGATTGCGGGGTTATTTTTATTCAATCCGGCGAGTGGGTTGGCATTTAAGGTTTTGAATATAGAGCCGCCGGGTGGCTATGCCTTGGGCTTTTGGTTGGCGGAGGCGGGCCTGTTGCTGGTGGCGTTGGTGATTGCGGTGCGCACGATGCCTCCGGCGGTGCCTGCGAGCCGGGCGGATACTGCGGACCGTAAGGCAATTAAGGGGTTACGACCTTTTGATGTGGATGATGCGGAGGTGTTTAGGCAGCTTCAGCGGCAGGCAAATTTGCGGGAGTGTTTGGAGTCTATTACCAGCGGGCCGTTTCGGTTTGGCATTTTGCATAGGGAGTCGGGTTGTGGGAAGACGTCGTTTTTGCAGGCGGGGGTGCTGCCGCAGCTAGCGCAAGAAAAGGATCGGGGAGAGGCAAAAGAACAAGGCGCTAAACAAGCTAGCGTGGGTGGCGTTTATGTTCGTTTTAGCGATCAGGAGCCGGTGAGAACGATCGCGAAGGCGATCGCAGAACAATTAGAAATTCCCCTCACTTGGCTGCTACCGGAAGGGCCGGGGCCAGCAGACTTGATGGAGGTGCTGGGCAAGGTTGCTGGCGACCTGGAGCAGCCGCTGATTTTGTTGCTGGATCAGTTTGAGCAGTTTTTTGCACATCACAAGCGCAAGGCGCAGCGGCAGTCGTTTATTCAGAGTTTGGCGAATTGGTATAAGGGTGATCGCACCTCCCCGATCAGAATCGTGGTGTCGGTGCGGTCGGACCTGATGTATCAGCTCGACGAAATCCACCAGGCGTTGGGGTATTCGCTGGCTCCGCAGGAGGTGTTTCGGCTGGAGAAGTTTACGCCGAGTGAGGCCAGTCGGGTGTTAGAGGTCATCGCTAAGGCCGAAGGGTTGGCGTTTAACCGGGAGTTTGTGACTGAGCTGGCGCAGTCTGAGCTGGCAAATCGGGAAGATGGGCTGATTTCGCCGGTTGATTTGCAGATTTTGTCGTGGATGATTGAGCGGCAAACGGCGACTGAGCTGCGGGCGTTTAACCGCAGTGCGTTTGAAAAGTTTGGTGGGGTGGAGGGACTGTTACAGCGCTTTTTGGAGCGGACGTTAGAGGCGCGGGTGACGGAAAATCAGCGACAGAGTGTGGTGAAGGTGCTGCTGGCGCTGACGGATTTGGAGCGGCAGGTGCGGGCGGGGATGCTGACGGTGCCGGAGCTGAAGGCCAAGCTGAAAGGGTCGGCGAAGACGGAGGAAATCAGTGAGGCGATTAGCTGGCTGGGGCGAGGGGATGTGCGGTTGATTACGCCCCAGGAAAAGGAGGGAGAGGTGGCGTATGAGCTGGCCCATGAACGGTTAATTCCGGCGCTGATGCGACAGGTGGGGAAGGAGCTGTCGGCGGTGGATCAGGCGAATCAGCTGATGGACCGGCGGGTGAATGAGTGGTTGGGGAATCGCTGTGATAGGCGGTATTACTTTGGGCCGAGGGAGCTGTGGTTGCTGAGGCAGCAGCAGCCGTATCTTAAGTGGGGGGCTAAGAGGGAGCAAAAGGAAAAGCTGCTGAGGCTGAGTCGGCGGCGGGTGTATGGAGGGTTTGCGGCGCTGTTGGTGGCGGTGATGATGTCGAGTAGCTTTTTTGGATGGCTGAACTTTACGACTACAGGGCAGATTCAGAATATTCAGTGGCAGCTATCTGGGTTGGTGAAAGAGGCCAGTAGCGGGGCGATTGTGGCGGATGCAGCGGTTGCTTTTGCGAAAAATGATCAGTGGGAGAAGGCGTTTAAGATTGTGGAACAGTCTTTACAAGCGAAGACATTTGCTAACGACAACGCTGTGGCTAAGGACAAGGATGTGGCGACATTTGTTGTAAAGTCTGCTGATTTTTGGGTGCGTACGAGTGCTCCTAAGCAGGACCCTAAGGTACTTAAAAGATTACAGACGACAGCCAGCGCCATTCAATCCGACCGCTCTAAGTCGGATGCGTTGCGTGAGATTGCCTCAGCGTATGGTGAGCTGGAGGATGCGGCTCAGGCGAAAGCGGTGTTAAGCAAAGCCGTCACCGTCGCCCAAGCCATTCAGAATGACGGCTCTAAATCGTCTGTGTTGAGTGGAATTGCGGCAGCGGCTGGCAAACTGGAGGATGCGGCTCAGGCGAAAGCGGTGTTAAGCGAAGCCGTGACCGTCGCCAACGCCATTCAGAACGACTTCTCTAAATCGTCTGTGTTGAGTGAGATTGCGGCAGCGTATGGCGAACTGGACGATGCGGTTCAGGCGAAAGCGGTGTTAAGCGAAGCCGTGACCGTCGTCAACGCCATTCAGGGCGACAGCTTTAAATCGGCTATGTTGATTGAGATTGCGGTAGCGGCTGGCGAGCTGGACGATGTGGCTCAGGCGAAAGCGGTGTTAAGCGAAGCCGTGACCGTCGCCAACACTATTCAGTCCGACAGCTATAAATCGGATGCGTTGCGTGAGATTGCGGCGACTGGGGTTGCTTTAGCCGATGAAAAGTTAGCAGGGGAGCTCTTAGAGGAGATTTTGGGGGTAGCTCACCGAGAAAGGACTTCAGTCCCGATGGTGATTATTGCTAACCACTATGCCAAGACATTGAACTGGTCCCAGGCCCTTCACGCTTTGAGTAAAGCCGAAAAACGAGAAAAAACAATTGGCCTTAGTAAACTGTTAACGACTTTGGCTGAGCACAAACAATCGACTTTAATTCAAGGTGCCATTGTGTTGCCCACTGGCGTAAAGGGCGTAGACTACAGCGGACAGCCGGGTAATTACACCTTCAAAGTGAAGCTTCAAAGCCCTGATAAAACATGCAAGCAGCGAGCTGACTGGTGGGAAGTCATCACCCCTGAAGGTGCGCTGATAAAGCGCCAAGTGATGAATACGGTTCATAAAGATGAACAGGCCTTTGAGAGCGATGAATTAGATTCCTTGGCATTAGCACCCGATCAAACAGTCATCATCCGTGCACACTTCAATGGTGAGTATGTATCAGAACAGGATTTACTGGTCGATGAGAGGATAAGCAGGGGCTATATTGATAAATCTGGCTATACCGATCAGGCCCTCAAAGGCAGTATTTCCAAAGGATTCAACGTCGTCAGAATTTCTGAAAACTTTGCCCCATGGCTAGAAGAAACGGAACCCTTACCCGACCCAAAAGCCTGTTCTGACAAGTAGTCGCCAAGGACAACAATTGTGCTCCCTTTAAGTAATCCAATCGTCTATCACAAGACCACAATGCCCTTAACCCAAGCGATAGCCAAAGCCACGAACCGTTTTTAAATACTTAGGAGAGCTAGGATTCTCCTCTAGCTTTTCGCGCAGCCAGCGAATGTGCACATCCACTGTTTTGTTATCACCCATAAAGTCGTAGCCCCACACCTGATCAATAATCTGATCGCGGGACCATACGCGCTTAGGCTGCGAAATCAGCAGCTCTAGAATTTTGAATTCCTTGGGTGACAGGCTAATTTCCTTATCTGCCAAAAACACCCGGCACTCTTCCACGTTCAGGCTGATATCTTCAAACTTTAGAATCGACGGTTGCTCACGCTTGGACGATGACTGGGAACGCCTAAGCAGTGCCCGGCAGCGAGCGATTAGCTCCCGCATGCCGAAGGGCTTGGTCAAATAATCGTCTGCGCCGACTTCGAGCCCGAGCACTCGGTCAGTCTCTGTGCCCTTAGCACTCAGTATCAAGATGGGAATATCCAGACCACGGTGACGCACCAGGCGACAGAGGTCTAGGCCGTTCATACCAGGGAGCATTAGGTCCAGCACGACCAAGCTGATGTCTTGAGCGATAGCGTAAGCGCCGACCTGTCGGTTCGCGCTTTTACCCGTATCCGGCCCGCCCAGCAGCATCTCCAGTGCCCGCTGGCCATTATCCGCTACCAATACTTCAAAGCCCTCATCGGCCAGTGCCAAGGCCACGGTTTCCCGAATCAGCGCCTCGTCCTCGACTAATAAAACCTTTCCGAGTCCGACCCGAACATCTGCCTGAGGCTGCACCGACGTTAAAGAACCCATTAGTGAAAGCGTGTGGTTATCTTCTTCGCGATTCTATCAGGGAAAACCCGTACCAGGGCAATACCCAATTCTCAATCTATTGTTAACCTCACGTTAATCCGACCTTGCACACCCTCAGCTCACATCAACCCAAAGTGATATAAGGGCAATGCAGAGGGATGATACAGCCCGCACTGCCCCTGCATTACCCCATAGACGTGACAAAATTGTCATCGTTTTGAGGGTCACCGTGTCACGACATCGCCACACTACAGGGCGAAGCAACGTAACACGGTGAAAAAACTACATGGCGACACTACATGGCAACACTACATGGCAACAAAATTCACTAGCTTGCCCGGCACCACAATCACTTTTTTGATGGTTTTGCCTTCTAGGTACTTTTGGGCCACGTCCGACTCACGGGCATAGGTTTCTAGGGCCGCTTTATCCGCGCCAGCAGGCACTTGTAGCGTCCCCCTGGTTTTACCCATTACCTGAATCACCAGGGTGATTTCATCGGCCACCAAGGCTTCCTCGGCCAGCTCAGGCCAAGCCTGCTGATGGATCGACTCATCCTCAGTAACTTTCAACTGCTCCCAAAGCTCATCTGCAATATGGGGCGCAAACGGCGCAATCAGTTTCACTAAGGTGCAAATGCCTTCAGCAAAGGCGGGTGTCGTTTTATCTTTGGTGTCGTTGAGGGCATTGCTGAGCTTCATCAGCTCAGAGACAGCCGTGTTGAACTGGTAATCGCCTTCAATGTCTTCGGTGATTTCCTTGATAGCAGTATGGGTCGCCCGGCGCAAGTTTTTTTCTTCCTTGCTGAGCTTGCCGTGGTCTATCTTGGCGATGTCTTTAACAGCGCTAACGCTATCGGACTCAGCAAAAGCCATCACCGCCCGCCACACTCTGTTGAGGAAGCGAAACTGCCCTTCTACGTCGGCGTCATCCCACTCTAGGTCTTTCTCTGGCGGTGCCTTAAAGAGAATAAACATACGGGCCGTGTCTGCACCGTACTTACCCAACACCTGTGAAGGCGGCACGCCGTTAAATTTGGACTTAGACATTTTCTCATAGGAGACTTTCAAGGCTTCGCCTGTGTCAGGATCCTTAGGATTATCTAAGTCGGCAATTTTTTCAGGAACAATGAACTGGCCGTCTTTGTTTTTGTAGGTGATGGCTTGCACCATGCCCTGGGTGAGCAGGCGTTGGAAGGGCTCGTCAAAGTTTAGGAGGCCGCGATCGCGCAATACCTTCGTGAAAAACCGGGAATATAGCAGGTGCAAAATCGCATGCTCAATGCCGCCCACGTACTGATCCACTGGCAGCCAGTCATTGACACGATCTTTCGAGAAAACAATCTCTTCATTATTGGCATCGGCGTAGCGCAAGAAGTACCAGGACGAATCCAAAAAGGTGTCCATGGTATCGGTTTCACGTTTGGCTTCGTCACCACAGCTTGGGCAAGGTACCCTCACCCAGTCATCAAACTTGGCGAGAGACGCCACGTTTTTCCCGGAGAATTCAGCATTCTCGGGTAGCTTCACAGGAAGATCGGCTTCCGGCACCGGTACCGTGCCGCACTTAGCACAGTGAATAATGGGAATCGGTGCGCCCCAATAGCGCTGACGGGAAACGAGCCAGTCCCGCAGGCGATAGTTGGTGGTGCCTTGTCCGAGGGCGTTCTTTTCAAGGTGTGCGATTGCTACGCCCACACTCTTCTTCTTCCCTTTCCCAGCCGGTGTCCCATCCAACGGACCCGAATTCACCATCACACCGCCACCAGGGTAGGCCGCGTCCATGGTGTCCCCATCCAAAGCTTCACCCTCAGGTTGAACAACCACTTTTACCGGCAGCTCAAACTTACGGGCAAATTCAAAGTCTCGCTGGTCATGGGCGGGCACGGCCATAATCGCCCCAGTGCCGTAGTCCATCATCACGTAGTCAGCGGTCCAAATGGGCACCTTCTCGTCATTCACCGGATTAATGGCATAGCTCCCCGTCCACACGCCAGTTTTCTCTCGGCCTTCAGCGGTGCGATCAATCGTGCTGAGATTAGCCGCCGCCGTTTGATAGGCCTTTACGGCCTTTGCTTGCTTAGCGGTGGTGAGCTTTTCCATGAGGGGATGCTCAGGCGACACCACCATGAAGGTGGCACCCCATAGGGTATCGGGGCGAGTGGTAAACACTACCAAGTCATCACCCGCTTCAGTTTTAAAGGTGACCTGCGCCCCTGTGGATTTACCAATCCAGTTGGCTTGCATGGTTTTTACCCGATCAGGCCAGCCAGGTAGCTTGTCCAAGTCGGTGAGCAGCTGATCGGCGTAATCGGTAATTTTAAAGAACCACTGGCGGAGCAATTTGCGCTCTACTTTGGCACCGGAGCGCCAGGAGCGACCTTCGCTATCAACTTGCTCGTTGGCAAGTACGGTTTGATCAATCGGGTCCCAGTTAACGGCGGCTTCCTTTTGATACGCCAAGCCCGATTCAAAAAATTGTAAAAAGATCCACTGGGTCCAGCGGTAGTAGTTTGGCAAGCAGGTGGCCACTTCCCGGTCCCAGTCGTAGGAGAGGCCGAGGGCTTTGAGCTGCTCGCGCATTTGGGCGATGTTTTTGAGGGTCCATTCGGCGGGGGGTACGCCTCGCTTGATGGCGGCATTTTCAGCCGGTAGGCCAAAGGCGTCCCAGCCCATCGGGTGCAGCACCCGGTAGCCCTGCATGCGACGAACGCGGGCAACCACGTCAGTAATGGTGTAGTTGCGCACATGGCCCATGTGCAGGTCGCCCGAGGGATAGGGGAACATGGAAAGGGCGTAGAATTTCTTTTCCCCAGTGCCCTCAGCGGTTTTATCTAGTTTCTTGTCGGCCCAGTACGTTTGCCACTTGGCTTCAATGTCTGCTGGGCTATATTTCAATTCCACGCCGCTTGTATTCCTTAAATTTCGGTCATTACTTCAGGTTGTATTTTAGTGGGTGAAAGGGAATTTCAGGGCATTTCGTTTGGAATGAATCGGCTGAATCGCTCTTTTGTGTCGGAATGGATACGAAGCGATGGACGGAACAGTGAACGGAGCAATGGATAAGGTGAATGCTGGGGAGGCAGGGCTGTCTGTTTTTACCTATGGCACCCTCAAGCCAGGCGGACGCTACCACCGTCGCTATTGCGACACCTATTTGACGGAAGCGATTCCAGGGATGGTAAAGGGGCGACTGTTCGATTTTCCGCAGTTGGGCTATCCGGCCATGACGGTGGGGGCGGACTGGGTAAAGGGCTATTTGCTTAAGTTTTCTCAGCCGCAGGCGATTTGTGATGACATTTTGCACCGATTGGATGTGCTGGAAGGGTATTGCGAGGAAAACCCCGCTGAGGCCAATGAGTATGTTCGGTGCAAACTGCCCGTATTTGGCCTAGATGATGAGCTATTGCAGGCGGCTTGGGGATATCGGATGAGCCTGGAAAAGGTGCGATCGCTCGGTGGCGTTTATCTCTCTAGTGGGGATTGGCCTATCCCTTAGCCAGTGATGACGTGCCCGGCTGAATCATCAGCTACCAGCTATTTAGCTATCAGCTACCGGTCTGAGATCTAGGCCTTAAGGGCTATCCGTGGTTCTGCGGGAATGCGACCCAGTATGTCGTTGGTGTCATCGGCAGGGGCATTCTGGCGGGTAATAGCAAGTGGTGAGTTGTCATGAAAGACGCCTGGAAATTGGTGTTGGTAGGTGCATTAGGATCCGGGTTGGTTGTGGATATGGTCCCAGCAACGGTAGCGATGCCTGACGTGATTCAACTCTCCTCAACAGCACTGGCAACGGTGGCGCTTAACAGCTCAGATATGAGTTCAGAGAGGGCCGCAGCCGATACTTCAGACTTAATTGAACGAGGCCGACAACAGTACGGTGCTGGTCAATATGCCGCCGCCGTCACGGCATGGCAAACGGCCAGCGACGAGGCAGCGCGCCGTAATGAGCTTTTAACACAGGCAGCTGTTTTGAGTTATTTGTCGTTGGCTTATCAAGAGCTGAACCAATGGGAGCAGGCCACGGCGGCAGTCACCCAAAGTATTGAATTCTTGGAGAATGATCAAACGGGTGAAGTGAGTCCTGTGTTGTGGGCTCAGGTCTTAAATACTAAGGCGGGCCTGGAGTACCACTTGGGCCAGGCGGAATCTGCTTTGGACATTTGGCAACAGGCGGAGGCCTTTTATCAGCAAGCTGACGATGATTCGGGGGTTCTCGGTAGCCAGATTAACCAAGCCCAGGCCTTGCAGAGCTTGGGGTTTTATCGGCGATCGCGCCAGCAGCTAGAGGCGATCGCACAGCAACTCAGCACAATGCCTGACTCTGAACTCAAGGTCAATGGCCTGCGAACCCTCGGCACCGCCCTTCAGGTTCTGGGCGATCTTTCAGCCAGTCGGGCCGCTTTATTTGAAAGCGCCAATATTGCCATCGACATCAATGCCACCAACGAACTAAGTGCCACCTACCTCAGCATTGGTAGAACCGCCGATGACTGGGGAGATCCTGCTGCAACCCTGGCAATGTTCGATCAGGCGAAAGCTGCGGCGCGGAATCCAACGGACAGGCTCCAGGCTGATTTGAGCCGGTTGCGATTCTTTGTAGAAAACGCCCAGGCCAACAACATTGCCCAGAGTGCAAAAGAAATTATGACCCAGCTGGAGAGCCTGCCATCCAGCCGGTTGACCGTTTACGGCACTGTTAATTTAAGTGCCAACCTGGCGCGAGCAGGACAGTTAAACCAAACCGTTTCCATTGAAAACCTAAACCAGCTTTTAGCCACCGCCGTACAGTCAGCCAAAACGCTGGACGATCCCTCGGCTGAGGCCTATGCCCTAAACCAGTGGGGCGCACTCTACATGCAAACTCAGCAGTGGTCAGATGCCTCGATGCTGACTGAGCAGTCCTTAGACATTGCCCGAACCATTGGCGCAGATGATATTGCCTCTCAGTCTGCCTGGCAGCTAGGCCGCATTTTAAAAGAACAAAACAAAACGCCTGAGGCGATTGAGGCCTACAGCGAAGCTGTGGATTCTTTGCAGGCGCTACGCAGTGACTTGGTTGCGATTGACCCCGATGTTCAGTTCTCGTTTAGGGAAAATGTTGAGCCTATCTATCGGGAGCTGGTGAGTTTGTTACTGGAGGGTGACAGTCAAGGTATCGGGACAAAAGGCTCCGCTCAACCGAGCCAAAAAAACTTATCCAAAGCCCGTGAGGTGATCGAGGCCCTACAGCTAGCCGAGCTAGATAACTTTTTCCAAGAAGCCTGTATCGATGTTGAGTCAGAACAGATCGATCAGGTCGATACCCAAGCGGCCATTATTTATCCGATTATTTTGCCAAACCGGCTCGCGGTGATTGCCTCTACCGCCGGGCAGCCCTTGGAGTATTACGAAACCGCCATTAGTGCTGAAAAAGTAGAAGACACCCTCAGTGAATTGTTGAGTGCCATTCACCCGGTTTCAGATAATAAAGAGCGTCTAGAACTCTCTGAACAAGTGTATGACTGGCTCGTGCGCCCGGCTGAAAACAGTGCGCTGATTGCTGAAACTGAAACCATGGTATTTGTCCTTGATGGGCTGTTGCGCAATGTGCCGATGGCGGCCCTTTACGATGGCGAGCAGTATTTGATTGAGAAGTATGCTGTCGCGCTCTCTCCGGGGCTACAGCTTATGAGTTCGCGATCGCTCGATCAAATTACACCCGACGCTGTTGTTGGGGGCATTAGTGAAGCCCGAAACGGTCTCAGCGCCTTGCCTGCGGTGGAAGCTGAAATTGAGGACATTGGCAACTTGGTGACGTCCGAAACGCTCTTCAATGAAGAATTCACAAGTGAGGGCCTGGCCCGGAATGTGAAAAACAGCTCTGCAAATATTGTTCACCTAGCCACCCACGGACAATTTAGCTCCCGCTTGGAAGATACGTTTCTCTCTACATGGGAGGGCCGCTTGAGCGTCAAAGAACTCTCTGAAATTCTTCAAACTCGCGGCCAATCGAGTGCTATTGAATTGCTCGTACTCAGCGCTTGCGACACGGCTTCTGGGGACGACCGGGCCGTGTTAGGGCTTGCGGGCTTAGCGGTGCAATCAGGGGCCAGATCCACGGTGGCAACGCTATGGCCGGTGAAGGACCAAGCCGCCGCCAAGCTTATGCGATCGCTCTACGAAGGCATTAGTGAATCGGGCATGAGTAAGGCCGAAGCCCTCAGACAGGCGCAGCTAACCCTGCTAGAAGATCTCAGCTACAGCGATCCATTCTTCTGGTCTGCCTACACGTTGGTTGGCAACTGGCGTTAACGAGCCAATTAAGACAAGCCAGTTAAGACGGGCCAGTCAAGACGAGCCAGTTAAGTAGTTTCCCTAGCCCGGTTTCAAAGCTTTATACAAACCTTCGAAGGACTACCGAGCACAAGGGACAGCCATGCTTCATACGATATAGGCTGCATGGTTTATCAATAGTGTCTCTATTGAGGAGTCAAAAAGATAAAAAGGCAGTCGGATATGTGTTGAGAACAACTGCTTTTGCTAAAGAAAATTAAGGAACCAGCCATGAAACAAAATTGGTTTGCAGGTACTTTGGGCGTAGTGGCCCTGGTCCTGGGAACGGTTGGAGGGCCGACAGGAGCTGCTAATGCCGTTCTTTTTGAACCCCCATCTGATAATGCCGCGCCCCGGCAATCGAGCGGTGGCGCGTCTCGCGGCAGCTTTTTTACGCCCCCGTCTGATAACGCCGCTCCTCAGCAATCGAGCGGTGGTGCATCCCGTAGCGGACTCTTTACGCCACCCCCTGAAAGTGTTGCCCCTACAAGCTCTACGGGCGGTGCTTCTCGCGGTGCTTTCTTTACGCCACCCCCTGAAAATGCGGCTCCTGTGGAATCGAGCGGTGGCGCGTCTCGTGGTGCTTTCTTCGCACCCCCGCCTGAAAATGCTGCGCCCCAAGGTGGGATGTCCAGCGGGGCTTCTCGCAGTGGCATGTTTACGGCCACCGACGATGGTGCGACTTCTGGTGCGACTTCTTTAAACGGGGTTTCCCGGAGTAATGCCTATGGTGCGACGGCTTATGCGCCTGCGGGTGCGGCGGCTGCTTCCATGTTGGCAATTACACCCGACAGCTTCTATGGAACAACCTTAGAAGCGAGACCCACCATTTTGGTCTATGTCCCGGCGTCGGATGCCAGTGAAGCTATTTTTAGCCTCAAGGATGAGGCGAAGGCGTTGGTGTATCAGATGTCAGTGGTGACGCCGAGTAACGGTGGTGTCGTGGCGATTGAAATGCCCGCAGACGCGCCTGAGCTGGCTATCGATGAAAACTACCAGTGGTACGTTGCGCTCAAGCTGGACGATGTGCTCAGTCCTGCAAGTCCCTTTGTGGATGGTTGGGTGAAGCGAATTGCGCCGACCTCTGCGCTGGCGACAGCTTTGGCCGAAGGCAGTGGGCTATCAGATATTGAAGCGTTGGGTGCCAATGGTATTTGGTACGACACGGCTTCACAGCTAGCGTCATTACAGGTAGGACAAGCCGATGAGGCGATCGCGGGTCATTGGTTCGAACTCTTAGAAGCGGTAGGCCTGGCAGATGTAGCCGACGTGCCTGTCGTCATGTAAGAGAGGCTATTTCAACTTTCAACTTTTGAGTGTCGAGAGACGAAAAACGAAGACTAGGGGCGGATAGGTGCTTAGGCACTGTCCGTCTTTTTTTTACTTTTTGACTGCTTCAAGGGTTTACCTTTGGAGCCTTTTTGATGCTTTTTCTTTTTCTGGGGCGCTTATGCTTAGCCTACCGTTCATCCTGGGTCGCCACCATCATGTCTGGTCATCATATTTGTGAGTGAGCTAAGCGGCCAACGCCTATAGGTGCCAGCATTAGCAACTGTTAAACTTGAGGGCAGTCAACTGCCTTTGAGTTATTCATAAACAGCATGCCCCCATCTTTTTTCCTCAAAGAAACTACTGTGCTGCTTTTGGCCGTGCTGGCAATCCCTACGCCAGCGATCGCGCAAGACGGCTCGCATCACCTGAGGCCCCATGCTGCCGCTCAGGTGCAATTGGCCCAAACTGACTTGCCCCAGGGTGAGGCTGTTTTGCAGCTTTATGGTGGGCCACGAACCAGGACCCCGCTCGTTCAGTGGTACTTGGAAGAACTCGATGTGCCCTACGAGTATGTTTCCTTAGACCTGCAGGCAGAAGAGCACCGCCAACCTGACTACTTGGCGATTAATCCGATTGGTAAGGTGCCTGTCATTGTGGATGGAGATTTTAATTTGTGGGAGTCGGGGGCCATCCTACTGTATTTGGCTGATAAGCATGGAGCGATGCCCGCAGCGCTCGAAGACCGGGCGCTCATCAACCAGTGGGTGATTTTTGCGAATGCTACCTTGGGCAGAGAGCTGTTCCGTGAAGAACAGCGACCGCAAGAATTGTCTAGATTGCTCACGCCCATAAACGATGTGCTTTCCCAACAACCTTTTATGCTGGGTTCAGAGCTGACAGCGGCAGATGTGGCTGTCGGGTCATACCTTTACTACGCCACGTTTTTAACGTCATTAGATTTAGCCGACTATCCTGCCATTGCCAGCTATCTCGATCGTCTGGCTGAGCGGCCTGCGTTTATCAATACGATTGGGCAACGCTAAGGTGCGTGTTTCGGCCATTTGCTCCTGGTTGTCAGCGCCTTTCAAAACGCTCTTTGGGGCGTGGTTTGTTGCTTTTGGTTTGTTTTATCTTGTGAGTGCGATTGGCGGGCGGGTGCCGTCAGAAGTTAAGCTATTAGTGGGATGCAAGGATGGTTGATGCGGTTCAAGTAGTAGGAAGTAAAGGGTGGCCATTGAACAGATTTTAGCGCGAGCGATCGCCGGTGCAGACATTTCCATTGAGGACGGTGTCACCCTCCTCAAGGCCAATAGTGCCGCTGAAAAAGAAGCTATTCGCCAAACGGCAGACATGCTCAGGCAGTGCCAATCGGGTGATACGGTCACCTATGTACTCAATCGCAATATCAACTACACCAATATCTGTGAGCAGCACTGTAGCTTTTGCGCGTTTCGCCGTGATGCGGATCAGGACGGCGCGTATTGGGTGGACTGGAGCGGCATTTTAGAAAAAGCAACCGAGGCCGCAGCATTAGGTGCAACAGAAGTGTGCATGCAGGGTGGGCTCAACCCAGAGGCCAAAATTGAGGGCACGTCTTTGGCGTACTACTGCAAGCTGGTAGAAACGATTAAAGCCGCTTCCCCTGATTTGCATGTTCATGCCTTTTCACCGCAGGAGGTGCAGTTTATTGCGCGGGAAGATGGCCTGAGTCTGGAGGCGGTGCTGATAGCGCTGCGAGATGCCGGGGTCGGTTCGTTGCCAGGGACCGCCGCAGAAGTGCTCGATGACAGCGTGCGGCGGATATTGTGCCCCGAAAAAACAACGGCGACTGAATGGTTGGAGATTGTTGGATTGGCCCATAAGGTTGGATTGCCGACAACAAGCACGATGCTGTCAGGGCACATTGAGACGATTGAACAACAGGTTGTTCATTTGAATTTGTTGAGGAAATTACAACAGCAGTCGTTAGCGGCGGGATACCCAAGCATTTCAGAGTTTATTTTGTTGCCGTTTGTGGGGCAAGAGGCGCCTAAGCCCTTACGTCGTCGGGTAGGGCGCGATCAGCCGGTGCTAGAAGATGCGCTGTTGTTAACAGCGGTTGCGAGAATCTTTTTGGGTAATTGGATTGTGAACCATCAGCCCAGTTGGGTGAAGCTGGGGCTGGATGGCGCAACAGAGGCGCTGCGATGGGGGTGCAATGATATCGGTGGCATTTTGATGGAGGAACACATTACTTCCATGGCGGGGGCTACGGGGGGCACCTGTCAGAGTGAGGCAGATTTGGTCGGGGCGATCGCATCTATAGGTCGTCCGGCTCGGCAGCGAGATACGTTGTATGGCACCCCGAAAGCCAAACAGGCTGAGCTAGCATCGGTGCCAGCGCCCTAAGCCGCTAACCCTAAGGTGCACAGGCATCGTCTTCAAGTGTTTTTAGTAGCTGGGAGAGTTCACCCTGGATGGACTCATGGGTGTAATCCGCTTCGGGATGAGCTTTGCCATTCAGGGTTTGAAAATAGGGGCGGTCGCCTGTGAGCTGACTTTGGGCGATCGCAACCTGCCGGGCAAATTCACAAAACGCGGTGGGCTCAGTCAGGGTGCTCTCAAGAATTTGCGATAGGGCCACTAGCGGTGTATCCAGCTGGCTCATGATCCGAATATCATTGTTAGTCCAGGTTTGCAGCGTTGTAGAAAGGGCGCTGCTGGGATTAGTGAGGTGTTCAGTGATGAACTGATTGATGGTGTTTTTTGCCCGCAGTGGCCGAGGAATAGCGGATTCGCCTTTCATAAAGCTGCCGCCTTCACGACCGATGGCTTCGGCTAAGGTAAATTTCCGACCGTCCCGAATTTCTTTTTGTAGTTGGGCTGCTTGCTGGTCGGTGGCTGAGAGGGGGTTGGCAACAGAATTTGTGTGCGTCGTGGTCGCTGAAAAATCTGTTGAGGATGGCAGTGAAGATGGCGGTGAGGAAGATGAGGGCTTTTTAGGCTGCTTCGGTGGGTTCAGAAAGCGGACAAAGAACGCGAGCAGATCCGTAAACAGCTCCTTAAGAAAAGGGGGCATAAAAGGAAGGAGGCATATGGGTTAGGAGGGCTGCAACTGAAGGCCTCGGCAAAAGGAGCGCACCACTTTGCCGTAGGAGTCACCCTGCAGGGCGCTCACATTGTTGTGATCTGCATCGGGTGCTAGCCAGAGTTGCTTGGGTTCGGGAGAGGCTTCGTATAAGCTTTGGCTCATGTGTGCGGGCACATCTGGATCTTCTGCGCCATGGACATACAGCACGGGCACCTGAAGCTGCTTGACCTTGCCTAAAGAATCGAAAATTTCTGTCAGCATTAGTTCCACGGGGAACAGGCTGTAGATCTCCTTGGCGAGGACGGCGTCTTTCATAGTGGTGAAGGAGCTTTTGACGATGAGGCGAGCCATATGTGGGTGTTGGATCGCAAGGTTGATGGCGATCGCACCGCCGAGTGAATGGCCACAGACGGTGATGTTTTTCGGTGCAATGTTGCGCTCTTTTGTCAGGTAGTGCCAAGCTGCGCTGGCATCGGTGTAGGTCGTTTGCTCGGTGGGCGCTTGCCCTTGGGCATCGGTGCCGATGCTTTGCCCATAGCCGCGATAGTCGATGGCGAGTACCGAAAATCCCAGATTGCGATGGAAATGGATGCGCTTGAGGTTATGGCTAATATTGCCGTAGTTGCCATGGAAAAAGAGCAGGGTTTGGTCGCTCTCTGGATTGGGTAACCACCAGCCGTGCAGTTTGCCAGTATCATGGCCAGCGTCATGGCCAGGGCCACCGTCACCGCCGCTCTCTGAATCATTCACTGAAATCCACACATCTTCGTAAGGAATGCCGATATCGGCAGGGGTATTCAGGATAGTGCGCTGGGGCTTGAAAATGAGCTTTCTTTGAAAGTAGTAGAGGGCTAAGCAGGTACCACCGTAGGCGATCGCGGCCAGCCCGAGGGCTCCGGCAAGGTTGCCTGCCAACACCAACGGATCGAAGAGTGGATCGAATGGGTTGGATGCTGGGTTGGCAAAACGGGTCATAAGGCTGAATGAATCAAAAAATACTCACTATTAAAGCTTACCCCCGCTCGACAATAAAAAAAGGTGCCCGAAGGCACCTTTTTAGGTCAACTTAAGTAGGCCTATAGGTGGATTTTTCTAGTAAATAAGCCTATTCCGTGTCCTCTTTATTACAGATGTCTACTAGCGTAGCCTCTTATTTACTCAGCCATTTGGAGGCGATCGCGCCAATAGCCGCACCCACCAAGGGATTGCTTAAAAACTTCAAAATGGCTGGCTGGTCAGCCAGCACTTCTTGAAAAATGTCGGGGTGGGCGGTGTAGGCAAAAGACGCGAGCTTGCCCACATCGTCAGCGTTCATTTTGCGAGCACTGTGAGTGGAGAGGCCGAGCTGCTTTTCCAGGTCTTTTTCACTGAGGCCGCGCTCTTTGAGGTGCTTGAAGAACTCGCGAGCCACGTCATCGCGCTCATTGGGCTTAATTTTTTCGATGGCGGCTTTGAGTTCCGGATCCATCTGAGCCGCTGGCACGTTCTCAGGATGGAAGGAGCGCTTAATTAGGCCATGGCGCTCATCGCGGGAAGATCGATCGGCAAAGTCATCGAAGCTGCTGTACTTTTCGCCAAGGGCATCGTTACCATTGGGCTCAAGAATTTCCTTATTCCCGGCGGCCAGATCCTTCATGATCTCTTTTTTGTACTGATCGCTGGTTGTCATGGGGGCACACTCCAAAATTAGGTAAGTTGGTTGCGTTGTTCTGACTGTGTAAGGCGGCTACGAAAGCAAGAATCTTGTAAAAATTTGTTTGCTTACTTAGCTAGGAGTTTCGTAAACGACTTCGCCTGATTGCACGTCGTAGTCCGCTGTGAGAATCAGCTCCTTATCAGGGGCGTACATTAAAACCTGAAGATCTTTGTTGGGGAAACTTTGGCGAAAACCCAAGAGCAGTGATTTTGAAAGTTCTTTTACATCACCAGGTTCTACGTCGCTTGAAATGACGACACCCAGCTTATTGTTGTCGCGAACATAGGCATCAGAAATAAGCCCTTTGGCAGCGCCAACAACCCAGTCGCCGTATTCTTGGCCTTTGGCGGAATTGCCTCTTTCTAGCTGGCTATAGCTGACGGAACTACCGGCGGGTGCTGTTGTTGTCGCCGTTGAACAAGCTGTAGTGGAGACGGTGAGCAGCAGCACAAGCGCAAGAGCAGTAAGCCAGCGACGGCTGCGTTGAAAGAAAGTCATGGCGTTTCCATGGTCCTTACTTGACGATAAAAGTATTGCAACACTAAAAATGTAGTGGCTGTCTGTATTAAAAGAAGAATATCTGTAACTTATTTAACATTCTAAGGAGGATATTTTGAATGAGGATTATTTTCTCGCTATTCTTCCTGATTTTTTCTGTTGATAAGCTGTATTTTGCCGTTCTGGCGATTTTGCCTGACGGTTTTTCTAGCGATTTTTGGGCGGTTTTCTCGTGCCGAAGTCTTAAGGAAATATTGAAGTTTTTGAAGCTCGGGATGCTGGCTTAGACTTTTTGAGTTTGCCAGTAACGGTAGGTGCTGTAGGCCATGGTAATCACGCCTGTGATCAGAGCGTTTTCGTCGATTTCGAATTGGGCGTGGTGGAGGGGGTGGTTGAGCTTGTCGGCAAAGCCAACGCCGAGGCGAAACATGGTGCCCGGGGCAATGTCGGTGTAGTTGGCGAAGTCTTCTGCTCCCATGGAGGCATCGGCTATCCATTGAATGCGATCTTTGCCGAGGGCTTCGCTGGCGCAGTTGGCCACTAGATTGGTGAGATCAGGATTATTGAGGACGGAGGCGCAGCGGCGGGTGTAGGTGACTTTGCAGGTGGCGCCGTGGAGCTGGCAAATGTCGGTGGCGATACGCTCTATCCACTCGGGGAGCATGGCGTGGGTGTCGGCGTGGAGCGATCGCACCGTACCGGTCAGCGTCACCTGATCGGCAATCACATTGGCGGCGCGGCCACCGGAAATTTTGCCGATGGTAATCACTGCTGGGTGTAGTGGATTGATAGTGCGGCTGATGGACTGCTGGAGCTGGGTGATCACCTGGGCGGCAATCCAGATGGCATCGGTGGCTTCGTGGGGACGAGCGCCGTGGCCGGATTCACCGGAGATGACAATTTCAAGATCGTCGGCAGCGGCGGTGAGGGGGCCTTGGCGCAGGCCGATCACGCCTGCGGGAATGGAGGGAAAGGTATGCACGCCGAAGATGGCGGCGACGTCTTCCATCACACCGTCTTCGATCATCCATTTTGCCCCTTGGGCGGTTTCTTCGGCGGGTTGGAAGAGGAAGCGGGTGGTGCTGGGGAAGGGGGTGTCGTTGGCTTGGGTGAGTTCAGCGAGAATCATGGCGGTGCCGAGGCCAACGGTGGTGTGGGCATCGTGGCCGCAGGCGTGCATGATGCCGGGGCTTTTGGAGATAAAGGGCAGGTCGGTTTTTTCGGCGATGGGGAGGGCGTCCATGTCGGTGCGGATGGCGAGGATGTTGTCATTGGGCTCAGCTGCGCCAGGGAGTTCGGCGACGACGCCGGTTTTGCCGACCATTTCTTGGACGTGGTAGCCGCAGGAGGCGAGGATGCCGGAGACGTAGGCGGCGGTTTTGTATTCTTGGCCGCTGAGTTCGGGGTGAGCGTGGAGGTGGCGGCGGATTTCGATCAGGCGGGGGGCGAGTTTGGTGGCGA
>JBCDAG010000057.1:0-24048 GCA_039186165.1 Cyanobacteria bacterium P01_F01_bin.53
TTCCAACTGAAGTGGAAAATCACAACCGAGATGGTGTTGTACATCCAGAACAGACCTAAGAATACGTGATCCCAAGCAGAGACTTGGCAGGTACCACCACGACCAGGACCATCACAAGGGAAGCGGAAGCCCAATTCACTCTTATCAGGGATTAGGCGCGAGCTCCGAGCATACAGCACGCCCTTAAGCAAAATCAGCGCAGTTACATGGATCGTAAATGCGTGGATATGGTGAACCATGAAGTCTGCCGTTCCCAACGGAATAGGCATCATCGCAACCTTGCCACCGACAGCAACCATGTCACCACCAAAGGCGACACTCGCGGGTGCCAATGCCCCGGGCGCGGTACCTGCCGCAGATGCTGCTGCGGTATGCAACCCCTGAATCCACTGAGCAAAGATGGGCTGAAGCTGAATCGCCGTATCCGAGAACATGTCTTGGGGACGACCCAATGCTTGCATGGTGTCGTTGTGAATGTAGAGACCAAAGCTATGGAAGCCTAGCCAAATACAAACCCAATTAAGGTGAGAAATAATGGCATCGCGAACACGTAGCACACGGTCAAGCGCGTTATTTACATGCTGAGCAGGATCGTAGTCACGAACCATAGCAATTGCAGCGTGAGCCGCAGCGCCCACAATCAAGAATCCGCCAATCCACATATGGTGGGTAAACAGACCAAGCTGTGTCATGTAGTCAGTCGCGATGTAAGGGTATGGCGGCATTGCATACATATGCTGAGCCACAATAATTGTGACGGAGCCACCAATAGCGAGGTTAATAGAAAGCTGCGCATGCCAAGAATTCGTCAAGAACTCAAACAGGCCAACGTGCCCTTCACCACCAAAGAGAAGCGGATCACCTTTCTGACCCTCCAGAACTTCCTTGAGGCTGTGACCAATTCCCCAGTTAGTGCGGTACATATGACCAGCCACCAAGAACATCACAGCAATCGCTAGGTGATGGTGAGCTTGGTCAGTCAACCACAGACCACCCGTTGTCGGATTCAAACCACCTTTGAAGGTGAGGAAGTCCGAATAAGCTGCCCAGTTCAGCGTGAAGAAAGGCTTCAAGCCCTGCGCAAAGCTTGGGTAGAGTTCTGCCATCCAAGCCTTGTCCATTAAGAACTCGTGAGGCAGAGGAATGTCCTGCGGAGCGACACCAGAGTCCAACAATTTGTTGATAGGTGCAGCCACATGGATTTGGTGACCGGCCCAAGAGAGGGAACCCAGGCCAAACAAACCAGCCAAGTGGTGGTTCAGCATTGACTCCACATTTTGGAACCACTCCAACTTGGGAGCAGCCTTGTGATAGTGGAACCAACCAGCAAACAACATCAAAGCTGCCATAACCAGGCCGCCGATGGCAGTGGCATACAGCTGAGTTGAGTTAGTGATACCGGAACCTCGCCACATCTGGAATAAGCCAGAGGTGATTTGAATTCCGTGGAAGCCGCCGCCGACATCACCGTTCAGGATTTCCTGACCGAAGACGGGCCAAACGACCTGAGCACTGGGCTTAATCCCAGTAGGGTTAGCCATCCAGGCTTCGTAGTTTGAGAACTTAGCGCCATGGAAGTACATGCCGCTAAGCCAAATGAACACAACGGCTAGGTGACCGAAGTGAGCACTAAAGATTTTGCGTGAAATATCCTCGAGGTCACTGGTGTGACTATCGAAGTCGTGAGCGTCGGCGTGAAGGTTCCAAATCCAAGTGGTAGTTTTGGGTCCCCGAGCCAAAGTCCGGTCAAAATGACCTGGCTTTGCCCACTTCTCGAAAGAAGCAGGGGTCGGGTTCTTATCAACCACTACTTTGGCTTTGGTGGCCTCCCGCTCGCGCGGGGTAGTTGTCATGGAGACTCTCCTCTCTAGACAGAGAAAGAACGGTAACCTAAGTCCATTGTATTGAGTTTTGAGTGATCCAGCCCGTAGGCAGATATAGAAAAGCTGCCAGGCTGGATCCCCTTAAGAGACCGCATTTGCATGACACGATTTTAAGAAAGGCTCAAAACCGCATCATCAGCCCAAACTCAAGCAAGACAAAGGAATGTTCTCACGTATTATAGTCACGACTTCGACACGCCCCGACGCCAAGTTAACAAACCTTCAATCAGCGAAAATGCTGCCAGCAAAAGGGTTGCGAGCCACGCTATCTACACAAAAAAAGATGCCGACAAGTCTTGCAACAAAAAGACACAATTGGCAGCCATCAGCACTTTTTGATGATTTTTTGGCCTCAAAACGGCACCCAAAATAGACAGAAGCAACGATTAGCCATAGATAAAAATTAGACATTGAAACTTTTTATGGCTTCTCAATAATTTTTGTTTAGCAAATAACAGGTTCGCAACCCGAGACCACAGAAAACTTTGGTAAAGCGGGAGTGTGCACTTTTGAGCAGACAAAACCGTACAAATGACACCGCTCAGTTTTTTCAAATAACTTTCTCAGAGTTTGAGCCGAGTACATCCCTTAGTGAAGTGCACCTGTCCCATATGATCAAGAAGAACACGAGATCATCAACGTTTGGGATCAGAGCAATATGGCTTTTTCGGGAGCTTTTTCGGGCGCGCGCGCTGTTGCAGAAAAAGGAAAGCGGTGGCTAAAGCGAGCCTTGCAGATCATGCTATGCAGCCTGCTTAGCCTCGTGCTATTTGGCTGTGTCAATCGCGCCCAATCCATTCGCGTCGTAAATTTGCCTGATGTGCCTAACCGGGGCGAAGTTCGACAGCTCACGAACAGTCGCAGAGGTGGCATCAGTGAAGTGGCGCCACCGGCTATTTTTTTGGACCTTGATGATCTTGATGCGATCGCACATCCAACCCAACAACCCCAGGTGGCGATCGCATTTCCAAAGCCCGACGAAGTTCTCGATGACACCTCGCTCAAGGTCAAGATAAACCTTCGCGGCTTATCTATATATGAGGATAAAAAAACCGGCCTTGGCCCCCACCTACAAGTCATCCTCGATAATCAACCCTCCAAAAGTGTCTATAGCCTAAAGGAGTCCATAGAATTTGCTGATCTCACCCCAGGTAGCCACACACTACGAGTACTGGCCGTAAAACCTTGGGGCGAAAGCTTTAAAAACGAAACCGCCTACGCCCAAACCACATTCCACATTTTTGCTAAAACAGGCGAAAACACCCCGAACCCGACACTGCCAACTCTCACCTATAGCGAACCCCAAGGCACCTACGGAGCACAGCCCATCTTGCTCGATTTTCATCTCGATAACGCCCCGCTCCATCAAATCGCCGCCAGCGATCCCACCCTTACCGACTGGCGCATCCGTTGTGACGTCAATGGCAAGAGCTTCATCTTCGATCAGTGGCAACCCATCTACCTCAACGGATTCAAACCCGGACGCAACTGGTTACAGCTCACCCTCATCAATGAAGAAGGCAACCCGATTGAAAATGCCTTTAACAGCACCGTTCGCATTATCAATTTTGATCCCGCACAGCGAGATTCCCTGGCACGGATGACCAGAGGCGAGCTTCCCCTCAGCAAAGTCGGGCAAGTAGTCGATCCAAATTACGAACCGCCGGTTGAGGAGATCCCCGCAGAAATTCCTGCAGAAATTCCCGCAGAGCCCCCGAGCGAAGCTTCAGCAGCAAAGCAACAACCTGCTGATAAAAAGCTCACCACTAGCAACTCTGACAAAAATAAACCTGCCACCAACAAGGAAGCAGGAACCTCTGATGAACCCGTAACCGTGGATCAGCCAACCACCGACAAGACATCAGAAAAAACAAAGAAGACTGAGACTGAGGCAGCTAAAACTGAGGCAAAAACGAAGGAAGAAGCCAATCGGAATCAGCAGACTGATAACGAGATTGAATCATCCGCGAAACCAGTCCCAGCCAAAGGAACCATCAAACCAAAAGAAGACACACCCACAAAACCAGAGACGATCACGCCCCCTAAGGAGCAACAGCCTTTAATCAAACAGAAGGCGGATCAACCGCCTAGTTCAGAGCCTGAAGCAAACCCATTGTTCAATGAGTTTCGTAATTTTGACGATTTTGATCAAGAAACCGACTTAGATAAGCACACAAGATCTGATGGTCAGGCTCCTAACAACCGTAATGAAAAATCAAAGACGACACAAAAACGGGGCACCTCACCATCACGGGGCACTGCAATAGAGCCCAGCAAAAAATCTGAAGACCTCAATGTAGAAGACTTCAATGTAAATGAGAAACCGTCCATCGATGAGAAACCGTCCATTGATGAAGACAAGCCAGTAGAGGATAAACCGTCAGTCGATGAGCTTGAGAGCATTTCTGAGCCGACAGCCCCAGCCGAACAAACTGATCAGGGAGTAAGCCCTAGCCTTCAAGATCGACTGCAAACATTCTTGAAACGATTCAATCAGTCAGACACTGAGAAAACGGCACCAGCCATACCCGCGATCCCAAATCAAATCGAACGCTCAACACCGTTTGAAAACACTGAGCCCACTACACTCACACCGGAAGAGGCTGATCTATCTAAGGATGCTGATAAAGCAACCGTGCGCACCACACCCTCTAATGAGTCAAAAGCGATTGATGAAAAAACGACTGACGAAAAAACGGCTGAGCCAAAAGCTCCTGAGGAAAAAACGACTGGGACAGACGCTAAGTTGACACCATCAGTAATAGATAACCGTTCCGAATCTGACACTGATGCTGAAGACAGTTCTCCTAAAGACAGTCCTCCTGAAGGCATTTCTGAGCCCACAAACCCAACAACAGCCATCGAACAAGACGAGAACCTTAGTATTCAAGAGCGATTCCAGACATTTTTGAACCGGTTCAAACAATCAGACACAGCAAAAACCGCGCCTGTCATTCCAGCAACCCCAAAGCGCATCGAACGCTCAACATCAGAGAACTCGGCACCAAAACCAGCGGAGGCAGAAGGACCTAGCGAAACCACACCACAGGCTTCTGACCTACCCTCTGTGCTCACCGCACCTTCTACGGATGCAAAAGTGGAATTGCTAAAGCCTAAATCGACAGCACCTGAAAAAGGTGGCACCGTCCAAGGTGAATCAGTCATAAAAGGTGAGTCAGCCAGTGATGCAGCAACAGCTGGCACCACTGCTCCTGCCAAGGATACTGAACAGGATTCTGGAGAAGTCTTAGAGCAAGCGCTTGAACAGGCCCTAGAACAGGCCAGCCCGGCCGCCGAAGAATTCATTGATGACGCAGAACAACTCGTCGATGGCGCACAAGATGCCGTCACCAACTTTTTCAATAACCGTATCAACCGATTTAAATCTCGCCCAGAGCCCACGCGCCCAGAACCCACAGACACCATTCCCATACCGACGGAAGACTCCGCCCAAATACCTACAGGCGCGGCCACAGAAGAAGCACTTCCATAAGCGGCGCGCTAGTAAGAAGGTCTTATTAAGCAGTTACCTAGCCCAATCATTCCCGCTAATTATTTGGGCAAAATTAAAACATAGGTAACGCATAGCATCAGGGCTGTTGGGGCCGATAGCCCCATCAACTCGTAACCACTGATGATATGCCTCATGGTGATAAGGCAAGGGTTATATATGTTCAAAGCAGCCGTGGGTCACAGCATCGACCCTGACTCTACAGGTGCTATCGAAGAAGTCTTAGAGCAGTGCCAGGAAACGCTCGGAGACGATATCCCCCAGGCAGGGATCGTCATTGCAGCCATTGACTTTGAACATGCCGAAGTTTTGACCCGCATTCAGCAAACCTACCCAGGCATTGTACTGGTAGGCGGAACGAGTGTTGGCGAGATGTCTTCGGCAATGGCCTTTCAAGAAGACTCGTTAATGGTCATGCTGTTTTGCTCCGATGAAGTCACCTTCACCGCAGGCCTCGGACGCAGCGTATCGCAAGACGCAACGGCTGCGACAGAGCAAGCACTCGCGCAAGCAACACGGCTGCAAGCCCCTGCCGGTATTAAACTTTGCTACACCTTAGCGGAAGGCTTGGGAGTCGATGGGGTCGCCCTCGCCCAGGGACTGCAAAACGGTCTTAACGCTGCCACTGGTCATAACGTCCCCATTTTCGGTGGACTCACAGCCGACGACTGGCAATTGACCAGAACCTATCAGTTTTTTGGCAATGAGGTGCTCAGGGATTCTGTTGTTGTTTTAACCTTCTCTGGCAACCTCATTGTGTCCTGCGGCGTAGCAACCGGACAGCAGCCCATTGGGCGCAAAGGAATCGTCACACAGTCCGCAGGCAATACCATCTACAAAATTGACGATGAGCCAGCTACGACGTTTTACACCAACTACTTTGGGGAAGACAAGCTCGATTTTATGGGGGGGAGCAGCGCAGCTATGGCACTCGCGGTCTTCGAAGATCAAAACCACAATTTTTACGTCCGGAGCAAAAGTGGAGAAGGCGACACCGCAGGCAGCCTGACCTTCTTCGGCCATGTGCCAGAGCAGGCCACCGTTCAATTTACAGACTGCGACGACGACAGCATCCTACAAGCGGCCAAAGAAGCCTTCGACAAAGCAAACACAGCCTATGGCGGCAGCCAGCCTAACACCGCACTGATGGTATCTTGCGCATCACGCATGAAAAAGTTAGGCACCCGAGTCAAAAAAGAATACAGTCTGGCCAAGAACTTTTTAGGGGCCGAGATGCCTAGCATGGGCTTCTATTCTTTTGGAGAAATCAGTCCATTTAGTCAGCAAACCAAGGCTCATTTCCACAACGAAACCTTCACCGCTTTATTACTAGGAACTGAATAATCAAGCATGTCGCGGCCTACTGACTCATTACCCGCTGAAAATCCCTCAGCAGAAACGGCAACCACCATAGGAGATACCGATACAAGCGCACGCATCGAAACCATGGAAAAAGAGCTAAAGTCGCTCCTTCGCAGCAATCGTATTTTGCGCAAGCAATTGGATAGATCCCAGCGCACCCGTAAGGAAATGGAAATAGACTCGCAACAGCGCGAGAATATTTTAAGACAGGCACGCCAGGCTGCCGAGGCAGAAAGTCTTAAGCTCGCAGCCGCGAAAGCCGAACTCACCCAGCTTAATCTTCAGCTCGAAAATCGGCTCGAAGTTGGGAATATGGCACTCAGCAAAGCGGAAAGCTCTCTCAACCAAGCAAAAGTGCAGGTCGTCAAAAGTGAGAAATTCTCTACGCTCGGTGAACTGGTAGCTGGCGTTGCCCACGAAATTAACAACCCGATTAGCTGCATTACCAACAATGTAAAGTTCGTCAAGGAATACAGTCAGCAACTGTTAGAGCACATTGCACTTCAGCAAGCGGTACTCAGTGAGCATGAAAGTAGCCTGCCACCCACTGAACTCACCAAAATCCAAGCCAAGGCGCAAGAGATCGATCTCCACTATATTTCAGAAGATTTTCCCAACCTGATTGAATCGATGGTCACCAGTGGCGATCGCATCAAAGCCATCAGCCAATCACTCCGCACTTTTGCCCGCGCCGACACCACCAAAAAACAGGCCTACAATCTTCATGAGGGCATTGATGGCACCCTCCTAATTCTGCGTCACCGCCTCAAAGCAACGGGCAACCAGCCTGCCATCACAGTGCATACACACTACGGAAATATTCCGCTGATTCAATGCTATCCGGGGCAAATCAACCAGGTATTTATGAATATTTTGGCGAATGCCATTGATGCAATAGAAGAAGATGTCTTGAAAGAAGATGCCTGGGAAGAAGGGACCGCTCCCTCCGGGGCACCAGAAATTGATATCACAACGGCAATCGAAAACGACCGGGTCATCATCACCCTTCAAGACAACGCAGGCGGCATGCCCGAGCATGTGCGATCGCACATTTTTGAAAGCCAATTCACCACCAAATCAGCCGGGAAAGGCACCGGCCTCGGACTATCCATCGCCCACCAAATTGTCACCGAAACCCATCAGGGTCTAATAAACTGCCAATCCACCCTAGGCCAAGGAAGCACCTTTACAATCTCGCTTCCTATCGAAGAAGAACAACAACAACTTGAAACGGCGGATTAAAGCCTACAAATCACAGGCTTCAGGCTTTAATTCACGTTCCATCAGCGCTTCGACAGCTTGCTGAGGCGTAATCCGTCCTTGCAACAAGCGATCTACCTCGCGGGAAATAGGTACTGCAATGCTTTCACGGTTTGCGATCGCCATGAGCACATGGGCCGTATTCACACCTTCTGCGGTCCCGCCTAACTCTTCTAGTATTTGCGCCAGCGACTTTCCCTGAGAGAGCCCATAGCCCACGCGGTAATTACGACTCAAGCTACTGCTACAGGTCGCCAACATATCGCCCAGGCCGCTAAGCCCATAAAAGGTTTCCACCTCTGCCGCCCCCAATCGAATCCCAACCCGAATCACCTCAGGTAGGGCGCGGGTAATCAGGGCCGACTTGGCATTGGTCCCTAAGTTAAGGCCATCGCACACACCCACCGCGATCGCCACCACATTCTTCAGCGTCCCACCCAGCTCAGCCCCCATAGGGTCCGCACTGGTATATACCCGAAATTGCTCAGACGAAAATATTTGCTGCACCGTCTCAGCCGCATCACGATCGGCACAGGCGAGCACCGTTGCCGCTGGCAGCCCTCGGTCAATTTCCTGAGAAAGATTAGGCCCCGACAGCACCGCGACCGGATGGGCAGGAAACATCGCCGCAAAAATCTGGGAGGGCGTCTGCGTCGTATCGGGGTCCAAACCCTTTGTCGCCGTCACTAAAATCGTTTTCTCAGGAATGGAAAGCTGCTGTAACTGCTGAGCAATGTCCGCAACGCCTTTCATAGAAATGGCAGACAAAATCACATCGGTTCCGGCAACCGCATCTACTAAGAGAGCCCCATTGCGCCGAGACCAAACCTGCACGTTGTGACCATTGAGACGGGCCAAATTAGCCAGGGCTGTGCCCCAAGCGCCTGCGCCTAATACGGTGAGGGTCAAGCTGCGCTCAGAGGCCATAGGGAAAGAAATGAAGGGTTTGACAGGGACAGTCCTAAACGCCGACATGGACGTAACTCACGTAACAAAAACCTGAAAAATCTATCGGAAGAATTGGCCTTAGCCTACCGCAAACTGAGGAGCGGCCTTTCTAAGCACCTGACATCTCAGCTGGCGTAATAACCACTCACAGTACCCTTTTACTGACTATAAATTGCATTGGCTATGGAGCCTCCCTTTACATACCGCACTCATATAAGCCACCTGCAACACGATTTTTTTTCTTAGATTGAAAATCAAAACCCTTGGGAATACTGGGTTCACGATTAAAGGGCTAAATCTTCTTTAATATTCTTTTAAGATTTACATTAAAACCCTCGATACAAAACTTCGTATAGTGCTAAAATTCTTAAATAATTTAAGATAACAACCAGAAAAATCTTTCCTTGAATAGGTGAGTTTTTCTGATTCAGTCACCTTTAAATTTCGTAGTTTCTAGTTGGGACTTGGGGTAATGGAAGGGAAGCTTAGGGAACTCGTGGGCAAACCGGGTGTTTGGCTATACATCCAAAGCAGCAGCGGCTGGTTCAAAAACGTTGAGATTTTGGAAGTTGGAGACAATGTCTTGACCTTCCGATATGAGTCTGAGTCTGATACTGAGCGCAAGGTGTGGGAGAAAACAACCCGCATTGATAACGTCTCAGAAATTGAAGTGCGCTTAGTGGTCGTCCCTAAAACGAACAACCCTCAGTTAGCTGATATTCGTGGACAGCTTTCTAAGCTCCTCCAAAAAGACACAGGCCCAGACGTAGATGATCGACTCAAATAATGTCGTGTCCACTAATGTCGTGTCCACCTAATGTCGTGTCCACCGAGGCATAACAGGGGCATCACAACTGACGTGTCCACTGGCACGCAATACAGCAACTCTAGACAGGTTTTCATTTAACGGATGTTTAAATAGCATCCCTTAAATGAATAGACTCTCATCAGTCAAACAGTAGACGCGTTATGCAATAGGCGCTCTGCTGTTTTTTTTGTTTTGGGTGTAACCAATGCCACTTAAGTAGATTGCTATAGAATTATGGCGTCCGTCTCCATAAAAGCCCTTTAAAAGCCCTTTTCAGGACGTGCTGAATGAGTAAAAGCAATGGCGTTTTTTTAGCGATCGCAACACTGATTATGTCAGTGGTTATCTGGGGCAATCCAGTCACCCACCTAATCACAGCTTTTTCGCCCCCAGAGCCCATTGCCCAAACTGAGACAACCCGCGCTATAGAAACAACCATCGACTTAAGTGAGCTAGACCTAAGTGCAGATGAACAGCAGCTCATGGGCTACGTCACAGCATTAGGGCAACCCCGATTTACGCCCGAACAAAAGGACACAGCCCGGCAATATATTTCAGAACAACTCATCAGCTATGGGCTAACTCCACAGACACAGCCCTATGAAAGTGCCGATGGCAAGACCCGTGGCGTCAACATTATTGCTGAACTCCCCGGCAGCGATTTGGCCGCGGGATCGATCGTTCTCGGTGCCCATTACGACACGGTAGAAGGCTCACCAGGCGCGGATGACAATGGCAGTGCGATCGCCACCCTCCTCGAGGCCGCTCGGCTATTTTCAGAACAAGTCTTTTCTTTAGAAACGCCGCCACCCAGAACGCTAAAGCTCGTCTTTTTTGATCAAGAAGAACATCAAGCAGAGGTGGATACCGGCCTGCTAGGCAGCATTGCCTTTACGAAAAGTGCGCGATATATGGCTGGCGTCAAAGGCGCAGTCATTCTCGATATGGTCGGCTATGCCTGTCGGACGCCCGGTTGCCAAAACTATCCAAGTCGTCTGCCCCTGCCCGATGTACCGGACACGGGGGATTTTTTGGCCGTCCTCGGGCTCAAGGCCCACACCGAACTGCTGAGTGCCTTTATGCGCTCAGGCGAAACCACTTGGCCCTTACTGCTTTCCCTACCGATTCCAGAACCGAGCCTTCGGATCTTTCCCGATCTGCTACGCAGCGATCATGCGCCCTTTTGGACCAATGGGATTCCGGCAGTGTTTGTCACGGATACAGCTAACTTCCGCAATCCGAACTATCACACCGCCAGCGACACCGTCGACACGCTCGATCCTTCATTTTTTCGGGGGAGCGCCCAGCATGTGATTAACGCGATCGCAACCCTGCTGGTGAATCAGGCTTAAGTGGCCTGCTGTTGCGCTTTTTTCGCACGCTCGTTCGCCAAGTATTCAAAAACGCTCTTGTCACCAATATCAGGAGGAATGGCCTGAATGGATTTGCGGAAGGCAAAGATGGCAAAAAGTGCAGCCCAGGCGGCCAGCATGCTCTGCTCCGTCTGCACAGATAACAGGCCTGCCATGTGCCCCAGCAGTAACCCTGGCACCAGCACGACCAAAAACTTCGTTTCTAGGCGATTGAAGCAAAAGGCTTCTTTCACAAACAACCCGGTCATGGCAGCGAAGGTAAAGCCAATACCGAAGATGGTTAACGGCTGCTGATAGGCCGTGAGCGCTAGGGGCGCGTGATAGAGAACGGCGATGGCCAAACTGGCAAGGCCACCAATGGCCCAAAATATTTGTAGGGCGCGGTGTAGCGGGCGCAGGTAAATGTGAATTTTGAAAAAGCTCAGACCGAGAGCACACCACATCAGGGCATAGCAAACGGTAGCCACCCAAGGGGCTGCATCGGGCGCAAAGAAAACGCACAGGACGGCAATTACAAAGCTGCTTGCGGCGACCACCAGCCCTGCCCGGTATTGGACCACTTCTGTGCGATCGCTCTCGTCAATCGTAAAGGTGCTAAATTGACCTTCATACACCTCTGTATCAGGGCTCTCTGCATCAGGTGGGGTAGGTTCTGGGGGAATCGGCCCATCAGGCTTAACCCCTGTGTCGATACGGGTTGTCATAACGATGGACTCCACAATACTAAAGAGCAAATCTACGTAAACAGCAGATCGAAAGCTGAGCAAATATGGCTTATATAGGCCAAGGCGTCTTCCACAGACGTACTTTTCACAGACTTATTTTTATGATAAAAGCTACCACCGATAGTTATCTCGCCCCTTAGCAAAAAGACCCAATAACGGCCCCAAAATAGCCCCAAACACAAACCCACCGGCATGAGCTAAGTAAGCAACACCGCCCGATCCCATATCAGCCGTAGCTCCCAGGCTCAGCGCACTATAAAAGGCCTGCTGTACAAACCAAAAGCCCAAGAAGAAGATGGCCGGGACGCGGAACGTCGTCATGATGATGAACAGCGGCACCAGCGTGACGATTTTGGCGCGGGGAAAGCGAATGATATAGGCCCCCATAATGCCTGCGATCGCGCCACTGGCCCCCAAGGTTGGAATCGTAGAAGAGGGCTCAAAAATCCATTGGGAAAGTCCTGCCAACGCGCCACAGGCCAGATAAAAGATTAAAAATTTCACGTGGCCTAGCTGGTCTTCAATATTGTTACCAAAGACCCACAGGTAAAGCATGTTACCCCCCAAATGGAGAAAACCACCGTGCAAAAACTGTGAGGTAAACAGCGTCAGCCATTCAGGGTTCATCGTTGTGGCGCTCCCGGCCAGCTCCCCGGTTAGCTCAGCGGGCACAATCGCCCACACATTAAAAAACTGCTGTAGCGCCTCTTCACTCAGAGACATTTCATACAGAAAAATCAGGATATTGAGCGCGAGCAAAACAAACACGACCACCGGTGTTGTACTGATGGGGTTTTCATCTTTAAGGGGGACCACGGCGATCATAATGTAGAAACGTCCCTATTTTATATGGGCAATCCTAAACAGCCCGGACTCCGCTGGAATCATTTAAGACCGCAAAAGAAGACTGCCGAGAAAGGCCATCGAGAAAGGCCATCGAGAAAGACCGCAGAATCAGGGCATGAGATTAGAGCCAAGACAGCTCTCCTTTCTCAGCATCTAGCTGCACTGGCAAACCCACCGGCAGTGCAGCATTTTCGCCGTCGTGGCCAAAGGGTAAGTCGGACACAATGGGGATATTGAGATCGCCCAGGCGATCGCGCATTACCTCTTCTATGCTCAGCGTGGGGCCTGACTGGCTTGGGTCCCACCCGCTAAATCGCCCTAGGGCAATACCACGAACTTTTGCCATCTTCCCCATAGAACGCCATTGCGTCAGCATTCTATCTAAGCGATAGGGCGCTTCACCTACATCTTCAAAGGCCAAAATCACATCGGTTAAATCAGGCTCAGCAGGCGTCCCGAGCAAGTGAGTCGCCACACACAAATTTCCAGGCAGTAGAACGCCCGTCGCACGCCCTCCACAACCAGGAATCCCCGCCCACCCTTGCCCTGAGAGCGGCGCAATCCGATGCTGCTCCACCCAATCAAACAGGCGCGTGCGCGATCGCGGCGGCTCTTGAGCCAGCGTGGTCAACACGGGACCATGAACACCTGAAATACCTTGCCGACTAAGGCTCCATAGCAAACTTGTAATATCCGAAAAGCCAATCAGCCATTTTGGCGGCGCAGAAGCGCTGAGCTTGGGCCAAGTCCAATCTTCCAATAGGCGCGTCCCACCGTACCCTCCACGGGAGCACAAAATCCCTTTGCACTCAGGATTCGTCAGGGCACTCATGAGCTGCTGGCGACGACTAGAATCTTTGCCCGCGAGGTAACCCCAGCGATCGTCATAGCCTTCGCATAGGTGCACGCGGTATCCACGCGATCGCCAAACGTCTAGGCCTTCTTGAAACTTCTCTGAAACCCGAAGACCACCACTAGAAGAGATCACACAGAGCAAGTCACCGGGCTGCAAAACGGGCGGCACTTGAACAGGCAGGCGTGAAGCGGTCGCCAATGATTTTCCAGCCGATAAACTGCCAGATAGGTCGGTTTCAGAAGATGGCATGTGCAAAATTGAGCTTGAAGAGATGAATCAAACTAATCTATTACAGCAATCTATTCAAGAACAGGCTTAATCACAAATAGCCAAAGAAACCAAACACCGACAATAGACAGACCGACAATGGCCTAAGAAATGACCTAGGAGTCCAAGGATTCGGGTTCTTCTGCACCGTATTTAACCGGACTCAACTGACCGTAGTTATTGACCTGGTAGGCCTCGCCCACATAGCCTGTACGGTCGAACATAATCTGATGAATGTGCAGATCAAGGGCATTCTCATCCGGAAAATCGTCTCGGTAAAACTCTTTGATAGACGCTTCAATGTCTAGATCTTTCAAGCGATCGTGAAGGGCCTGACGGTCGCCACCAAAGTAAGCATCCCGAGCGGGGCGATCTTCTAAAAACTTGTGAACAACACGGTAAGGGACGCCGCCAAAGGTCACTTGCTCCTTAACAAACAGTGCACTCCAGAGGCCACCGCCAAAGGTAAGGCCTAAAAAAGTAGACAACACTGCACCACGTAGTACGTGACGGCGAAATTGCTCTGTATTGAGGCGCTGATTAAGGCGACTGGGCTGAGCACGCTTGCGACGGATCAGCTTTAAAAAATCGCGATCACCCTTGTGAGGGACCTCTAAACGACGACGCACCCGGCTATAGGCCGATAGCTTTTGCTCATTGGGCTCTGACTGCCGCCAAAAGGCAAGTGACTCCACATCTAGGTTTGGAGACCACCAGTGCTTTTTCTTGTAGGGTAAGCGTGTCATAGAGGCGACAGGTAGATTTAAGTGACGATCTAAACGGTCTATTTATTCAACGGAATGCCTAACAAGTGACGTAAGACGGTGACGACTTTAAACACTTTCAGACGTTGCCCAGGCAGGAATTCTGGGGCAACCGTGACTCCAACTTTTCGTACGCATTGAAAAACGACACCCACCGAATGCAAGAGGCCAAATACAGCAGGAATCGTTCTTTCTGACAATCCGGACAAAAAGTGTGAAGAATCAGACTATCTGAATAATAGGATTATATGAGTACATTTACATAGGAGCGAGATCACAGACGAACATACTTCTCCCTGATCTTACTTACGCAGATCCCACCTAACGTACTGGGGCGCACTCCTTCGCAGGCCTATGTCCGGTCCAAATTAGACTGCATAATTTGGCGCAGCTCTTCAGACAGGCGGTCAATCGTGCCGGAGCGATCGCGCTGAAAGTCACTCAGGTAGGACTTTAGGTTGATCGGCTCGCCAATGTAAAAACAGGCTTTGCGCGGTGCTTTTGGCCGGGGATGCTCCAAGTGAAACACCTCTCGCTCCAAGCGAACCAGGGTATCTAAAAAACGCTCCGGCGTCGGAGATTCGGCCACATAACCGTCATAAATTGCATCAAAATTTAATAAGCGTACGGTATCCCAGTACACCTCTTTGCGGTTGATACTCACAGGCGAACTGCCCTGATTTTCAGGGGTGTTAGAGGCTGGCGGGTCGTTTTTAGTAACCTCTGAAGTAGCCTGTTCCGAGGCGACGTCTTCTACGTCTTCTAAAAGGGCCTGCACTTTATACACACGCTCACGAATTGGCATATTGAGATTGGGCTCGATATTCAAAAGGTTTTCACACTTTTGAATGAAGATATGTCGCAGGTGCTCGATGCGTTCGTTCCAACTCAGGGTGCCCGTATCAGGCAGGGGCATCCCGTTTTCACGGGCTTCATTTTCAAGCTTAAGGATTACAGCATGGGCCACCTGACGCAACCGGTGATAGTTATCGGGCGTTTCAGAATGATTGCCAGCAGTCACAGAGATCTTTAGTTCAGCTTCCATTCTGGAAAGGGTAGAGTCGATCACGCCTCCCATGGGTGAGCCATAGCGATACTTAAGGCTCACAGGCACTAAGTAAAAGTCAGGGATTTGCTCGGGGGAGGGTGCTTTTTTAGCGAGCTGAGCCAGCACGGACATCGGCAGTTGAATCGCCCCTGGGCGGAAGGGCATGATGGTGTCGTTTTGGTAGGAGCAGCCACCTTCGGGGAAAATCACCAATCGGCAGCGGGGCTGCTTGAGCAGGGATAGGGTTTGGCTAATGCTGGCGCGATCGCCCAACCCTCGACGAATGGAGTAGCACCCCAGCCGCTGAATAAACCACCCCATCAGCCCCTTAAAAGACTCGTAGGCCACAATGTAGTGAAAGAGCTGGCCTAAGCGTGAGGAGAGCACAAACAGGGTGATGCCATCTTCCAGGGTGGGATGGTTACACACAAACACGAGCCGCCCATTGTCCACGGACCGCACCCGGCCCACGCTCTCTTCCGATACCGCAATCCGAAACTTGAAGAGCTGCCGTGCCAAGGGGTAAGAAATCGATTGCACGAGCCTAGCCATGAGCGGCCATTGGATGGGCGGATAAAAGGAGGGGGCGACCTCTGAAGCAGCAGCAGAGGGAGTCCGAGTGGCAGTCTTAGAGTCAGCAGTCATAGCAAGCTACGCAAAAACCTATGACCTTAAATATATAGATTAAGCGCACCCTAGTCGTGGAAGGATAGCCAGGAATTGAGCATCATACAAGTCACTTGGCTGAACGCACTCGCGATAAACCTCACATGGAACAACACTGAAACTACGACATGAGCAACCAAACCAAACAGCAGGTTAGTCCAATACAACAGGTCACTCAAACAAAAACGAGCTCTTGGAGTTTCAAGAGCCCGTTTTGCAAAGGGAAATATTAAGTGTGTTGGGAAAGTGTCAGAGAAAAAGATTCACCACAAACTACAACAACTTTAGCCCGCCAGATACTCACGCATATCACCCCGACGCTTACGCAACTTCGTCAATGCCTCCCGCTCAATCTGACGTACACGTTCACGGCTAATCTCTAAAATCGCGCCGATTTTCGCCAACGTCATATTCTTGCCATCCTCCAGGCCAAAGCGAAGGGAAAGCACTCGCTGCTGCTGAGGCGTCAGGTCTGAAAGCAGTACACTCAAGTCCCGCTTCAAAGACTTCTGCGTTGCAAAATCATCTGGCGTTTGACCATCAGATTCCAACAAATCGCTCAGCTGAGTATCTTGGTTGTCACCCACCCGCAAATCTAACGATAGCGGCTGACGGGACTTGTCTAAGTACTCACGCACCTGCTTCGTCGTTAGGCCAGTTTCTTCTGCAATTTCAGCAATCGTTGGCGTGCGACCCGTCGCCTGCGTGAACTGGCGCTGCGCTTTCTTAATTTTGTTGAGCTTTTCAGTGATGTGAATCGGCAAACGAATCGTGCGACTCTTTTCTGCGATCGCCCTTGTAATCGCCTGACGAATCCACCAGTAAGCATAGGTGCTAAAGCGATACCCCTTAGCCGGGTCGAACTTTTCTACCCCGCGCTGCATACCAATGGTGCCTTCCTGAATCAGGTCCAACAAATCCACATTGCGCTTAATGTACTTTTTCGCGACAGAGACGACTAAGCGAAGATTCGCCTCTACCATTTTTCGCTTAGCACGCTCACCAGCGGCAACGGCTGACTCTAATTCAGCCTCAGAGAGCTCAGCAGCAGTAGCCCATTCTGACTGGCTAGGCTCATGACCTAATGACTCAGCCAACTCGGACTGCACAGCAAGCAGCTCCATTAACTTTTTAACCTGCTTGCCGAGGATAATTTCCTCCTCGTGAGTAAGCAGCGGCACACGGCCAATTTCTTTCAAATACGTACGGACAAGGTCTTTTGAGGGGGCAGCAGCTTTAGCCATATGAAAATCGTGGAGCACTAAAAGGTTCGTTTTTCGGTGGGAGCACCCCTTCAGCTCCCAAAGCTACTAAAAGCCTTACAAGGTTGCTCAAAGGCCACAAAACGGTTGCACGGAGCCTTTGCTTGCAAAATAAGACCCTGAGGGGTTCAGACGAACATCTAGCCAACTAGATGCCTAACAAAGTCGATAACTTAATCAGATAAGCTTCCTTATGTTAAGTATCATAACTTTTATGAGAGGAGTAAACCTCTCTACCTTGCGGATGAACTTCAAAAGGTTTTGTCAAAAATAAGCAGTAGCAGTCACCATCACAGCAAGCTACAGAACCACTTATGGAGTTAACACTACATGCATTTCCTTAAGCCTACCGGCAAAAAATATTAAAAGAATATGCAATTGTTGCTAAACATTAAGACCTATTGGCGCTAACCATACATGGCCCTTCGGACTGATTTTGTTCGCCCAGACACCGTTTGTTACAAATAACCTTTAGTTTCTCTCATATTTTTTCTCATTTAACGATTCGAGGCCTGGTGATTCGATGCGGCAATTATAGTACATAAGTACTACTTTAAAGCAAGGCTGATAAGACAAGACTGATGATTGTTATCCCAACAACAGGGAGTCATCTGCGATCGCATTACCTTGTGAAGTCCCTTCAGCGTTGGCCACACCCGACTGTTGAAACGCCTCTAACAAGTCATTCACCGTCAGGCCCGCCCGCTCATCGCCTGCCATATCCAAAGCGATGCCCCCTTCATGCAGCATCAAAATGCGATCGCCCAAGTCCAACGCCTGTTGCATACTGTGGGTCACCATGAGGGTCGTCAGCTGCTGCTCAGCCACCAGCTTTTTCGTCAGGGCCAAAATGTAGCTCGCCGTTTTCGGATCTAAGGCAGCGGTGTGCTCATCCAGCAACAAAATTTGGGTCGGCGCTAAAGTCGCCATGACTAGGCTCACAGCCTGCCGCTGGCCACCGGAGAGTAGCCCCATGCGATCGCCCAAGCGACTTTCTAACCCCAGTTCCAGACTCGCCAGCCGCTCCCGAAACTGCCGACGGGCACTACGATTCAACGCTGGCCGCAAGCCTAACCGACGGGCTCGATTGAGCGCCAGCACCAAATTTTCTTCCACACTTAGCTCCGCACAAGAGCCCGCCAGCGGATTTTGAAACACGCGAGACACCAGTGCCGCCCGTCGGGGCACGGACCATCCCGTTACATCGCGCGAGGCAATCGTCACCTGGCCGCCTTGCAGATTATGCTCAGGTCTCACCTCTCCGCTAAGCACATTCAGCAGGGTTGACTTCCCCGCACCATTACTGCCAATCACCGTCACAAACTCTCCGGCAGGGATGGTCAGTGAAAAGCCATCGAATACTGATTTTTCCAGCGGCGTCCCGGCCGCAAAGGTCACCTGCAAATTATTCAGATGAATCACGCTTTTTGCCTATTTTTTTGCCTAAAAACACTTACCCAGCAAAGCATACGCTATCTATAAAGCGCTATCTACCGGCCAAGGCGTTCTTCGGATAAGAAATCCGCTTGTGATTATGCTGCTGCCAGACCTGAATAAACACGCTGGCAATCACATCCATATCGTCACGGCTAAGGCCGCTATCGACGAGCTGCCGGTTGCGCCAGCGGGCACGCAGTATTTTATCGACCATGGCGTAGGCTTCATCCATTGAAGCTTCTGGCTTCAGCGATCGCAGCGCCGCCTCACAGGAATCCGCCAGCATGGTAATGCCCGTTTCCGGGCTTTGGGGAATGGGGCCATCGTAGCTAAAGTCCGAGGCATTCACGACCAACGAAGGCTCTTTGACTTGGCGGTCTTTAGCCTGCTGGTAGAAGTAGCTAATTTTCATATCCCCTTGGTGCTCAGGGATAAACGCCTGCACAGCCTTGGGCAAGCGGTACTTACGCGCCATCACCAGCCCCTGGGTGACGTGCTTTTTAATAATGCTGGCACTCTTCCACGGATCGTCAATCAGGTCGTGCTTATTCGGCCCACCGATCTGGTTTTCAATAAAGCCCTGGGGGTCGTGCATTTTACCAATGTCGTGGTAAAGCGTCCCGGCTCTCACCAGCTCCACGTTACGCCCCAAGGCACGGGCCGCCGCTTCCGCCAAATTCGCCACAAACATGGTGTGTTGAAATGTTCCTGGTGCTTCCGCCGCCAACCGCTTGAGTAAGGGACGGTTAGGATTTGCCAGCTCAGCGAGGCGAATGGGGGTCACCACATCAAAAAAGTGCTCTAGGTAAGGGCTAACGCCCAAGGCCACGACGCTCCAGGCAATACCGTAGAGGCCATGCATCGCAGAGCCAACAAAAATTGCTTTCCACAAGGGCGCGGCCACCGTGGAGCGCATCAGGGTCAAAATCAGGTGCACACTGGCCTGCCCCAAACCGACGAAACCGCCCAGTAAGGCAAATTCTTCACGCGATCGCAAGTGGGGCGCAATCCAAGTGCCTAACATCGCGCCCGCAGCCCCTGCCAGAATAGGCGTCAAAGCCACAGGGGCACCAATTAACAACAACAGCGCTACTAGGCCCACCACCGTCAGACCCAATACTGACCCATAAAAGCTGCCTACCAACAAACCAACCGCAGGTAGACCAACTGTCGGCACCACCTGTAGAGCCGACAGCACGGACACCACCAAACACAACATCAGCACCAGGAAGTGATCGCGCTGGTTTAACCGGTGGGCCTGGTTATGGTCAACCCACAAATATAGGGCTGCTGCTGCTGCCACGAGTAGACTAAAACCGCACAGCCCCAGCCAATTGAAGTAGCGTCCTGTCAGATCAAAATAATCTAGCAGGGCAAAGTCGGAAGAATCGATCACATCGCCAGCGCGAACAATCAGGTCGCCCTTTTGTACAGAGACCATCACTGGATTGATATCATCCACCGCCTGCTGGGCACGGAGTCGGGTCCGCTCTTCGTCCAGTTCCAGGTTAGGAGAAATGGCCGCCGCGAGCACATCGGCAGTGAGCTGCCGCACTTCTGGCGTTGCCCCTGACACCCGCGCTTCAATCGCTCGGCGCAATAGGTCAGACGGTGCCCCCGGATGCACCCCTTGCAGCATCATTTCATTAAAAATTTGACGGGAGCTGTCTTCCAGGTAGTACCACTGCTCATCCGTGAGCTCAAACAAACGGTAGTTAAAGAGGGGCTGATCGTCTGTGCTGGCGGCCGCCGCTAACTCGTCAGCTTCGTTTCGATATTGCTGACGGCGATTATCTAGGCGGGTTTTCAGCAGGTCTAGCCCTTCGATGGTGGATAGCTCTCGGTAGGCAACCAGTTCTTGGAGGGCAAAGAGTTGATCGGGGGTGAGCGATCGCACCTGTTCGCCAACCAAAGTAGGCAGCTTAGGCACAGAGTCTCCAGAATCCTCAAGATCACCACTCTCATCAGAAACATCAGGTTCCGTCTCTGGCTGGCTGACATCCGCTAACTGCTCAGACGAAAGGGTCGGCATCTCAGCGAGTCGCCATACCGTTAACCATTGATAATCCGAGGCCTGAAAGAGAAAATCTTGGGTGGTTCTCGACAGGGTTTGTAGATTCAGAAAAGGCGGACTGCCGGCCTGGTCTCTCAGCTCTCGCCCCTGGAGTAGCAAAGTTTCTAGTGATCGCTCTGACATTTCCGTCAGGTCAGGGTCAATCCGCAATACCTGCAGGGCACCACTGCGAACGTTATTCCGCAGGTTTTCCGTTTCCTTTTTGTCTTCCACAACGGCCGTGTCAGGGGCATACAGCGACTGCGTCGCCACCGACCGAACATCTAACCCCGGCTGATTGTAAAAGCGTTGACCAAAGCAGGCCGTGAGCAGCAAAACCGACAAAAACGTCACCAACCAAATTCGCTGATTCAGGCCAGAAGACATCAGGTCTTGGCCGACGGAATTTTTGACTAGGGGCAGGCGCGATCGCTTCCCACGTTTTTTACCGGCACCGGCCTTGGGCTTTTGCGAGGCCGTACCTTCTAACAGTAAAAATTGCTGGGCCTTATTAACCCAGGGTGTGCATTTACGATTGATGCGCCGCTGGAGGTAGCGCCCTGGACGCTTTAGCCGCAAAAACGACCGTGACCACAGCTGATAAACCCAATTGGCAAAACGACGGAAAACTCTCATGGGGCCTACCGGAGATATGCCTAAAATACCGCTGTAGCAAGGCTACCAGCGGCAAGGTGTGGCGAATGGTACTGGAGTAAAAAATACATCACGTCAACATTATAATATGCCGTTTTCTCAAGACATCTTCGTCGCAAGCCAACGGCTTTAGAGGCAGCCAATAACCCAACTTAAACAGATGTCCTTATACCTACCCAACGTTCAAACAAACGCCCAGCTATATCGACAACCTCCGGACGGCTAATTCCGGAATGAATCAATCCAACCTGATTTGAACCAAACTGATGTGAAAAGCCTGCGACTTGCCAAGACACGGGCAATGCGCCAGCCCCGTACAGCATCCCAGCGGCAAAACCGGTCAGAAGCACATCATCCCATGCCTGCCTATACAGCCCTTGTTGTCTATGACTGGACACAGCTCTTTCGAAAGCTCCTTGCATGGCAGCGGCATAGCCACCAGGGCACTCAACGGCATGCCACAAAACGTCTGTGAAATCAGCGGGACTATACCCTATCGAATCAACAGCAGCCATATAATCGTTGGATTCAACGACACGCTGCATTCTCAACTCAGTGAAGTAATTTAGCAGGGGAGCAGCCTTTATGCCTAGCGCCATTCTACCGAGCACGATTTCCATAAAATCGCCCAATATCAAAATCTGCTCGTGGGCCACAGCCCAAGCAACCCTGTTGCGCACAGCCAAGAGCTCCAAATGGGGCTGATGCAGGGCTAACCATTTCAAGCGACGGGACTGACTATCGTGATAACGCAGCAGGGCAGGCACGCAGGCTAGCCAACACGGCAAGTGACACTGTCCAGCGTCATCCCCATCACAGTCATCCCCATCACCACAACCCACCACAGACGACAGATACTGATCAAATCGATTGGACTCAAGAGAGAACGCCCGCATTAATTCAAAACTAAGCGGAAGGGTGGAGTAAGCTAACCGAGAGATATCGACTGATATATCAGGCACTGAATGATCGGGTAAACCAGGGGATTCATTAGATAGGCTCAGGGCCATCGCCGTTGGGGACAGCCATAGGCCTAATAGTGCGCCTTGGAAGCGATCGCGCAAGGAAATCGACGAGGCCGAAGCTGTGGCATTGGGGACATCGACAGTGCCAGCATTATCCATATGTAGAAAATTCAAATAGGTGAGGCAGCCCAAGCCCTAGAAAATGCCTGTGAATAGAAAAATTTGGTCAAGCATCACAGACCATGAACGAGAACCGTCAAATAACAAAGGCTATTTGGCACGGGGAATTGTATCCGTTTATATTGATATGGCTTAAAGCACACTTTGCACAAGGCTGAGGAGACTTGCAATGGGGCCATCGCGCACTCACAGACCACTCAATAACCCGCAGCAGTTCAGTAATTCACGTGGGTACCAACGCCAAAACCGATACATCCTCGCAGTCACTGCCCTCTTGGGAAGCAGCCTAATCGCCTCCCTAAAGCCCAGTATCGCAGCCGCACCATCCACAGAATCACCCCTAACAGCACCCCTGTTAGCACAGGCCGAGGCTGCCTATCCAACCTTGAGCGCCAATAGTACAGGCGATAGCGTTAGCCAGGTGCAAGCAACCCTCAAGCTATTGGGATTTTATCAAGGCGCCGTAGATGGCACCTACACCCAGGCGACCCAAGACGCCGTTGCCCGATTTCAAACAGCTGCAGGCATTCCTGCCGACGGCATTACAGGCACCTCTACCTGGAGAAAGTTACTCCCCAAACCTGAGGAAGTCGGGAATACCCCCGTCGCCGCCACGCCAACACAGCCCCAAACAAGACCTCAGACCAGCCCCCAAACCCAGGCACCCACGCAAACGCCTGCGCCTAGTGAACCGGCAGCACCCTCAGGGCCACCTATACTGCGCCCCAATGCGGAAGGAGGTGCTGTTGCTCAGCTCCAGAGAGAGCTGAGAGCACTTAATTATTACGACGGCGAAATTGACGGCGGCTATGGAGAACAAACCCAGGCCGCTGTTATGGCCTTCCAACGTGACCAGCAGCTAGCCGTAGATGCTATTGTGGGTCCTTCAACTTGGGATGCGCTCTCTAGAGAGCTCGAACGCTAAGTCCGCCCCGGCTGCAAAAATTTCACCCCCTCAACAACCCACAGCCAAAAATCCACAGAGAGCCCAGCGCACATACGAAATCCACAAAAATATCCGCAAAAGAAGAAGGTGTTGCCCTGAAGGGGTGACACAATGGCTACAAGGCTTGTAATACAGCTTTCATAGCCCTCAGGCCCCTCAGATAATATTCGATTTTGCCGCGATTGAGGCTTATCAATTGTTGCATTTGTTGTTGGCAGTCGTGCCAGAATGGAA
>JBCDAG010000058.1:0-23917 GCA_039186165.1 Cyanobacteria bacterium P01_F01_bin.53
AGAATTTAACGTGTTCCTAAAACCCTTATATGACAAGGGTTTTAGAGATGTCTCGGACTTATGTGTACACGGGAGGTCCTAGGGAGAACTCCAGCAGAAGTATTTGGCCCAGAGCAAGGTGCTCAAGTTACCCAAAATTTTCTCCGATGTGTTTCTGAGACCATCTCGATTAGTTATGAAGAAAAAATTGTCTTTAATGGGTCGCCCACATGGTGGGCCACAAAACTAACACCCGTCAAAAATGAATCAGGCAAACCTTATCGAGTTGTTGGAACCACAACCAATATCACTGAGCTAAAGCAAAAAAACATAGAGCTAGAAGCCTACAGTCACCGGCAAGTAGAACAGACCCAGCAGCTGTCAGCCGCCCTAACAGAACTGAAACAAACACAGGCTCAAATCGTTCACAGTGAGAAGATGTCTAGCCTTGGCCAGATGGTTGCTGGGATTGCCCATGAAATCAATAATCCTGTCAACTTCATTCACGCCAATATCAAACCTGCTGTTGAGTATGCGGTTGATTTACTAGAGCTCATAAGTGCCTATCAGGAAGAATTTCCAGAAATCTCCTCTGAGCTGCAAGCATGCATAGAAGAAATAGACCTTGAATTTGTACGAACCGATTTTATGGAACTGCTAAACTCCATGAAACTTGGAACCCAGCGTATCCGGGAGATTGTAGTCTCATTACGTAACTTTGCCCGACTTGACGAAGCTGAAGTCAAAGGTGTCAATATCCAAGAGGGTATCGACAGCACCCTGACTATCTTGCGCCACAGGCTCAAAGCCAACCGTATTCAGCGACCCATTGCAGTTACCAAAGACTACCAACTCACATTGCCCGTCGAGTGCTATCCTAGCCAGCTCAATCAAGTCGTCATGAACATATTGTCGAATGCTATAGACGCCCTCGACAGGCATGAAAACCCGCAGCTGCGCATCATCACATATCAACAGGATCGCTTCGCCATAATCACCCTGGCAGACAACGGGCCTGGCATCCCAAACTCAGCCCAAAAGAACATCTTTGATCCATTCTTCACCACCAAACCAGTCGGGAAAGGAACCGGCATGGGCCTATCTATCAGCTATCAAATCATTACCGAAAAGCATGGAGGCACCCTCTCTGTTGAATCCACCCCGGGTGAAGGCACTCAGTTTACGATCAAAATTCCACTGACGCAGTCAGAAAGCTAGCGTTAGCCAGACCTCTTGCCCACCTGCCTCTAGCTAGACCCCTGGACGAGATACGTGAAATCACCCTATATCGGGAGGCATTGATACAAGCCTTTTTATCAGAGAGTCGCACTGCTGTAGGATACCGAGCCGAGGCACTTCAAAAATATGTTGGTCCTGCCAAAAAGACGGCCCAGCGGCTCATTCTCCAGTCGATGGTGATTTGTGCTAGAAAGCACAAATCATCCGGTAACTTGTACACTCTCAGCACAAGCCTTTGCCCGTTCCCTGGCCTCATCCGTCGTGCTTCCCAGCGCCAATGCCACCCCCATTCGTCGATTTTTGTAGGCTTTGGGTTTACCAAACAGCCGCAGCTGACTGGTTGGCACTTCTAACGCCTTCGCCATTCCACTAAATTTCGGCTCATCTGTCGCTTCGGTGGCTAAAATAACCGCAGATGCCCCTGGCCTAATCAGCTCAATCTCACCAATCGGTAAACCCAAAATCGCGCGAGCGTGTAGCGCAAACTCCGATTGATTCTGGCTTACCATTGTCACCATGCCCGTGTCATGTGGTCTCGGACTCACCTCACTAAAATACACAGTCTGTGACTGGTCTGCCGAACCTGAGATGAATAGCTCCACCCCAAACAATCCCCATCCCCCCAACGCAGCCGTCACCTTTTCCGCCATCTCCTGACAGCTCTTGAGCGTCTCAGGATGTAATGCGCAGGGCTGCCAAGACTCCCGATAGTCGCCGCTCACCTGCACATGACCAATCGGCGGACAAAAGTGCACTCCTGAGGCCGACTGCACCGTCAGCAGCGTAATCTCCGTCTCAAAATCCACAAAGCCCTCTACAATGACCCTCGCCTCATCTCCCCTGCCCGCATCAAAGGCATAGGTCCAAGCCGCTTCTACCTCCTCAGCAGTACGTACCGTGCTCTGCCCTTTCCCCGAAGAACTCATCACCGGTTTCACCACACAGGGCAGGCCAATGTCTTCCACCGCCTGACGATACTCTTCGGCACTAGAGGCAAAGCGAAATGGTGATGTCCGTAAGCCCAGCTCTTCGGCGGCAAGGCGGCGAATGCCTTCGCGATCCATGGTGAGATTGGTGGCCTTGGCCGTGGGAATAACGCGCCAGCCCTCGCTTTCTAGGGCTATGAGGGTCGTGGTTGCGATCGCCTCCACCTCCGGCACAATCAAATCCGGCTTTACCGTCTCCACCAACTCCCGCAACGCCTGTCCATCAAGCATGTTTGTTACGTAGCTGCGATGGGCAAACTGCATTGCTGGTGCGTTTTCATACGAATCCACCGCAATGACCTCCACACCCAGTCGCATTGCCTCCAAGGCAACCTCACGACCTAGCTCCCCAGAGCCCAACAAAAGCAATCGCTTTGACTGCGGACTCAAAGGCGCACCCCAGGACTCATTCGCTGAAGTGTTCTGTGGTAAGTGGGCAGTGGAATTGCTCATGTTTGATCGCCGAGATTGTTACTGAGGGCTTACGCCTAGGGGCATGGCCGTCCCAAGACGATGTCATTCTCTCAAGTCCAAGGCCATTTTTCCAAGCCTGTTCTTAAATCTCCATTTCTCAAATCATCTAGGGTTATTTCCTTACGTGCACTTGTGAAGGGGAGAGCACCGTCTCCGTTAAAACACCTAAGAAAACGAAACCCGCCTGTGTGCTAGTGAATAGCCGCTTTCGTGGCAAGTGCATAAGCACCCAACTCCCCATGGGTTAGATGTAATTTTCTTGTTGAAATCTGGGCAATCTAGAGTCGAAATTCGGATCTCTTCGAATTGTTGCCGTCGTATCTTAATCAGGCAAGCGTAGTCGTGAACAGACTCAAGTCTCTATTTTCTAAAAAATCGTCGGGGGTTGGCATTGAGCTGACGCCTGAGCGCCTTAATATTGCTCGCCTGAAAAAGCAGGGTCAAAAAATTAAGTTGCAAACCTTTGCAACCGCTGAAGTCCCTGAAGGCATTTTTGAAGAGGGGCAAATTATTGATAGCCCCGCCATGGCCGAACTCATTCAAGAGACCCTGGCCGAAAATAAAATTAAAGCAAACCAAGCCACCACATCCGTGCCGGGCCGGGCCGTGACCCGCGTTATCCCCGTCCCTGCGGAACTCGATGACAACGAGTTACGGGAAATGGTACTCAATCAAGAAGCCAGCCTATACCTGCCCTTTCCCCGTGATGAGGCAGATGTGGACTACCAAAAGCTTGGCTTTTTTGTTGATGACGACGGCATCGAAAAGGTTCAAGTATTGCTCGTCGCCGTTAAAAAAGACATCACCGATAGCTATACCGAAACCTTTGCCCAAGCAGGCCTCAGTCTGAATGTGTTAGAGACCAGCAGTTTTGCCCTGATTCGCACGATTCGCGAGCAATTGCGGCAGTTCACCTCCCAAGAAGCCGCGGCGATTGTCGATATCCAATACGAAAGCACTGAAATCTCGATTGTAGTCGATGGCATTCCCCACTTTTCCCGGACCGTTCCGTTAGGAACCTCTCAAGTGCAAAACGCCCTCAGCCGCGCCATGAACTTGCCCCCCTCTCGCAATGCAGACCTTTTGCAGGGCATGTCTATTCCCCCCGGCCCGATTTCCGGTGGCCCAAAAGCCGGGATGAATCCTGGCACAGCAGCAATGCTACGGGTGATTGGCGAACTCTCCGATGAGCTACGACGCTCCATCGATTTTTATCTCAACCAAGGAGAAGACATGGAAGTGGCTCAGCTATTGCTGGCAGGTCCCGGTAGTGCCATTGGCAACTTGGACGAGTTTTTTGCACAGCGTCTGGGCTTGCCAGCGAGCGTTGTTGACCCGGTCGATTCCTTAGCGATTGAAGTCGATGAAGAGCTTTCACCCGCACAACGCTCAGGGCTCGCGACAGTACTGGGCTTAGGCCTCAGAGAAGTATAGGGGGAGGTTTAGAACATGTACGGAATTGATATTAACTTCCTAAATGACCGCGCCGATCGCCCGGTGGAGGCGCTCGTCCCAGTCGATCAGCCGGCAGCCAATTCAGCGGGGAAAACGCCCATGCTCATTGGTCTAGGGGTGGTCATTGCCGCCTTAGCTGGTGTGGGTGGCTACTGGATGATTTTACAAAATCAACAAAAAGGATTGGTGGCCCAAAATGCCCAGCTAGATGGTCAACTCGCTGAACTACAACAAAAGATCGCCCAAATAGATACGGTTCGTCAGCAAACCCAAGCCATCGAATCTGAAATTCAGGCACTGGCCGGGGTCTTTGAGCGCATTCGTCCTTGGTCAGCCATTGTTCGTGATGTCCAGGGGCGTATTCCCACTCGCACCCAAATTCAGCGCCTAGTTCAAACTGGAGCCGATCCAGAAGGCGGCTCTATTGCTGGTGGCATAGAGCTAGGGGGTAATGCCTGCTCGTTTGATGATGTCAACGATTTTATGTTGACCCTTAAAAATTCACCTTTCCTAGAGGGTGAGACCGTCGAAATTACGACGGCGTCACTAGGTGCCCCCCAGGAGGGACGCTGCCCAGGCGAGGCTGAGAATGGTCAACCTCTGGAGCTAGTGAGCTACACCATCACGAGTGATATTAAGAGTATTCCGGCAACGGCACTGCTCGATGAGTTAAACCGCCAGCAAGAATCCACTGGACTTGCTGCGCGTATTCGTGCCCTTCAAGCAACAGGAGCAATTGAGTAATGGCTGCCGTTGGAGATTTTATTCCACCCGATGATGAGTTTGTTGATGAACCGTTAAACCCAGTTGTCTTCGGTATTGAGCTTTCTCCCAAAATCATTGGGGTCATTATTGCCCTATTGGGATTGGGTGGCACGGGCTATCTGTTCGTCAAGATGGTGAAACCTGTGGCGGAGCGCAACACGGCCCTGCGAACTGACATTGCCACGAAGGAAGGCCAGCTCCTGTCCCAGAAGCAACAGCTAGAAGACATCGCCAAAATTGAGGCGGAGTTAGAGGCGGCCATGCAGCGTCGTCGTAACGTTTACTCGTTATTTGCCAATGAAAAGACGATGGATACCCTGCTGTTGGATATTAACCAGCGAATTGAAGGGACGAATACTGCCCTTAGTGGTGTGCGCAGCCAAGTGTTTGATCGAGGCATTCCGCCGATCTTAGTGGAAGCTCAGCTGCAACAATTTACCCCCGGTGCCAAGGGTGTGATTGAAGATAACTCCCTGGGTGAGGCTATCAATGGCAAACTTCGACGTGAATCCTACTCGGTGCAGTTTACGGGTGACTACGCACAAACCCAAGTCATCTTGCGTAACTTAGAACGATTAGAGCCCTTGCTGCTGATTCGTGAGTTTAACGTCACCAGTGGCAACCCTGTTCCTGAAACTGTGATTGGTGAAAGTGGTCAGGTCGTGGTGGTGCCCAAAGTCCCTATCAATACCTCATTCCAAATCGATGCGCTGATGCCCACAGCGGATGCCGATGTTCCTCCGGAGGTTGCGCCGCCGCCGGCTGAAGGGGCTGATGCGTCTGGGTAAACCTATAGTGTGATCTGGCCTCTACAACTGGCCCCTGAACCATTTTCAAGTTTTTGTGTATCGTTTTCTCTTTTGTTAATGCAGACCTTTAAGGAGTGCCCTGTGAAACGCCGTCTTAATTTTAGAAGTTTAATGGTTGGGGGTGCTTTGGCCATCATGGCTGGCCCTCTCGTTGCTACATCCGCCAATGCTGCTACAGCTATTGAGGGTATCTCTCTGCGTACAACAGAAACGGGGCTTGCGCTTACCTTAGAAACCTCCGGGGATTCACCTCAAATGGTGACTGCTCGTGCAGGAAAAAACTTGCAGGCGGATATTGCCCATGCTCAGCTTCAGCTCAACGAGGGTGAACGCTATACCCAAAAAAATCCTGTCCCTGGGATTGAATCAGTGCAGCTCGAATCCATTGGAGCTGATCGCGTTAGACTTACTATAAAAGGCGATGAAACAGCGCCCATCAGTGAGATCGATAAGTCAATAAACGATACTGTTCTGATTCACTTAGATACGCGTGCTGGCGCTAAAGCACTGCCCTCCGAGTTGCCTGAATCTATCGAGACTGTTCCGGGTGAACCCATTGCTGATATGGCCAGAGAGAGGGCATTCTCTGTCGGGCCCTGGCTGTTAGCTCAACAGAACGAAGATACGCCAGAGATTTTGATTCCCAATCCTGAAGTCATTATTGATGGCGCGCCGGTAGCCGCTCCCAGAGTGAATGGTGCGCCGCCCTTTTTACCAAGGGCCATTGCTCCTCCAGTTGGCGATATCTCCGTTTCAGATATTGATTCAACTTTAGATGTGATTGATTTGGGATCTGCTGAGCGAGTGCCTCGATTAGTGCTGCGAGATGCCTCTGCCCGTGAAGTGCTTTCTTTATTAGCCCGTGCAGCTGGTTTGAACTTGGCGTTTACTAGCGCTGATGAAGAAGGTGGTGTACCTGATGTACGGGTCTCTTTGGATATTGAAAATGAACCTGTGCAAAACGTTTTTAACTACGTGTTGCAGCTTTCTGGACTGGAAGCCAATAAAGTTGGCCGTACGGTGTTTGTAGGGCCTAAATTACCGAATAGTGCACGCAATGTGCTGGTACGAAGCTTGAGACTCAATCAAATTGATGTTAGCAGTGCGGTCAATTTCTTAGTGTCCATGGGTGCTGAGAGTGCTATTACCAGTGAAACGTCGGTCACCAGCGTCAATGCGGTGGAAGTTGGCGGTGGGACTGACGTGACCGAATCCACCACGACCGAGTCTTCACTGACTAACCAGCGTATTGATTTTCAGGATGCGGATCCCTTGTTACGTGGTTTGCAAATTGTGGGTGATGAGCGGACGAACTCTTTGACCTTAATTGGGACGCCTCGTCAGATTGAAATTGCGACCTCGCAAATAGTGCAGCTGGATATTCGTCGCCGCCAGGTGGCAATTAACCTGCGAGTCATTGACGTTAATCTCAATGCCCTCGATGCGTTTGGCTCTAGTTTTTCCTTTGGCGCCAGCAGTGCCAATGTTGTTCAATCCGGTGGTTTAGGGATTGTTAATATTGGGTCCGAATCACCTGCGTTCTCAAACTTGAGTGCTTCTCAGGTGGGCCGAGGTATTGCGGGTATCGCAGGGTCTACGCCGATCGCCATTGCGTCACGCTTCTTGACTCAGCTACAAGCGGTGGTGACGAATGGTCAGGCTAAGATTGTGACCGATCCAACACTCGTGGTTCAAGAAGGGCAAACGGCTGCTGTACAGCTTACACAAGAAGTGGTGACCAACATCACAATTGATCGCGAGACGACTGAGACAGGCGTGTTGACAACAACATCGTTTGAAAAAGAAGACGCTGGTTTGAACTTGCAAGTTCAAATTGAGCGGATTGATGACAATGGTTTTGTAAATCTCTCCGTGGCACCGTCCATTTCTGCCCCTACAGGGGAGTTTAGTGTGGGGGATGCAGGCACGGCAATTCTGTTGTCTGAGCGTCAGTTAACCTCTGGACAAATTAGGGTGAGAGATGGGCAAACGTTGATCCTTTCCGGCATTATCCAGGAATCTGATCGTGTTGAGTCTAGCAAGGTCCCTATTTTGGGTGATATTCCGTTGTTAGGTGCACTCTTTAGAAGCACGAATCGAACAAATGATCGGCGTGAGTTGGTTGTGCTACTAACACCTGAGGTCATGGATGACTCTGATGAGAGTGTATATGGCTACAGCTACACACCTGGCGAGGATGTTCAGCAACTGCTGGAAGAACGCCAAACTCAGCCGTAGCCCTTTCAAAAAGTCATAGACTCATCCGCGATCTAGCCTGCGTGAGTAATTAAGTCTGCAAACCGCCAAACGTTCCAGTTTTAATGGAATGCTTGGCGGTTTTGTCAAGTCAGAATTTTTAATTCTTGGGGGAGAAAGTATGAACTTTCTTGAAAATCCCTGGGATCCATACAAATTAAAGGCTTTATCTGTTTATATTGCGCAAGGACCCCTTAGAATGGGGCAATAAAATTATGAGGTTTCAGGGGTTTCAGCGATTATGCCGTATCGCTGTTGTCCAATACTGGTTGAGCCTCATACAAACTTTAAATTTTGCCATTGGGCAATGTGCAGTCCTCGCTAAACCTAACTAGAGCTCAAAATAATTCCATCGTCCTCTAAGGAGATAAGCATGAATAAAGGTGAACTCGTTGATGCAGTTGCGGAGAAGTCTTCGGTGACTAAGAAGCAGGCTGATTCTGTCATTTCAGCGGCTGTAGAGTCCATTATGGAAGCCGTATCTAAGGGTGAAAAAGTCACATTGGTTGGCTTTGGGTCATTTGAGCCTCGTGCTCGCAAGGAGCGTGAAGGTCGTAACCCTAAAACAGGTGACACGATGGTGATCCCTGCGACGACTGTGCCGGCTTTTTCTGCTGGTAAGCAGTTTAAGGAAATGGTTGCTGGTAAGAAGAAGAAGAAGTAATTGCTTGTTCTTTTTGTCTTTTAGGGCTGATTTATTGCATGTCTAGACCCATTCATGGGGGGAGTTTGGCTTGGGCCGCTCGGCTGGCCGGGTGCGCCCCTGGTGAACTGCTAGATTTTTCAGCCAGTATTAGTCCGCTTGGGCCGCCTTGCTCTGTAAATGAGGCGATTCAGGCGGCTTTTTCGTTGATGGGGGCTTACCCAGATACGGAATATGGTGCTCTGCGAATGGCCTTGGCCGCGTACCATGACATCTCGCCTGATTATGTTTTACCTGGGAATGGGGCGGCGGAGCTGTTGACTTGGGCCGCCCGCGACCTTGCGATGCTAGAAGGCTCTGTTTTTTCCCTAAGTCCTGGGTTTAGTGATTATGAGCGGGCTTTGAAAGCCTTTGGTTGTGTACATAGCGAAGTTCACCTTCTCCATGAGGAGAGATGGAATTTGGCTAGGTGGGATGAGAATTTTTTGCACTATTTGCCGTTGGCAGGGGTAAAGGATTTCAGTCGCTGTGGTTTTTTGTTAAATAATCCCCATAATCCGACGGGTGCGATATTTTCTCGGGAACGGGTGCGATCGCTCCTATCTCAACTAGGCTTAGTCGTCGTCGATGAGGCCTTCATGGACTTCATGTCGCCTGAACGCGACCAAAGCGTCATCGATTGGGTCGAAGCGTTTCCTAACCTGGTTGTGATTCGCTCACTCACGAAGTTTTATACCATGCCGGGGTTGCGACTGGGCTACGCGGTGGCTCAACCTGAGACCCTGCGGCGCTGGCAGCAGTGGCGCGATCCTTGGGCCGTGAATGTATTCGCGGCGGCGGCGGGTGTTGCGGCGATTCAAGATACTGATTTTCAGCGCGCAACCTGGGATTGGTTGGCTCTGGCGAATGCGCGGCTGTTTGAGGGCTTAGACACTTTGCCGAGCTTGAGTCCACTGCCGAGCTGCGCCAATTTCTTTTTGGTGGAGTGCGCGGTATCCACGACGGCGTTGCAAGAGGCGTTGCTGAAGCGGCATCGGATTTATATTCGTGACTGTATGAGTTTTCAGGGCTTAGGCGATCGCTACTTTCGCGTGGCGGTGAAAACTGAGGCTGAAAACCAGCGATTGCTAGAGGCTTTGGCCGATGTTTTGCCCACGCTAGCTGGGGATGATGCCTATGCCCGCTGACTATGATTTGGTGATTCTGGGCGGCACGTTGGAAGGCCGGATGGCGGCGACGAGGGCTGTGGGCTACGGGGCACGGGTTGCGCTGGTGGAAGTACCGGGGTTATTTGAGCGCAATCAGCAGCAGCGGTATTTACTACAAGGTTTGCAGCAGCTAGGGCGTGGCCTACAGCAGCAAGGCGTAGGGCAACTGTTTGGTTTGGGGTGTGCTGAGGGCAAAGCGGCTGGCGGTGGACTCAATTGGGCCGCATTGCTGGAGTGGAGTGCGATCGCAGCTCAAACCCAATGCGCCCATTTATCAGCCGATGCGATGAGCGCCGGTGGCATCGATGTCATTTTTGAGGTGCCGGAGCGGCTGTCTCGAAAAATGGTGGTGACGACGGCGAGTCGGCGATTGCGATCTCGCGGGATCATCGCGGCCTATGGCCTATCAACAGATGTGTTCGATGACCTGCTAAAAGCGCAAACCCTACCGAACATCGTCGAGATATGGGTTGGCGGTGAACGATCGGTGCAATGGGCTGAGGCATTGAGTGCATTGGGTGCTCAGGTGTTGTTGAAGACGGCGACGGTTTTGCCTGGATGGGATGATGCAATTCAAGGATTGGTGCGATCTCAACTCATCGCCAAGGGTGTCCAGTTTGTTGAACCTGATGCTCCTAACAGTAAGCCGCCTCAAGCGGACGTTACGTTGAAATTTGGCACTGAACAGTCTGCTCTGAGGCTTCCTCAATGGATTCAATCTAACGGGCGTCAAGCTGATGATTGCCTTGAACCTGCTTTAACCGTCAATCGAAAATTGCAGACACGGCATCCTCGTGTGTTCGCTTGTGGTGCCGTGCTGGGTAGTTCATCCAATGCCTCCTTGGCACAGTATGAGGTAAAGATAGCCCTCGCCAATGCACTATTTTTGTCGAAAAATCAGGTGGACTATAGTGCCCTGGTTCATGGCAATTGTCAGTTCGCTAGGGTGGGCTGCACTGAGGTGCAAGCTCGAAAACAGTACGGACCTGATATCAGAAGCTGGCAGGCGATGTCTGCCAACAGTACTGATTTATCTCGGGCCGTTCCACAATCAAGCTATTGCAAACTGGTTTGTCTGGGTGACCGACTGGTCGGTGTCCACCTATATGGTGAAGGCGCCAACGATTGGGCGACATCACTAGCATCCGCTATTGGCCAATCCATAACCTCTCTGGATGATTTCGCTGGCAACGTCTCAAATAGTCAATCTTTGGGTGGACTCATTGCCTCAGCAGTAGGCCAAGCCCAACAGCGTCACTGGCAACCCCATGCTTGGCGACGTGATTGGGCCGAGAACTGGTTTAACTGGCGACGAAACCGATGAGATGACGGGGCCGATGAGATGACGAGGCCTAAAACGTTGCAAGCGCTACGCCTATATCCAAACGGCTTATATCCGCGCGATGGTGACTGCTTCAGGCTGATCTTGATATTTCCCTTTGCGGGCATCGTAGCTGATTTGGCAAGGTTCACCCTCTAAAAACAGCAGCTGCACAACCCCTTCGTTGGCATAGATTCGGCAGTCGGCGCTGGAGGAGTTGGAAAACTCCAACGTCAAATAACCTCGCCATCCAGCTTCGGCGGGTGTGAGGTTAGCAATAATGCCACAGCGGGCATAGGTGCTTTTGCCAATACAAACGGTCGTGATGTTGTCAGGCATTTGCAGGCGCTCTTTGGCCACGCCTAAGCCGTAGGAATGGGCAGGCAAAATGAAGTAGCTGCCGTTCTCATCTTCCTTTAGCTCGGCGGGCTCAAGGTTGCCGGGGTTAAAGTTTTTCGGGTCGATGACGGTGCCGGGGACGTGGCGAAAGATGCGAAATTCGTTAGCCGATAGGCGAATGTCATAGCCATAAGAAGAGAGGCCGTAGCTGATAACGGGGGTTTCATGGCCATGGGTGGGGAGAGTTACCCGGCGAATGAGCGATGATTCAAAAGGCTCAATCATGCCCTGGCTAGCAGCTTCTTTTATCCAGGCGTCGTTTTTAATCATGGTTTTATACTGATAAGCCCTACACTTGCGGCCTTACACTACGTAATTCCGGCGAAATTCTGTAATCTGGTCGGCGACTGAGAGGAGTGACTCGGGCATTTGCGGTCCGGTCAGAATAATTTCTACATGGGAGGGCCGGTGTTTGAGCAGCGTCAATACCTCGTTTTCTTTAATCAGGCCAAAGTCGATAGCCAAGCTCAGCTCATCGAGCACAACCAGGCCATACTTGCCTTCGTTCACGACTGCCTGAGTATGTTTCCATAGAGCGACCAAGGCGGCTTGGGTGGCGTCGGTGACCTCTGGGCTACCGATGCACTCTAGGCACTCGCATCGAATCCAATCGAGATTTTGCCCCATTTGAGTGGGATTTTCAGGGCCTTGGCCAATACCGCCCTTTAAAAACTGCACCACTAGCACAGGCAGCCCTTGCTCAGCGATGCGGGTGGCCTGCACCATCACATTGGTAAAAAAGGTGCGGTGCTGTGAGGTGAACACCTGCACAGTGCCTTCGATGGCCCGCAGCATAGGATGCTGACGAACCGCTGCGGGCAGGGGACCCCCTGATACACCGGCCGATAATGACCCACCGGATAATGCTCTGAGCTGTGAAACCATAATGTGTCGGTTTGGGCCGTGTGTCGGCTTGGATGCAAGACCAACTAAATATAGCGTATCTAGCGTTATTTTCTTGGGGCGGACACTAGATACGCTATATCTCGTAAAAAAGCCTCCCGCCATGAGTATGCATTCGCACTTTGCTATATGTTTGAACGGTGATATTGTCCTTCATCAATTCCTACCCTATGGCTTGGCAACGTCCTGATAACCGACAGCCCGACGAGCTGCGAGCGATTAAGTTTGAGCGGGAGTTTACCCGCTACGCGGCGGGTTCGGTGATGGCCCACTGTGGCAATACGCGGGTGCTTTGTACCGCTTCTGTGAGTGAAGGGGTGCCACGTTTCTTAAAGGATTCTGGTCAGGGATGGTTGACGGCGGAGTATCGGATGCTACCGGGGGCGACGCATACCCGCAAGTCCCGTGAATTTATGAAGCTATCGGGCCGGACCCAGGAAATTCAGCGATTGATTGGGCGGAGCCTGCGGGCGGCACTAGATATGGATGTCTTGGGTGAGCGAACGATCAATATTGATGCGGATGTGATTCAGGCCGATGGCGGGACACGGACAACCTCGATTACGGGGGCTTATGTGGCGTTGGAAGATGCGATCACCCAACTCATCAAAGATGGTCAGCTTACGACATCTCCCATTCGTCATCAAATTGCGGCTATTTCTGTCGGGCTCCTAGAAGGCGAGGCCTTTTTAGATCTCAACTACCCTGAGGATTTTGCTGCCGATATTGATTTCAATGTGGTGATGAATGGCGATCTGGAATTTATTGAGGTCCAGGGAACGGCTGAAGCCGGTAGCTTCACTCGCCCCCAGCTCAATGCCATGTTGGAATATGCCGAGAAGGGGATTGGTGAGGTGATTCAGCTACAGAAAGCGGCGCTCGCTGAATAACGTTGAAGCTGAATAACGTTGAATAAGTAGCCTCTCCCGTAATGAGGCCCGTAATTGAGGTTGGTATAGCCCGCTAGAAGTGTTACATTCCCACCATAAGCAATACCTGTTTCCCCAAGCTTTTCGGTAAGGCATTTTCCATATGGCCAAGGATCTACGAGATTTTTTAAAAAAAGTGAAAGCGCGGGGGCAACTGCGAAGTGTCTCTGCGCAGGTGGATCCGAACCTGGAAATCGCTGAAATTTCTAACCGCCTGCTGCAATCGGGTGGTCCGGCAGTGCTGTTTGAAAATGTGAAAGGCTCTCCCCACCCGGTGGTGGTAAACCTGTTGGGAACTGTTGAACGGGTGTGCTGGTCGATGGGGATGGAGCATCCAGAAGAGCTGGAGGTACTGGGGAAAAAGCTGGGCATGTTGCAGCAGCCTAAGCCACCCAAAAAAGTCTCCCAGGCGATTGATTTGGGGAAGGTGCTCTTTGATGTGGTGAGGGCAAAGCCTTCGCGAGACTGGCTGCCTGCCTGTCAGCAAGTGGTGAAGCTAGATGACAAGGTGGACTTGACCCAAATCCCGATGATTCGCCCTTACCCCAAAGATGGGGGAAAGCTGGTGACGCTGGGGCTGGTGATTACTAAAGACTGTGAAACGGGCGTGCCGAATGTGGGTGTGTACCGTTTGCAGCTCCAGAGCAAAAATACGATGACGGTACAGTGGCTCTCAGTGCGCGGGGGGGCTCGCCATTTGCGCAAGGCGGCTGAGCGAGGCAAGAGCTTAGAAATTGCGATCGCCATCGGCGTAGACCCACTGATTATCCTAGCCGCTGCCACGCCCATTCCGGTGGACCTTTCAGAGTGGTTGTTTGCTGGGCTGTACGCGGGGAAAGGCGTTTCCCTTGCAAAGTGCAAAACCGTGGACTTGGAAGTGCCTTCAATGTCTGAGTTTGTGCTGGAGGGGACGATTACGCCCGGTGAAACGGCGACAGATGGCCCCTTTGGTGACCACATGGGCTACTACGGCGGCGTAAACCCCGATGCGCCGTTGATTCGCTTCCACTGTATGACGCACCGTAAGGCACCGGTGTATCTCACCACTTTTAGCGGGCGTCCGCCGAAAGAAGAAGCCATGATGGCGATCGCGCTCAATCGCATTTATACCCCCATCCTCCGTCAGCAAGTCACTGAAATTATTGACTTCTTTTTACCGATGGAGGCCCTTAGCTACAAGGCGGCGATTATCTCCATTGATAAGTCTTACCCTGGCCAAGCGCGCCGTGCTGCTATGGCCTTTTGGACGGCGCTGCCCCAGTTCACCTACACCAAGTTTGTGATTGTGGTGGATAAGGACATCAATATCCGCGATCCACGCCAAGTGGTGTGGGCCGTGACCTCTAAGGTCGATCCGATTCGTGACGTGTTCATTTTGCCCGATAGCCCCTTCGACTCCTTGGATTTTGCCAATGAACGCTTAGGGTTGGGTAGTCGTATGGGGATTGATGCCACCACTAAAGTCCATCCTGAAACAGCCCATGAGTGGGGTGAGCAGCTAGAGTCTGATCCTAATATGGCAGCGCTGGTATCCCGGCGCTGGCAGGAGTATGGGTTGGGTGATATTAAGCTGGGCGAGGCCAATGCCAATGTGTTTGGCTACGACATTCGCTAGATATTTTGCACCAGGCCTGCCGTCTGCGCTGGGCCTTTCTTCTCAACCCTTTCGGCCTAAACCTTTTTCTAAACCTTCTCTTCTAAGGCTTTTGCGCTTACGGCTGCCATCGGTTCTTGCTTTTGGGTGCTGCTGATAACTTGTTTGTTTTGGGCTTGTTTGTTTTGGGTCGCTCTTTCGAGGGGGGTCGTACCAACCCAGGTGAAACATAAACGTGCCAGCTACCATGTGAAACGCGTCTGGGTGGAGGACGTCTCCCAGCTCATTGAGCGGCGTGCTCAGCACAAAGGTGATGCCTTGTCCGGTGGGAAAACTCAAGACCATGGCGGAGGCTTGCGGGCTATTGTGAGTGTGTACAAAAGCCTGATAGCCATTGGCCATTTTGGTGGTACCGAGGAGTTCGCCGGATTCCTCTTCTGCCCAGCTTAGAATGTCTTCCTCGGTCAGATTGCCGGTGACTGAGGAGATTGAGATGCTGGAGAGGGCATTACTGTTTATGGGATCGATCTCTGCCGTTGTCTCAGGTAGAAGGCATTGGAGATGAGCATAGCCTTCGGGTGAGAAAATCTGCACCGTTGAAGCGGTGCGATGGGTACGGTAGTTGGCTGGCATGGAGAAAATGATTTGCCAATCTTCTAGCTCAATCGTGCGATTTTCCCTAGACGGTGCTGAGAACGTGGTAGGAACTGGGCAATTTTCGGTGGCGTTTGTCGAGGCTGCTGTGATGTCTCGTTTAGGGCTGCCTGAGTGTGCCGTTGGCATCTCTTGTGTTGTGAGCACCTCTAATACGGCTGCGTTGGCGGCGGTATCTGCTGGTTGTTGAGGGGAGGCGGCCTCTAAGGCGTGTGAGGGCAGAACAAAGAGAGGCGTGGTTGCGATGACACTGGTTATGACACTGGTTATGACACTGGTTGTGACATTGGCGATAGAAAGCCGCGCTACAAGCTGATGCATTGAACAAAAAACAATTGAGAGTTAGGGAGTGTCTGTAAAAGCAAATGTGCCACGGATGATATCGAAGGTGTCTTCATAAAAAATTTCACCCGCATCAGAAAGGACTGATGTAAAGACCACCGTGTTCCGATTATCGGGTGTGGGCCTGCTGAGATGCAACGAGTAGTAGATAAGATTGCTGGTATGTACGAAGGCCGTATCTTGATCGATTTTGGTTTCCCCTAAAAAGCTGCCTGCTTCTTCCAAAGCCTGTTGACGGATGCTGGCTTCAGTGACCGCACCCTCGGCAAAGTTCAGGGTAATGCCAATCGGCACGTTGTCGTTCGTAATTTGTTGCATCCGTCGGCATTGGAACTGAGCAAAGCCCTCTGGTGAGAGGACTTGGATGGTTTGCCCCATCCTGAGCGCCCTGTAGTTATTGGGGACTGCGAAGCTTGCGTTCCAGTCTGCAATGTCAATGATGCGACGTCGGCGTGAAGGCGGCGTATAGGTGGTGGGTGCAGGGCAAGTTGGGGCGAGTGCAGAGGGCGTCGTATTTGTGTTGTTGGTTTCTGGCTGTGCCCAGGCATACGTGTTCCCTAGGCTATTTGCTAGGACCAGGGTTGTGATAATGGCTGAAGAGGCTAATCCAAGTGACCGGAATAGTGGCCGGAACACCGGTTGGCAAGGAGGAGAAAGGAACCGGCGAAAGTGATAATGCATGAGCTTCTCATGGGCAGTCGGTTGTTGACTGCCAACGTATGTGACCGCAAACAGTCTCCTGGCACGAGAGAGTTCTGTTCACGTTATCTACAAAGGCTTCTGTGATGCTTTCGGGACTTTCTCAGGGCTTTTTAGCGGATGGATGGGTTTATACAAAAATATTCATATCCAAACGCTTTACGCTGCCAACACTCACAGTCATGGGCACACTCTTAGAATGCCCATGAAAACCTGATATTCTGCTGTTTAAGCATTATTTCCAGCCAGATTGTTGGAATATGCCTTAAAAAGTTAGTAATGTGTCGGGTCTTAAAGCATTCTGCTTTGGACTAGGGTTTGATTTTGTTCCAATGTGAGTTGAAGATCTGAGAGCTGGGTGAGCTTCTCTTTAATGGCAACAGCCTCTTTTTTGGCCGCAACTTTTTTATGGAGGGCTTTGCGGGCTAAGTCTTCTCGGCCTTTTTCTAGGGCTCGTTGGGCAACGCGGTGCCAAGTCAGCACGTCTTGAGTAGCTTGGTTGTAATTGGGTAACAGGGTGCGGGTTGCGATCGCAACATTACCCAAGGCCTCTTGAAACAACAGCAATGTTTTTGCGGGAGACTCACTTTGGGCCGCGCGTCCGGCTAAGTCCCCGACTTGGGGCAGGCCGATTTGGTCAAGACGCAGGCCAAAATTACTGAGTTGGCTACACTCAGCGCGGCCAATCTTGCACCAGTTCGCAAAGTGTTCGCAGTTATTAAAGAACAGATCGTACTGGCGTTCACCCAAGCGACTTTCAGCCCGTTCTACAACAACATCTGCAATAAATGATGTGGACTGCTGCTTAACATAGACAATACTGTCGCGAGCAAACACTGAGTGAGGGGTGCGGGTGATGCTGGCTTCGCCGATTTTGCTGTAGTGAATGACACTGCCATCGCCACAGTCAATCCCGTGGTGTTCATAGGGAATGCCAATGACCTCGCGGATTGCGTAGACTTGATCGCCCCTAGCCATAAGTGACTGCGTCCAATACTGGCGCTGAAAGTGTATTATCAGCTCAAAGTTAGCACGCTAGGGAAATCTATTCTGTCGATAGAGGAAAACGTTTTCTATATCTTTTAAAAAAATTGATACGACGCTAGCGGTCTTTAAGTATTGGCCTGCTTTATTACACGAACGCTTGATTACTGGGATGCTTGTTGCTGCTTGGCGATGAGTGCATGGATAGACGACATCCCTTTGGTCTGGCGGGTGACGTTGATTTGAATGTTGGGTCCAGAGCGGGCCAGGCGAATGACGAGACCATCTTGTACGGGCTTGCTCTCGATGCGCTGTCCGGCGAGGTAGGTGCCGTTGGTGCCAATGTTGTGAATTTCCCAGCCGTCTTTGCCTTGGCGCAGCTCAACATGGTGACGAGAGACCACGGCGCTATAGAGAATGACGTCGTTATTTACGGAGCGACCAATACGGACGACGGACTCTTCTTCAAACGTCCAGCTTTGCACTGGGGTTTTATCGATGGGGTGCAGCAAAGAGAGCGTGATGACGTTAGTTAAAGCGGACACAGCAAGGGCACCAGAGGGAAGGGACAAAAGATTAGGAGGCTGCCATCTGAGTAAACACACTTGAGCTAACCCAAGCGTTTTAATCCAGTGAACCAGAGGCCAGTGAACCAGAAGCCAGTGAACTAGAGGCAAGTCGATGACACATCAAAAGCTCAGTTATCGCGAGTGTCAACTTAGCCTCAGACCTGTTGTCCCTATTGGCTAGGCTGTCTCAAACGTAAAGCTGACCTTATCGCCTTTGCCAAGGGCGATGCGATCGCCTGGGCGGAGCCGATGACGGTTGCCTGCGGGTAAGGGCAACCCATTGATATAGGTTCCATTGGAGCTGCCGACGTCTTCGATGTAATAAACGTCACCTTCTACGCGAAGGTTGGCATGGACCCGTGAAACCACTTCTGAGTCTGGGAACCCAGAGACATCAATGTCAGGAGGCGTTTGATCATTAGGTTTCCCAATCCTCACGACAGATAGCTGTCTGGGAATTTCCAGTGGGGTGTTTGTTTGGGCATGGCGCAGCCGGACGTTCACCACTTGAAGCTGGGTGGCATTGGGTGCTGCGGGGGCTGGTGTGCTAGGAGCTGGTGTGGCAGGGGCCGGTGTGCTAGGAGCCGATGTGCTGGGATCCGGTGTGCTGGGAACAGGCTCGGGGGACTCAGCCATGGGCTTTACTGCCGGTGCACTCGCTAGGCCAGCGGCTTCTCCAGCTTCACTGATTTCATTGCTGATCGGGGGTGGGCTAATCGGATCGGGAGTGACTAAGGGCTCCGGTTCAATGGGATCTGGGGCAATGAGATCGGGAATGCCTAGATTGGGGGCTTCAAGCTCTGGGCTTGAAGCTTCTTCAGGGAGGCCGCTGCTGTCAGGGATTGAGAAGTTTTGAGTTTTCATTTGAGAATATGGCAGTCCCGATTCTGGCAGTCCTGAGCCAGGTAGGCCGGAACCAGGCAGTCCGGAACTAGCTAGCTCCAGCTCTAGTAGTCCTGATTCTGGCAGTCCCGATTCTGGCAAGCCGGAGCCTATTGGTTCGGCGCTGCCTTCACCACTAACGGTGCCGCCGCTGGTGCTCGCGGCAGCTATGTTTCTTAGATCGTAGCCACATTGGCCGCAAAAGCTGGCATCCGCTTGGACAGATGTGTTGCAGCTAGGGCAGGCAACAAGGGCGGGTAGCGGTGTGTAGCAAGCTTCGCACTGGAGTGCGCCATCAGGATTTTGGTGGTTGCAGTTAGGGCAGGTGATCATAGTGGATGGAGAGTACTTCCTTAATCAACAGGGTATTTGTGGCAGATTCCGTTTAGATCGGGTGTGGATTTTTGAATGGTGTGGATTTGATGGGTATGGACTGATGGAGATGGATTATTTGAAATTATCGGGGATGCCTGCGCCTGCGGCGGCATCGACTAGCCAGTGAGGCCCTTGCTGTGGCGCGATGAATTTGCTGGGGTAGGTATGGGCATCCGCCTCGGCTGAAAATACCTGGGACAGAGCGGTTTGTTTGTTTTCGCCTGAGACTAAGAAGACTACCTTCTTGCCTTGGTTAATCAGGGGGACCGTGAAGGTAAGTCGCGGATCGCCGTTTTGACTGCCGACGGTGATGAGGCGATCGCGCACATCTAGGGCCGGTGTATGGGGAAATAGTGACGCGGTGTGGCCATCGTCGCCCATCCCTTGTAGAACAAAGTCTACGGCGGGAACTTCACCGTCTGCTATTTGGAAGAATTTTTTTAGCGTCTCTTCATAGTCGGCTGCGTCGATGGCCGGATCGCTTGCGCCGGTGGGCATCGGAAATACGTTGTCGGCAGGGATGGGGACATGGCTGAGCCAGGCCTTGCGGGTCATCCGCACATTGCTTTTTTCATGGTCGTGGGGCACGTAGCGTTCGTCGCCCCAAAAGACGAAGAGCTTGTCCCAGGGGATATCGGCGTTGACGAAGGATTGGTAGAGCGGCTTTGGCGTGCTGCCCCCGGAGAGCGCAATGGTGGCTCGACCGTTGGCTGCGATCGCCGCTTTTAGAGTGTCAATGGCGAGGGCATGGGCGCGAGTAATCAGAGCGGGTTTGTCTGCCAGGATTTCGACGGTGGGAGCCATAAGGATTTTAGAGAAGTGGTGGAGTAGTTGTGGATCTTGTCAGTTTTGAGCCGGTATGAGGCAGAACTTAAGCCGAGTTTGGTGACAGCTTAGCGTGAGGGGGTGGCCTGCACATACCGGTCAAATGCGGGCTAAGATCAGCGATGGCGAGCTTTGTGGCGTTTGATTATGTTCTCTGTCGTTTTGCCTTGTTTTAATGAATCTCGCCATGGTTATTTGCCTAAGATTTTGGAAAATCTGACGCAGCAGCAGGGAGAAAAGCAGCTGATTGCGGTGGTGAGTGTTAGTGAAGATGACACGTTGCCAACGCTCCGGCGGTTTCCTGCGGTTAGGGTGATTGAAACGGATGCGGTAAACCGGGCGCAACGGCTCAATTTGGGCATTGAGGCGAGTGGTGGTGAGCATGTGTTGCTGCACCATCCGGCAACGCTACTACCGGAAAAAGATGCCTTGGTGCAGGCGGCGGCAGTGTTAGAAAATGCCTCGTGGGGTGGGTTTGTCCATAGCTTTGATATGGACCATTGGCTGCTGCGGTTTACGTCGTGGTATTCGACTCGGGTGCGATCACGTCAAGGCATTTTGTATTTGGACCACTGCGTTTTTGCGCGGCGGCAGGTACTCACTGATATGGGTGGGGTGCCCGATATGGATATTTTTGAAGATACGGCGCTCAGTGTGGCGCTTGCCAAGTCTGGGATGCCTGCGATCGCCCCTGGAAAAGCGGTGACCTCCGCGCGTCGATTCAAAGCTAGGGGGATTTATCGCCAAGCCTTGCTAAATCAGGCCTTGAAGGTGATGTACCATGCCAAACTAGATCCTCGGCGGATGAACTGGCTCTATGAGCGCAAAAGCCAAATTAACGTAGGGTATACGCCGAGGGCGAGTATGGCTGCGCCGCGTTTGCGCGATTCGGTGTCAGGGGAGTCTTGCTCTGAGCCGGATTGAAGCCGGATTGAAAAATGCCGGAGTGGTAGGGGTTTTCGACTGATGGGCCCTAGTAAATTATGGAGCCTAGTGCTACGTCAAGGCTTAATTTTAGGGCCAGGTTTGTAGGGGCATTAGGGAAATTGGGGGAATTTGGGAAACGTATTTAAACCTTGCTCCCCACCTCCCCAATGCCCCTAATCTCCCCACTGCCCATTCCCTAAGTTTTAGGTTTGACGCTGCACCAGTGCGCTCACGAGCTGGAACAATAATTGATTTTTTGCGAGTGTATTGAGTTTGGTTGATTTTTGGTGAACACTGTTATCGCTCAGTTATTGACTGACTAATAATGAGTGCCCAGTTGAGTACACAGCTATTGGTTCCTCGGCTATGGCTACTTCAGTGACTTTTGCCTATGTGATTCTCATAATGGGCTGAATCATTTGAACTACTATGTCAAATGACCCGGATATTTGCCAGGTCACTAGCTGAGTGAGTGACCTGGTCACTGGCCTGAGAGTTATGCCGTTGTAAAGTGGTACAGCCCTAAGGTCGCTATTTAATCAACTTTGTTTTATTCTTATCAAACCGTACTGATTTTGACCGCATAGGGCGGCAAAATGATGTATCGATTCGCACTGCTGAATTTTTATGACATCTTCTCCCCGCAATGAACAAGTGCCGTCACCGCTGGCGGCAACGTCTTTAAAGCTGGTTGGGGGCATTACAATTTTGGCTGCCCTGATCGATTTTTTGACACTGCTGTTTCCGCCTGAGTTTGGTAACCGCGCTTGGGCACTGGCAACGACGACCCAACTGGTTGATCGCGGCATTGTCCCGTTGGTCGGTATTGCATTGTTATTCACGGGCTATTGGATTGACACTAACATCGGCAAGACGTCTCGACGCTTTAGCCTAACGACGGATGCTCGGTTTTGGACGTGCTTACTCTCTTGCTTTTTGGGGCTAACCTTTTTGCTGACGACGGTGCTGCACCCCAACAATGTACGTCTTCAGAGTCGTGATGCACTGACTCAGGTAGAGACCGAGGCTGAACAGGCCACGACTCAACTTGAGGGACGATTAAATGCGGACTTGTCTCAGCGGCGGGCTCAAATTGATGCCCTATTGCAAGATGAATCTCAGCTTCAGGCAGCGATTGACAGCGGGAATTTGGATGAGGCCCAGCGTGCACAGATTGAGCAGTTTCGCGATAATCCTCAGGCGTTGAATGAGTTTTTAAGCACTCAGATTGGGGAGGCGCAATCTCAGCTACAAACGCGAATTGGTGAGCAGAAGCAAGATGCTACGAAACGGCTGAAGTCGGAAGCACTTAAAGCAACGGTAAGGGTAACCTTGAGCAGCTTGCTCTTGGCGCTTGGTTATACCTATATTGGCTGGTCTGGTTTGCGTCGCTTACTCGCAATGGTTAAGTAAGTCGCGCCAGAGGCCTTTATTCGGATAGGGGCCTTCATGACAGAGGCCTTCATGACAGAGGCCTTTATTCGGATAGGGGCCGTTCAAATAATAAAAAAGAGTTCAGAAGCAACCAACGCGCCTGAACTCTTTTTTTTGGGGATCATTTCAGGCCAATGCTGTTCACGATGACTAGGGTTTGGGCGTTTCAGTGATGAGCAGTGATTAGCTGAGGGCCGTCATCATGGACTGCTGGGCGACGGTTTGGTAGATGGTTTTAAGGTGGTCCATGACGATTTTGGCTTCGGTGGCGGCGAGTGGCATATCACCGATAACATCGAGGACGGTTTGTTCGGCGGGGGTGATGACGACGAGGGACGGATCTAAGGGATTGTCGTATTGCCAGAAATTTTCGAGTTGGACTGTGGGTTGTGATGTGGGCTGTGATGCGATCGCCCTAGCAGCTACGGGTGCTTCAGCTTTATCTTTGGCCTTGCCTTTGGCTTTGCTTTTTGTTTTCTTGCCTTTGGCCTTACTTTTCGACGGGTCTTCTAGGTCCTCGGTATCTTCTGACTCAGCGATGTCTGACTCAGTACTGTCAGTACCTTCTTCTGCTTGGTTGATGGCCTTTTGTCGCTGCTGACGGAGGGCTTCGAGGATTTGTTCTTTGGTGCGACCCCGGAGCTGGAAGAGCACGAAGGGGTCTTCGCGGAAGAAGTCACCGAGCTGATAGTAAACGGCGGCGATGTGTTTGCAGGGATTTTTAGGGTCGGGGCAGCTGCATTTTGAGCTGACATCAGCCAGGGTGAAGGGAAAGAGACTGAGGCCGTTTGAGGTAAAGACCTTTTCGATGTCGTCGGGCATATCTCCGGCCAGGAGCTGGGCGGAGTAAAGGGCTTTGCTGCCGAGGGTGTCGATCACGAAGCCCCAGTCTTCATCGCTGAACCGCTCAATCCAAATGGAGAGCTGATAGGGCTCGTTCGCCGTGCCTTGAACCTTGGCATGGACCTTGGAATTTTTAAATTCGAGGCTGAGGATGTGGCCTTGGCGGGCGTAGTTACGACCGCGCTCAAGGCGCTTTTTGAAGCGGTAGGAGTTGAGCAAGTCTACCCATTGCTGGACCCACCAGGCATCGTCTTGGGCTGCGGTTGGTTGGGGGGCGCTGTAGGTCATATGGAGGTGAGGTAAGGTTTGGAGGTGAGGTGAGGGCGTATTTCCGTGAATTTGCGTAAATCTTTCCAGACCGTCTGATAGGTGAGTAAGGCCGTTGAAGACCACTGCTTGAGGCTGACTCCAGTCTTTTTTGCA
>JBCDAG010000059.1:0-23808 GCA_039186165.1 Cyanobacteria bacterium P01_F01_bin.53
GAGGTGACTGATGAGGTGTTTGGGGATTTAGAGGCAGGAGATTGCTTCTGTTGCTGGTTCTCCTTTTGTTTACTCATGGCGCGATCGCTCCACCTGACAAAATATACTTACTAAAATAGATTGCCATCCGACGGCACGCGGCATTTTACCCCTACAATCTTCCAAAGTAGGCGGTCAAAAACTCGTTTGTCAGCCTGTTTGTCTAGATCAAGTTGTTTGTACATTTTTACTAAGGATGTCGTAGCCTGTGGCTCCCAAATCCAAACAAAGAGCCCGAAAAAGATTTGGCCAGCACTGGCTACGCGATGATCGCATTCTTAACCAAATTGTCTATGCAGGCGAACTGGTCGAGGGCGACCATGTGCTCGAAATTGGTCCCGGGCAAGGCGCGCTTACTCAGCGCTTACTGCGAGCTGCCACCGATGGCTCTCCTAAAGTGCTGGCGATTGAAATTGACCGCGACCTTTGCTTGCAGCTCAGCGAAAAGTTTATTGCCTACATGGCCTCGGGCCAGTTTCGCCTGATTGAGTCCGATTTTTTGAAGCTGAATTTTGACCAGGCGTTGATTGATTTTGAGCTGGAGCGTCCTAATAAGGTGCTGGCGAATATCCCGTATTACATCACTGCCCCGATTTTAGAAAAGCTTCTGGGTACGATAGTCCACCCAAATCCGACTCCCTTTGACAATATTGTTCTGCTCGTTCAAAAAGAGATTAGCGATCGCCTCTGCGCTGAGCCCGGTACCCGTGCCAATGGCGCCTTGACCATTCGTGCCCAGTACCTCGCTGACTGCGAAGAAATTTGCCCGGTTCCCCCGAGTGCCTTTAAGCCGCCGCCAAAGGTAGAGTCCGCTGTGATTCGTCTGCGGCCCAGACCCTTTCCTACCCCGGCGAAAAATCCTGCACGCCTGAGTCAGTTGGTCAAAGTCGGCTTCTCCCAGAAGCGGAAAATGCTGCGAAATAATTTGCAAAGTATTGTGGACCGCGATGCCCTTACTGCTACTTTGGAGCGCCTGTCGATTAACCCTCAAATTCGTGCCGAAGGGCTAGGTGTTGCCGATTGGGTCGCGCTCAGCGATGCAGTGGATGAGATGATGTAATTTCCCCACTCCCAACACTTCCCTTGATGCTCACCCTCCTCGCCAACGCCAAAATTAACCTCTACCTCGAAATTATTGGTAACCGTCCCGATGGTTTCCACGAGTTAGTCATGGTGATGCAAAGCGTCGCGTTAGCTGATCGCATCACGCTCAAACCGCTGAGTGCCTCAGTTATTCAAATCAATTGCAATCATCCACAGGTTCCTTCCGATCATAAGAATTTGGCTTACAAGGCGGTTACGCTGTTGCAAAAGCGTTTTTCGAGTCGGACGAATCGCCAAGGCGGGGTGGAAATCACCTTGGATAAAAAAATCCCTGTTGGGGCTGGCTTGGCTGGTGGTTCATCCAATGCGGCGGCGGTTTTGTTTGGCCTAGATATGATGTGGAACTTGGGCTTGACCCGGATTGAACTACAGGAGCTAGGGGCAGAGCTGGGGTCGGATGTACCCTTTTGTTTGGCTGGGGGATGTGCGATCGCCACCGGTCGGGGTGAAGAAGTCGATACCCTGCCCAACACGCCGACCCTGATTGCGGTGCTGGCCAAGTACACCAGCATTTCGGTGTCTACGCCTTGGGCATACAAGACCTACCGTCAGCAATTTGAAAGTACCTATCGACCGATTCGCGAGACGGACAGCCTAGAAGCGCGTCGTGCCCGTGTGCATTCTGGAAAAATGGTGAAAGCGCTCAGTGCCCATGACTCGGCGGCGATTTCTGCTGAGCTGTCTAATGACCTCGAAAAAGTCGTGCTGCCTGCTCATCCTAAGGTGACTCAGCTAAAAGAAATTATGATGGCTGCGGCCTCAGCCCATAGCGGGCTAGGCACTATGATGTCCGGCTCTGGTCCGACCGTGTTTACGTTGTGTGAAACCCTAGAGCAAGCGCATGCGATTGTGAAAACCGTGGGCGATCGCCTCAACGACCCAGACCTACAGCTGCACGTTGCTCCTTTTGCGTCCCAAGGTATCCAGCTCAAGCGTTAATGCTTATGCATTCCAGGAGGACTCAAGCATTCATGACTCAAGCGTTCATAATTACCCGTGAGGTGGCGCGGCCCAACTTGTCCCAAGTAATGCTATCGACAATGCCATCACCGACGAGGCCAAAGGTGCTCTGAAAATCGATCATCGCAAAGTGCGTTTCAGGGCCAAAGTAGCTGTCCACAGGACCTTTGTAAAAGCCCAGTGCCTTCAAGCATTCTTGCGCTTTATGGGAGGCCACACCGTGATTACCTAGGCGTACGGTGGGCATGTGGAGAGGGGTGTTGGCACAGAGCGCTTGCCAGGTGAGGGGCGTCACGATGCCGGTGGGATCTATAAACGTTTGCGTTTGAAAGGTTTTCACGGCTTGCTTTACAGCGCGTGTGAACATATCGCTGATTTTGAGCCCTGAGAGGTTGAAGCCGCGATTACTCATGACGAGTAGCCGGCATAGGGCTTCTACGGTCGCGCCGCGATCGCCTTTTTGTAATGTGACGCTAAAACAATACTCTTCAAGTGATGGAGTCGCCATTGTGAGAAGTGTCCCTGATGAAAGACGAGCCTGATGAAAGACGAGCCAAAAAGTCGGCCCCAAAAGCTGGTGTTGCATGCTCTACTTCCAGTAGCCGCCGTCAACCCCGCTACACACATTATCCAGCTAGGTGATTTGATGTCCGGAAGAACAGACTCTATCGACTAATTTATTTACTCGCCGGAATAATTTATTTACAGCCATTTACATGAACATAGGCATGAACCAGGTATACGTAAGGGAACGTGAAAATCACGCGTTACAGGCCATCAGGAGTTTGCTATACTGACCATCTGTATTCATTACGAACCCTATGAAGCGCCTTCCTTTTGACTCTCAGCAAGTGATGCGTCGCACTGAGGACCTCATTACTGCCGCCTCTAATCGCTATCGCATTACGGTTCAAGTCGCTAACCGTGCGCAGCGTCGCCGCTTTGAAGAATTCGACAGCCTGGATGAGTCAAAAATGAAGCCCGTGCTCCGTGCCATTGTGGAAATGTCGGATGAGCTGACTCAGCCTGAAATTATTGGCGAATAGGCGAAGCTGTCTACACGTAAGCTAGACCACACACATACAACCACGAGAGCTGTCGTTACTCTATTTTGAGCTGATGAAGTCACAAGTAAGACGAATCTGTTTACTGATGTTGGCTTGTTTGAGTGCGCTCGTCTTGATTGCAATGGGGAGTGAGGGATTAATGGTCCCTCGCGCCCCATTTTTAGTGGGTGGGTTTTCGCCTGCTTCTGCCTATGCCCAACCAACGCCGCTTAGGCGCATTAACCCTGCGATACTTTCGGCCCAAGTGTATGAGCAGCTCCCAGATTTCCCACTAGAAAATCAGTACATTAGCAGCGAGTCGGGAGAAGCCGCGATTGAAAATACGCTGGTGTCCCGAATCATTCGCTATCATCTTTATACCCAAGAGCGCCCCACTAATTTTCGGTTGGATTGGAAACTAACGATGGCTGACTATTTGGGGGCTTTTGAGCGGATAACCCCTGATCAGTATCCTGATTATGGTCTCCGGGAGAATCCGATGGCTGGCGATATTGCCGTTGTGCAGAGCCTCACACCTGCCATGCGCGATCGCCTGGTAAACACCCTCTACGAAACGTTTACACCGGATTCTGCGACTTCCGAATCTGCGACTTCCGAGCTTGGGACTTCCGCTCCTGGGACTTCCGCTCCTGCCGCTGTCGAACCTGCGACTTCCGAACCGTCCACGGCTGACGATTTATTATGATCCGCCATGTGGTCTCTGGTGAGGGCTGGCGCATCGGATGGAACCCTACGGCGGCAGATTTTTGTGGTCTCGTGGCCGGTGAGCATTGGGCCATTGAACTCACACAGCCTGAATTTCAAGATTTTTGCCGGGTTGCCCAGCAATTGGGACAGACGATGTCCGCCATGGCTGAGCAGTTGATGGCGGAAGAGCGCCTTTCCTGTGAGCAGGAAACAGAGACGCTATGGATGGAGGCGGAAGGGTTTCCGAGTGCGTTTGGTCTGCGGTTTATTTTGCTCTCTGGCCGTCGCGGAGAGGGTGAATGGCTCTCTGCCCAGGTCCCCGGTTTGTTAGATGCCCTGAGGCAGCCGCCTTTTAATGCCGTGTCCGATTAATGCGGTGTCCGCATCATGCATTAGAGGCCTGGTTGCTGACGATTACGTGCTGAACGGTTAAGCTCTGACGGTTAGGCGCTGACTGCTAGGTAAGTACTGACTGCTAAGTGCTGATGGCGCAATTGCCACCTTTGCCTTTTGCCTGCTGAAGGTTGCGAGTACAGGCCTCTAAAAAATCTTCTAGGCCGATCTCAGGGGTCGGTCGTGCTGTTGTGATGCCGATGCTGAGTGTTAGGCGAGCTTGTTTGTCAGGCGTGTTATTCGCGGGAGATGCGCCTATCCCTAATTGCTCAACCTGTTTTAGCAACGTGGTCGCGATATGGTGAGCTTCTGTAACGCTTTGTTTGGGGAGTACCACGGCAAAAGTTAGGGTGCCATAGCGACTGACCAGATCTTCAGGGCCGCGAATGGTCTGTTTGAGCACGTCTGCAATTTTCTGGAGGGTGCGATCGCCTTGCACGGGATTGCCGTTTGCACTATCAAAGTTGAAATTATCTATCTGACAGAGCAGGAGGGAAATGGGCTGTTTTTCAGGGACTGCGGCCTTTTGCCAGCACGTCAGCAAGTATGTATCAAACCGCCTGCGACTGGCGACTTGGGTTGTTTCATCGATGGCGGCTAGCCGCTGGAGTTCTTGAATGGCCTGCCGGAGCTGCAAGTTCTGTGCTTTGAGCGCCTGCTGGAGCTGCTGCACCTTGAGCTGATTTTCGACGCGAGCGAGCACTTCCACCACCTTGAAGGGTTTGGTGATGTAATCGCTGCCGCCTGACGAAAAGGCTTTGACCTTATCCCAGGCCTCATCCGAGGCACTGACAAACATCACCGGGACATCTCGGGTGAGTGGGTTGGCTTTCAACTGTTGGCACACCGTATAGCCGTCCATATCTGGCATATGAATGTCCAGCAGAATCAAATCTGGTCGGGATAGGGCCACCGCTTGTAGGGCCACCGTGCCGTTGATGGCCTGTTGCACCTCGTATCCTTGCTCTTCGAGCAGGTCGGATAGGAGCCGTAGATTTTTGGGCTGATCGTCCACCAATAAGATGGTGGATGTCGTCAGAGGGGGAAGCGTTGGCAGTGAGACCGGGGGCTCTGTAAAGGGCTCTGCAAATGAGGCTGAGGGAGAGGCGATCGCAGGCTTGGCGGGGATAGCTGGTTTCGGTGTTGTAGTAGGTGGCTCAGAGTTTGCTTGCGACCGAGCTGATTGGCGAATTTCTTGCTCTAAAATGCTGCGAACATTAGCTTTAGAGACCTTTTGATCGAGGGCCTGGCTCAGCAATCGCCAGAGTTTTGGGGCCACGTCTTGCTTGACGTATTTAGGCGAATAGCCACAGTCGTCTGCAATTTGATCGTATGTTTTACGTTCTCCCTGGAGGGCGGCCATCAAGATGCGGTGCTGCAATTCACTGCAGTAGGTGTCCGTCTGTTTGTGAATGAGGGCTTCTGCGAGCTCTAAAGTATCGTCGGTATGGTTCATAAAACGCCCTGCCCGCAAAGTTCACGCCCGAATGTCATGGCAGATAACTGCCGCTGGCGCGTGCTAATAACGGTGGTCGTTGTGACGATGTAAGCCATAGATAATACTCTAATATTTTTAGGGTAATTATTGGCATCTATCTGGGGGAGTTGTAAAAAAAGATACACGCCCTGAAGACGCGCGGAAGCTGAGTGTCTCCCTTATTAGCCTGTGAGTAAGGCCGTCGTCGCTAGGGTTGAGGGGATTTGAGCGAGCGATTTGGCAGTGGTTTCTGGATAAACCTGAACTTTTCGGTATTCTGGGGATTTCGTTTTTTTGTCATAGTGTTTGTCATCGTAAGGTGCGCTCTTTTTAAGGCTGTGATTTTGAAAAGACTGTCCTCTTGCTCCAGATCCAAGCTCACTTGTCCAATCTCTAGTCCTGGCCTGACTCTATGCCCAGTGCCTCGCCCAAACTTAGCCTGCGCACAACGTTGGTGCTGTCACTGGTGTTGCAAATTATGGCAGCCGTTGGTTTGACGGGGTGGCTGTCCTTTCGCAATGGGCAAAAAGCTGTTCAGCAACTCGGTGAACAAATTAGCGATGAGGTGACTGACCGCGTTGCTAATCACATTGATGCGGTGTCCGATGCACCCTATCAGCTGTTACAGGTCAATGTCGCGGCGGTGCGAACGGGCAATTTTGACCTAGACGACTATGGGGCCATGGGTCGGTTCTTTTGGGCCCAAACCCAAATTGCGGGAGCGGTTCCCTATATTTACTTCAGCAATCCCGACGGTGATTTTGTGGGGGTTTGGCAGGAGAGTGAGTCGCTGACAACGCTGCGACTGAGGGATGAAACGACGGCCCCGCGTCGCAAAATGTATGCCCTGGACGATAAAGGCCGACCACAGGAATTGGTCAATGAGGATATTTATGATCCGCGATCGCGTCCGTGGTACCAGGCTGCGGTAACAGCCAAGCAACACACCTGGTCCCCTATTTACACCTTTGCGACGCCCCCTAGCTTGGGGATTACCCAAGCCGTGCCGATTTATGACCGCGATCAAAAGTTGCGCGGGGTCTTTGCCGTTGACTTGACCCTGTCAGATATCAGCAAATATCTACGGCAAATTCAAGTGAGTGAGTCTGGTCAGGTGTTCATTGTTGAGCGTTCTGGTGACATGGTGGCCAGTTCGGTGTCAGAGACGCCGTTCATTAAAACAGGGGCTACTGAAGAGCGGTTGCCTGCTGTTGAGAGTCGCAATTCCCTCATTCGGAACACCACGCAGCATCTGCTGACTCAATTTGAAGCCATTGAGAACATCGATCAGGCTCAACAGTTCACCTTTGAAATTGACGGCGCGCCGCACTTTTTGCAGGTTACCCCGCTAACCGATGATCGCGGCCTCGACTGGCTGATGGTGGTGGTCATTCCCAAGTCGGACTTTACCGCTCAAATCGATGCCAACACCCGCGATACGATTTTGCTGTGTGTGATTGCGTTTGCGATCGCGACGATGACCAGCATTGCTATAGCGCGTTGGATTTCGGCCCCGGTGATGCGGGTAGCCCAAGCTTCAGACAAACTTGCCCAGGGCCAACTCGATCAATCCATCGACCCGAGCCCTATTCGCGACATTGATATGATGGCCGCTTCCTTTAACAAGATGGCCAGACAGCTCAAAGATACCTTTGATGCGCTACACCAAAGTGAAACGACCAATCGGGCGATTGTGGAAACGATTCCCGACCTGATGATTCACGCTAAAGGGGACGGCACTTACTTAGATGTCTTTAGCGATAATCGCCTCTCCTTCTATTCATCAGACGGACTGTCCGATAGATTGTCCTATGTACAGTCCACCGGACAGTCCTATGTACAGTCTGCCGGAAAGCAAACAGGTCCTGAGGACACCCCTGAAATATCGCCGACCGTCTACAGCGCACTACCGCCTGAATTGGCCCAAAAACGGTTGCACCATATTCAAAAAGCACTGAAAACTGGGCAGCTCCAGATTTACGAACACCAAATCATGGTGGACAATCAGCTCCAAGATCAGGAGGTGCGCATTTTAGTGTTGGGTGAGGACGAGGTGCTCATCATGGTGCGGGACATTAGTGCCCGCAAGCAGGCCGAAAATGCCTTGGCACAGGCCAATCAGGCGTTGGAAGAAAAAGTCGCAGAACGTACCGCCTCCCTGGCCAAAAGCCAAGAGACCTTGAGCCGTAGCAACAGAGAGCTGCGAGACACCCTGCAAACGCTGAATATTACCCAGGCTGAATTGCAAGAGTCGAAGGAAAAGGCCGAGAGTGCGAACCGTGCTAAGTCAGAGTTCTTGGCGAATATGAGCCATGAACTCCGCACGCCGTTGAACAGCATTATTGGCTTCACCCAAATTCTGGGGAATGACACCTCTCTCAAGCTTGAACAGCAGCAGCGCTTAGGGATTGTGAATCGTAGCGGGGAGCATTTGCTCTCCCTGATTAACAACATTTTGGAGATGTCCAAAATTGAGGCTGGTCGCGTTACCCTCACGCCAAAACAGTTTGACCTGCATGAAATATTTCAGGATATGCAGGGCATGTTTTTCCTCAAGATGCGAGATAAAGGGCTCGAATTTTTGGTAGAGACATCAGCCAGCGTGCCCAAGTACATCCATGCCGATGAGGGCAAGCTCAGACAGGTGCTGATTAACCTGATTGGTAATGCGGTGAAATTTACTGAGCAAGGACAGGTTGTTTTAAGGGCTAAGGTGATTCATCCAAGTGACGCGCCTTTGCCGGATCAGCGCTCGCAACACCGTCACTCTCAATCCCAAGTTGACCCTCAATCCTCACTACGGCCATTACTACAGCTAGAGATTGAAGATTCTGGTCCCGGTATCCTGGCCGAAGAAATTGACCAGTTGTTTATGCCCTTTGAGCAGACCTCTTCAGGACAACGGTTGAAGCAAGGGACGGGGTTGGGCCTGTCGATTACCAAAAAATTTATTGAGCTGATGGGCGGTAGCATTCACACCCAGAGTACGGTTAGTGTGGGAACTCGATTTACGGTGTCGCTGCCGATTTCCCTCGCGGAGGTAGCGGGTGTCTCTTCCCGTAATACCCATGCGCCGGTAGTGGGCTTAGCATTGCCTGCTCAGGATTATCGAATTTTGGTGGTGGACGATGAGCCGGACAATTGTCTGGTGTTGACGGATTTGCTGGCCACGAGTGGATTGTTAGTACGCCAAGCGAGTAATGGGCAAGAGGCGATAGAGATTTGGCAAGCTTGGCGGCCCCATTTCATCTGGATGGACTTACGGATGCCCATCATGAATGGCTATGAGGCGACGCAATGGATTCGGACCCAGGAAAAACAGGCGCTGTCCTCTGCGGCGAAAGCGTCTAGTTCAGGGAAGGCGTCTGGCCAACCGGCTGTTGAAAGATCTGCTACCAAAATTGTGGCGTTAACGGCAAGCGTCTTTGATGAGAAAGCTGAGCAGATCGTGGCCGTGGGCTTCGATGATTTTTTGTTTAAGCCGTTTCAATCTGAGCGCATTTGGAAAATTATGGGCCAGCAGCTAGGGCTCGAACTGCTCTATCAGTCTGGTAGTAGGCAATCTAGTAGTAGGCAGTCTGGAAATAGGCCATCTGAGGATAGGCAATCTGGTCACGCTCAATCGACTCAATCGACGGTAGCCGGTGACTGGTCTCATACGACGGCTCCAGCGCCTTTGACTGCCGCAGAGTTATCCAAGGGATTGCACGATATGCCTTCGCAGTGGTTGTCCGATCTGTACGATGCGGCGAGTCGCCTGAAGGGCAAGCATGTGATGCGGCTGTTGTCAGAGTTGCCATCGGAGAAAGGGGCGATCGCAAGTCAACTCCAATCCCTCGCCGAAGACTATAAATTCAATGAAATTGTGAGTCTAATTACCCCTGAGTAATGGTGACGTTGCTTAGGGGTAATTAGACCTGATCAATTGTGGCGTGATTGTGGCGCAATTGTGAATCAATTCAAACCTGAACAAACCTGAACTTACTCCTGAACTTTTCAGGATTTCTTCGGCAGTCGCCTTCCGGCATATTGAAGTCATAAAGCGCACGCAACGCGAGGCTGCCCCCCATGATGACCCTTTCTAGCCAACAACCCACTCGACTCCAACGTATCAGATTGGCATTGCTGGCTGTTGGGTTGTCTGTCGCTGCTGTCGGTTTGTCTCAACGTCCGGCAGTTTCTTCCACAGTGATGCCCCAAGCACCAGCCGTCCTAGAAGATGGCCTGTATCTCTTTGGTGAAAGTGCAGAGCGCGATCAGCTGGGAATGACCTACGCTGTGCTCTCTGTTACTGGCAACCGAACGGTCGGTGCATTCTACCAACCCCATTCTTCGTTTAATTGCTTTACAGGCGAGATTACCCCCAATCAACTATCGCTTGATGTGGTGGATAGCTACACTCAAACCGTTCATCCCTACACCGTTGCAGTCACCGCAGAGTCCGCCGTTGTGGCTGGTAAGTCTGTAGCCACTGACAAGACGTTACAAGGCTTTCATCGCATCGACACATTAGCCGCGCGGGACACTGAAATTCTTGCGGTTTGTCAGGCTGATTTTGCATAGTAATTGACCAGCTATTTTCTTTGCTGTCGTCAACGCTTAGCGAAGGCTTGGCAGTGAATGCCTGAGAGAAAATTCCTGGCGTCGTCAAATTCTAAAGTTAGCTTCTCCACATACCGTACCCTCCGCTTAATTGCAGAGGGTATTTTTTATGCTTTAAAGGCACGGTGGCTGAAATAGTGTCATCTCAATCAGTGCCATCTTAAATGGAGCTATTTGAGGCTAATAACACAGCGTTAAACAAGGCCTGGTTTGTCCTGATGCTTGCTAGGGAAGTTTTGTGGTTAATTTCACATTTTATAAATAAAACAAGTTTTGCTATTTTATCTGGGATAAACAGGTTAAATTGGCACTGAGACTGGCGTAAAAGTGGCCGGTGTAAGGTTTTGCGCACGCTATTTGCAATTCATTATTAGGGAGCTGAGTTTACAGTGAAAGTTAAGGTAATTAGCGATACGCTTTTTAAGCTTGCCCCTAAGTTATCGAGCCAGCTGTCCAATTCAGAAAAGGTTTTTGTCAAAAATCGCACTGAGTTTGAGTTGGTGTCCTACGCCGAGGCCGAGGGCAACCATACCCGTTTGGTGCTGGCCAATCAGACCTTAGGTAATAACCAAAAGGTTTGGTACGCCTACAATCCTGATATCGAGTTAGAGTCTTCTCCGGTCAAGCTCACTGTTATCAGTGACACGCTCTTCAAGCAGCGTCCGGTGCTTTCTTCCCAGCTTGCCGATGCGGAAAAAGTCTTTGTTGGGAATGGCACCCAGTTCGATTTGCAATCTTACCTACCGGCTGGGGGCAACCACCTCAAAATTGCCCTAGCGAACAAATTTTTAGGGCCGAATAATCGTAATACCTGGTATGCCTATCAACCCGATGTGAGGGTAAGCGGCTCTACCGTGAAGCTGAAGGTAGTGAGCGATACCCTGTTTAAGTTGCGTCCGATTTTTTCGCATCAGCTGGATAGCGATCAAAAAGTGTTTGTCTCCAACGGTACGGAGTTTGAAATTGCCGATAGTGAAAAGGCTGAAGGCAATCACGTACGGGTTTCATTGGTAACGACAGGGCTAGGGCCTCGAAATCTAAAAAACTGGTATGCCTATGCTCCAGATATTGTCATTGAGGGGAATCCACCTGGTAACGCACCCAATGTCGGAGATGGTCAGCAGCCCCAGCCAGTCCCCGACCCTGAGCCTACGCCACCGCGCACGCCGCCCGTACCCAGGCCTACACCACCGACCTCATCACGCCCTGCGCCCACTGGCCCGTTTCGCTTGCCGGGTTTCACCAGTACCTTTTTTCTCTCAGAGCCCATCATTCCAAATGGCAACTTTACTTGGGCCGAGGCCACGAAAAATGGCAGCCGAATTCCGGTGAGTCGGAGTGTGGTCTATGGCATTATTCGGATTGCTCGGGTGATGGAAGAAGTGCGATCGCGCTTAGGCGATCGCCCTATTCGCGTCAATTCTTGGTATCGCGACCCAGCGACTAACCGCGCCGTTGGTGGTTCCCGTTACTCTCGCCACATGTCCGGTGATGCCGTTGATTTCGTTGTGATCGGTGTCCATTCCTATACTGTGTACGACCGGCTCAACAGTTGGTGGGGTTCCCAAGGCGGCCTAGCCAGTTCCTCCGTTTTTACCCACATTGATGCGCGAGGATATTACGCTCGGTGGTCGTATGGGTACTAGATAAAACAACAACAACGTACACAAGCTACCGCAAGGTAGCTTTTTTAGTACCTCGTGGAATTGTAAACATAATATTTTTCATAACGTAGGGATAGTAGACAAAGCGTGTACTAAATGATACAAGTGATCTATAAGTTCATTTGTACTTTCAATGCGTTCAAGATCTCAGCGAGTCGTAATTCCTACAGGAGACGTTCAATGGGTTGTTATAGACTCACATGGTGAGATCGTTCAACCAATCCTGGAGTATTTGGAATATCTAGGTAACCTAGAGAGATCTCCAAATACGATTCGGTCTTACGCTGGGAACCTAGCAAAGTTTTGGGAGTTTTTAGAAAGCTCTGACATGGATTGGAGGCTTCTTCAGCTTGAAAACCTGGCTGAGTTTATGGCTTGGCTCAGAAATCCTGAACCTAGCGTTGTTCCCGTCAATTCAAAAGTCTCCATCAGGGCTGAATCCACAGTAAACAGGTTCATTACAGTAATCTATAACTTCTATGAGTTCCAGCGCCGTTCTGGAGCCATAGCAGGAATTGATGGTTACGACTACAAGCAACTACCTAAACGACGCTATAAGCCCTTCCTGCATCATGTTACGAAGGGCAATGCATCTAAGGTGAAGCGTCTAAAGCTCAGAGAGCCGAGAAGGTTGCCTAAAGTCCTCACTCAGGCTCAAGTGAGAACCATATTGGCGTCTTGCAAGCACCTACGTGACAAGTTGCTAATTACTTTGCTCTATGAAACGGGTATGCGAATTGGTCAAGCGCTAGGGTTGCGGCATGAGGATATTCGATCTTGGGACAATGAGATTTTAATTGTGCCTAGAAATGACAATGTAAACAGAGCTAGAGCCAAAACAGATACTGAGTACGTTATTCACACTTCTTCAAATGTAATGAGTTTTTACTCTGCTTACCTAGTTGACGAGTATCCATCAGAAATCGATTCGGATTATGTCTTTGTCAACATCTGGGCAGGGGCAAGAGGTATGCCGATGAACTATGAGGGTTCTAGAGCGCTATTGCTTACACTTCGCAGGCGAACAGGTATTTATTTCAACTGGCATATGTTTCGACATACTCATGCTACAAGCTTGCTCCAGCATGACTGGAATATGGCTCTAGTGCAAAAGCGCTTAGGCCACAAGTCAATTCAAACCACCATCGATACGTACGCACATCTCGATGACAAAGATATGCGTAGAGCACATCAGCAGTTTCTTGAAAAATGGCAGCAGCACTAAGCCTCTCTGACCAACTTCCATGCCCTGTTTGTCCGAAGTGTGGAGCTTCAGAGTATAGAAAGGCCGGAAAGAACTCTCACAACAAACAGCAAATGCTCAATTGCCGCAAATGCGGTCGCTCTTGGACGCTAGACGTGTCGGTTGATTTATCGATAATTGAAAAAGGTCTCAAGAGCTTGCGCATATCGGGAGAAAACCTTATTCCTGATGGAGTTGTTTGCAAAAGATGTGAAAGCCCAAACATACGCCTAGCCGGATGGTTTCGCACCAAGGCCGTGAATACTCGCCGAGCCCGATGTCTCGATTGTAAGAAATATTTCCCTGCTCCAGAACTAAATGATATAGAAACGCTTGCACCCAACTTCAAGCATCAGAAAAAGATTGAACCTGATATTTGTCCTAGATGTGGAGGTAAGCAAATTGGAAGTGGTGGAAGTAACAGTAACGGCCAAGTGCTTGCGCACTGTAGGACATGCGGTACTCGTTGGGTTCTACATCCCGTAGAAAAAGAGCCCCTACCATCCTTAACCTGTCCCAGATGTGCGCAGAAGAAAGATTTTGTCAAAGGTGGTGTTGAAAATGGTTCGCAAAGATATCGTTGTCAGAAATGCTTGACTATCTTTTTACCGGATGGGAAATGGATTCCGAAATGTCCTGATTGTGGTTCTGGTCGATATAGAAATCGTGGTTTCAGTACATCCAAGCATAATCTTCCTTACTACAAATGTGTAGCCTGTAGTAGGCACTATTCTCAGCGTAGTAGGCCCAAAATAGAAAGCAATCCGTATGTACTTGACGCTCGAAGCCTTGGAGTTGATTTAGGCCATTATCAAAGCTACAAAATCAGTTTCTCCCACATACGACCGAGCTGGCTACGAGATGCAATCCTACAGTACACAAAACTAAAGCTTGGACAGGGACAGTGGAAGTTCCAAACAGCTAAGTCAAACGTTTCTGCTGTTGCTGTCTTTGGAGAATATTTAGAAGAACATTATTCAGGCCTCTCGTGTCATGAACTGACACGGAAAATACTGGTTGAAGTTATGACTTCTGACTGGTGGATTACGTGGTGTGATTCTACGAAGAAACGTTTCTTAGGAACACTAGCTGACTTATACGAAGCAATCGAAAAATACCATTGGAACGAGGTGTCTGGAGATAGGTTAGTGTTTCAGGAAGACTACCCAAGATCCTCAAAAATCAAGGCTCGAAATATACCTGAATCTGTTATGGATCAAATCATTGCAAAGATTTCATCGTTGCCAATTCCATTTCAAAGAGCCATTTTAGTGCTTGCAGAAGTAGGCATGAGATTCTCTGAGCTATCAAGCTTGAAACGAGGATGTATTGAGCAAGATGTCAGCGGAAACTGGTGGCTAACATACTATCAGTTCAAAATGGACAAAGGTCATAGAGTGCCTATCAGTAAAGATTGTGCATTCATAATTCAAGAACAAACAAAATTCTCGCAAGAACTCTTTGGAGATGAATTTGGCTTAGTATTTTTTGGAAGATCTTCAGGTCAGACTTGGAGACGCAAACAACTACAGAATCAACCTTTCAATAAGGCTATTCAGCGATGGGCTAAAGACAGCGATATTAGAGGGCCAGATGGCAAGATATGGCACTTAACAACCCATCAATTTCGTCACACGGTGGCCACACGCATGATTAATGCTGGTGTTGCCCAGCATTATGTTCAAAAATACTTAGGCCATGAAACATCGCAGATGACGCAGCATTATGCTCATTTGCATGACAAGACTTTGAGGGATGCATTCGATAAGTATCATGATGGCCAAGTAGTAGATATTAAAGGCGTGATACACGAGCCGACCGATCGAGATGTTGATTCATCGGATCTACAGTGGTTTCGATCAAACATACAAGCACAAGCGTTACCCAATGGTTCCTGTAGCTTACCAACGGTGGCATAGTCTTGCCCCCATGCAAATGCCTGTTTGACTTGTACGCATTTTCGGACATCACACGAACATTTAGACACACACAAAGCAGAACTTAAGAAAACTGAAGAGATCCTCGCTAAAGCTCATGAAAATGGATGGACTCGTCAGATTGAAATGAATGAGAAGGTAGTTGCAAATCTTCGCAAAATCGTTGATACATTAGAGGCTTCGTAATGCACAAGCGAAATACTAACGGTATAAAATCTGCTGCTCAGAAGAAGCGAGCAGAAGCACTGGAGAGGACAGAAAAGGCGCTAGCAGCTCTTATCAAAGAGCAGACAGCTATCAACTTTAATACAGTTGCAAGAGCTGCTAGCGTATCTACTAGCTGGCTGTACGGCGAGCGTGAGCTATGTGATCGTATCAAGTTCTTGAGAAATCAGGGCAAATCTAAACGGCAACCACCTAAAACCCGTGCGAGCGATTCATCGAAAGATGCCATAATTCGCACTCTGAAAGATAAAAATCGGCAGTTACGGGAAGAGGTGAAAGCACTGAAGTTAGAATTAGAGCGTGCTTACGGCAAAGCGCTTAGCGCTGACAAACAATCTAAACACTTGAAGTCGGTAGCCAACCAACTGAGAAAGCGGTTAGCTACCTCAGAGGCAACACAGGTAAGTGAGTCTAAAGTTCCTGTCGTTGCCAAAGAGCCGATTTCTCAAACCAAAATCAGTGCAGAGGCAAAAGTTGAAGCTTTAGGCATTCCATTGAACCAGTCTCTTAGGAAGCTTATAAAGCGTTCCGAGTTATCTATCGTAGAAAATGCGATCCAGGCTTTCCAGGCACAGCAAAGCCCCATATTGAATCCTGGCGGTTGGTTTCGTAAGGCTCTTCTTGAAAATTGGGAAGCTACAGAGCCAGTGACGCACAGTGAAGAGAGTTCATCCCAGTCCAAAGTTTCTGCCGAATTTGCTGTATGGTACTCGAAAGTCGTCAAGGGTGGCTTTTTAGTTGATGAACCTATTAACCTTTTACCCATCGTTAGCGGTGAAACACAGGTTAAAATTCGTCGTCCGGATCCCTTTGGTGCTCCATATACGTTATCACCCTGGCAAGCAGCAAAGCTTGAGTGGGACGCTATTCAAGGAATTAGTGGTTGATGAGTATTGATACTTTACTAAAGCTAGATCATGAAACCAGACAAATAAAATCTTAACTATCAAAAGATAAAGCCGAAATTTTGCTAATATGCTTTGATCGGCAGTTTGCTCTTTCAAAAACATCCTAAGGAAGTTATGACACAGCTCATTAGTGATATCCGAAGTGTTACTTCTAATATTAGTGCCGTGTCATCAAATAGTGATGTTAGTTCCAAACTTGCTGAAGCTTTAGGCTGGACACGAGGGCTGTCTAATATTCAGCCCTTGTCAATAGAATCTCGATTACATCTAACGCGAGGTTATATTGGCTCGCAGCCAGCAGTAGTCTTTGCCTTTGAAAAAGACGGTGTCTCTCCCGTCCATGAAGCAGCATTGTACGCTTATCATGCCTCGATTCGTTGGGGCTTACTGTTTGATCAACAAGGTGCAACATTATTTAATTCGCATTGGGTTCGTAGAAATGAGTGGTTTCAGTTACCCTTCATCTCTTGGTCTGAGCTAGAAAGAAATATAGAAGTATTTAATGCAATTACCCCAGAAAAGATTGAGAACAATGAGATAGAAAAAATTGCGACTAACTTCTATCAGCCGGATAAGATTTTACGCCCAGTTGATGATTCTTTAGTAGAAAGATTGGACTATTGGAGAGAAGAGGCTTTAAGGTTCTCTACTGGTGTAGAAGGCGTAGATGACAACTTACAGACTCTTTTTGCTCAGCTATTTGTCTTAAGAGCTGTGGAAGATCGTGGACTTGCTCCTGATATCGCATCACTAAGAACAACTTATAACGTTTCAAAAGAAGTTGATCTCAATGGCTTAAGAAGTGTGTTATCCCATGCTAAAGAAACAATTGGGAGCGGACTATTTGATAGTGATGCCTTAGAGTTTTTGCCAACTAATTTGCTTGGCGGAATAATTCACGATTTGTATGTTCCGCATAATCTACCATCATCGCAGACAAGGTATAACTTCTCGTGGATAGATGCAGACATTCTTGGACTCACTTATGAAAAGTACCTTGCAACTGTTCTTGCGCCAATCCCGAAATCACCTTCAACGCAGTTGGATTTGTTTAAGCAGCCGGTTCGAGAGGTTAAACGCATTAGTGTTAGAAAGTCCTCAGGTGTTTATTACACCCCGCCTCAGCTTGTTCGTTTTCTTGTTGAATCCTGTTTGAATACTATTAGTCACAGAATTACTCCTGAAAAAATTCCACTGGTTGCCGATTTTGCGTGCGGTTCTGGCTCCTTTCTAGTTGCTGCTGCTGGTGCTCTCATAAGTAGACTTAGAGAGCACGATCCTGATAGGAACTGGGCAAGAGAACTAGTGGAAAATAGAAAGTTAATAGGCATAGAAATTGATCCTAGAGCGGTTACGATGGCACGTCTAGCATTGTGGCTTCGTTTCGCAGAGGAACCTCAACCTCTTCCTCTTCCACACTTAGAAGAAGTTATTATTCAGGGTGATTCATTGAGTGAAGAAGTTTGGAATAGAGTTCCATGTGAGTATGATGTCATCCTCGGCAATCCACCTTTTCTAGCTGTAGGTAAAACTTCTCGTCGAAACGATTTAGCTCATAGATTTACTTCTGCTAAAGGGAAGTACGATTATTCTTATCTATTCATTGAATTAGGCGTTAATCATCTTGCCGATGAAGGCGTAATTGGTATGGTTATGCCTAACAGGCTTTTTAGAAATAAGGATGCTGAACCTATTAGAGAGTTGATTTCAACCGAAACGGATATTAAAAACATCGTCGATTTTGGCTCCAATGAAGTTTTTGATGGAATCAGTGCTTACATTGGCATGTTAGTTGCGCAGAAACGTAGTACTTCTTCGCCGGACTCGCTAAGAGTTATTAACGTTAATGACTTGACCCCGTCTTTTCTATCGGCACTCTTGCTAAACGCTAGTGCTCAATCAGAAGATATTGAAAGCCAAACAATATTTGCTTATAACTCATCGCCACACCCCAGAGGAAAAATCCCTTGGCTTTTGTTAACTCCAGAAGCCAAAAGCAATAGAACACAGCTTGAAAGTAATAGCGTCTTCTTAGAAGAAATATCACTCATAAAACAAGGAATTAGAACTGGTGCAAATGATGTTTTTATCGTTGAAATTGAGTCAGGCGAAGATGGAAGTCTAGCAAAGATAGCTAACGGAATCAGTGACTATGGTTTGATAGAAAGGGCCATGCTAAGACCTGTTGTGTTTGGGTCTGAGATACGGAAGTATAGAGATGTGCAACCGAATCGATATCTAATATATCCCTATAGAAACGGTGTTTGCATTCCTGAATCCGAATTAAAAGAGAGATACTCCCATGCATTTACATACTTGTCTCGCTATAAAGAAGCTTTGTCTAGTAGAGCTAGCCTGCGAAATAGAAAATGGTATGAATTAGCCTGGAGCAGAAGCATAGATTGGCTTCAAAAGCCTAAACTACTTATCCGTGATCTGGCAGTAGCAACATCTTTCTCTGTCGATATTTCTGGAAGTACCTTTTTGGTAGGCGGGACAGCTGTAATCCCTCATTCTCAAGATCTAATATATCCGCTTCTTGCTTACTTAAACAGTAGCTTCATCAACGAATACATTGCACAAACAACTTCCTCTTATAGAGGTGGTTTTCAAAAGTTTGAACCACAGCACTTGCAGCGAATTCCAGTTCACAAAAGAATTTTAGATGATGAAGATTTGGTGCAAGAAATTACTGAGATGGCAATCGCTGTTGTCAATGCAATGACAGAACAGAGGGAAGATGAACTTGATACGCTTGAGAATGCTATCGATGATAGGTTGAAAAGCGCACTTGGGTTTTCCTGATAAGTATCTACTAAGTCAATGCCCCAATACACGCAAGAAGCATTCAGCCTTGAAATAAATAGACGTGCGGTAATTATTGATACTAACGTTCTCGTAGATGGCTTTTGTCAAGATGATGCAGGCCATTATGAATATGTTAGATACTTTTTGAATGATAGCGAAGTTCCACAGTTCTTAATACCGACTGCTGTAATTGTAGAATCGTGGGGATTCATAGTTGGAAAGTCTAAGAACTGGAAGGCAGGTCGTGAGTTATTAGCTTGGGTGAATACACCGGGTAAAGGAGTATCTGTTATCCCCCAGCTTGATAATTTCAGCGATGCATCTGAGCTATCTAAAGAGTTGGCAAATTATAAGATAGACTACGTTGACTCAGTGATTTATACATTGGCCAACAAAATTAGCACGCTATGCGATTTAAACCCTCCAATAGCGGTTGCCACCTATGATACAAGGGATTTTTTTAGTTTGAAGCAAGCTCGACCTCAACTCAGATTTACGCTCTATGATGATCTGCCGCCAAGATAATGAATTGTCGATCGGGCTTTACTCAAATCCAAGCAGACTAGAAACAGAAAGGCGCTGCGAAGCAATCGTGTTACAGAGCAAATACAAAGGGAAGAGTTTCCCCTAATTTTTGGTACAGTCATATGTCTTTTTCTACAATGAACACAAGATTCCACAAAGGATGCGAGGATGCCAGAGAAGCGATTGCAAAAGTCAATCCAAAATCCTTACGCTGTGAATCCTCTCGGCAATCAATAGTTAGCTCAAATGTACTATGATAGCTGCCCGATTCATATCTATGATGTAAGGCAAAAGGGTGTCGGTGTTTGAGAAGGAATGCCTGTAGTCAAGCTCTCATCTAAGTTGAGATGTTCCGAACGCTTAGCTGAATCAAAGAATAGAGCATTTACTTTGTGTACATACTCTCAAAGTAAATGCCTTGCCAGGGGGGTGTTTGGTCGTTTTTAGTACAGATAACGCTGGAGCTACGGCTATTAGGCGCGACGGATATTCAGCGTTACGGATATTAGCGTTATGGGCTTTAACGACTCTAAAACGCTAACGTTCGTATCCAATTTCCTTGGATTTCTATCGACAGGACAGTCCAAAGGATAGTATGTAAATACCCTTTCCTGAGGACTGTCCGGAGGATATGAATGAGCGGTGAAGTCGACCGGTATCCCGTTAAGCAATTACCTGAGCGCTATAGCTTAGCCAGAAGTGCATTTTATAAGCGGATGGAAGCGCTGGGCATTAAGCCGAAGCGTATTGGGACCCGTTCCTACGTGAGTGCTGAGGACGTTGCCCAACTCGACGAGCTACACCGCTTTGTGAAAGGGGGCGGCTCAGCGCCAGAATTCGTTGAAATGATGGGCCTCAATAAGTCGTCGAAGCCCGAGGCCTCTACGCCTGAACAGTCCTCAGGACTGACTAAAGTGCCGAATGACATGGTCAATTTGATCAAAGTGATTACGGCTGAAATTGTTGCCAATATCAATCCACCGGCTAATCAGGTAGATCCGATGGCCTACTACGAGGTGTTGGAGCGGGCGGCTCAGAATAAATGGCAGCTAAAAAGTTCAGAAGTGGGTAAGTTGCTGGACCGTTCTACGGATGAATTGGAAAGAATTGGACTGAGTTTTAGTGAAGCGGGTTTTGTATTTACTCAGGTAGGACGCCGTTCTAGCGGTGAAGTGGCCTGGTTAGTTTCAAAGCCCTAGACTAGTCAGTCTCAACACGCTAGAATGTATGTACCAAAAAAAGAGCCAGCACTTTTGCCAGCTCTCATAATCTGTTTAGTATGTAGCCGTTCGATACTTGGCTGACTGCCATCAACCAAGTATCTGTATTAGCTGGATGTTTTGAACTTCACGGTTTTTGCTCCTCGTTAATGTCGGTGATAGTGATAGTGGTGTCGATGATGACGTTAGTAGTGATGCTGATGTTAGCACTGGCACCACTTTACCGTTTTAAAACAGCACTCCTTCGAAGCAGCCTCAGATAATCCTGTGGACAATCCTGTTTGGAGTGTCCTCTGCAGTAGAGGACAAAGCAGTGGACTTTTAGTCATTCTGGCAAGTGTACGCCAGTAGGGGCTTTACCCACCAGTGGAAGCCGTTCCCCCTAAACCCTCAAGCCTTTCGCTTGCATTAAATATAGCATGTCCTGAGGACATTCCGTCAATATGTCCGCGATAAATTCCTCAGGACTGTCCTAAGGATATTCCTGGGCTGATCTTAATGCTTGACTTTTAGGGTTAGGTGGTTGATATCGATTAATTTTTGGCTCGATCTAAAAGTTGTGTGCTTAGAGCTGTCCTCAGGACAGTGTGCGATCGCTTCATCTGGTCCTGCGACTTCATTCCGTCATTGCCTCATTCCGATTGGCAGGAGTTTTCCAAAAGCCTGCGGGTTAACCCTCCGGCAGAGGAGGGTTAACAGACGTCAAGGTTGTGCTATTCTTGATAGGCAAATTAAACGCTTCGGGGCGTAGCGCAGCTTGGTAGCGCACTACTTTGGGGTAGTAGGGGTCGTGGGTTCAAATCCCGCCGCTCCGATCGGCAAAACATTTGCTATATAAGGCTTTCAGCCGTTCTCTGAAGAGGGCGGCTGTTGTCGTTTTTTTGGTAGGTTGGTAGTTTTGGGGCCTGTTTCCGGTAACTTTGGTCGATTGGGCAGGTGACCGTAAGGTCTTTTTTGGTAAATCTGGACATCTGTAGACGATGAGCGAGCCAGACAGTAACCGCAATATCGAAATTAAAGAAAGCGCTGTAGGCAGCGCGATTGTCTCTGGTGACGGCAATACCATCTACGTCATTCAGCAATCAACAGAGCAGCAAAGGGTCGAGACTGAACCCCAAGGCGCTAACAGTCTTGGTCCTAATCCCTACAAGGGACTCGCCGCCTTTAAAGAATCTGATGCTGACCGCTACTTTGGGCGAGAAGCTCAGATAGAAAGACTGTGGCAGCGGTTTCAGGCGCTCTATGAACAGTCTGAAGTACCTAGATTTTTGCCGATTTTAGGGCCGTCCGGCTGTGGTAAGTCATCGCTGGCGCGAGCTGGTTTTATTCCTGAGCTAGCTCGAAAGCCTTTGCCAGGAAAAGAACGCATGCGCGTAGTGGTGCTAGTGCCGGGTGCTCGCCCGCTCGAAGCATTGGTGGGTGTATTGGCTAAAGCGGTTACCAGCGATCCGTTTCCGGCTGAGAAAACAAAAGAGTTTTCAAGAGTCCTGCAAGAAGCTAGTGAGGCTGGTGAATACGAGGGGTTACGACTGATTGCTAATCTGATTCCTGATATTCGGGATACGCCTTTAGTGATTCTGGTAGACCAGTTTGAAGAGGTCTATTCCCTTTGCCAAGACCCTGAACATCGTCAGGCTTTTATCAATAATTTGCTCCATGCTGCGAGTGAGCCAACGGGTGAGGTCTCTGTCGTCATTACGCTGCGTAGCGATTTTTTGGGTGAAACTCAGCGGCATGAACCGCTCAATCAAGTGATTGGTTCTGACCAAAGCGCGTTTGTCCCAGTAATGACAACGGCAGACCTGCGCCGGGCTATTGCTGAACCGGCTAAGCAAGCAGGCCGTCCGCTGGATGATGCGATGATTGATCTGTTAGTGCAAGACACCAAAGGTCGAGAAGGTGCGTTGCCGTTGCTGCAATTTTCGCTGGCTCGTATTTGGGATGGGTTGAGTGAGGACACAACACCGGCAACGACCTATCGAGAGATGGGTGGCGTTGGTGGCGCATTGGCCGGAGAAGCTCAAAAGACTTATGACCGACTGAGTGATGCTGAAAAGAAAATCGCTCAACGGGTTTTTGTTGGCTTGGTGCAACTTGGCGAAGGCACTCGTGACACCCGACGGCGAGCTATGGTCGAGGGTCTTATTTCAAAGCAAGATGCCCCAGAGGCCGTACGGCAGGTGATTCGTCAGTTTTCCAACTCAACCTCTCGATTAATCACGCTCTCTAGTGCTGACGGACAAGACATTGCCGAAGTGACTCACGAGGCACTATTTGAGCATTGGCAGCAGCTTAATGACTGGTTGGACAACAGTCGGGATAACATTCGCTTTCAGCGGCGATTAGAGGCAGCTGCAATTTACTGGGAAGAACAAGGTTCTCCTGATGGCAGTCTTTGGCGACGTCCTGAGCTGGACCTGCTGAAAAGCTATCATCAGAAAGCTAAACAGGAGATGACGCCGCTACAGCTGCGCTTCTTTAGGGCTTCTATTCGGGCTGCTCAGCGACGAAAGGTGCTCAGTGGCGCGGCTGTCGGTGCGCTCGTTGTGCTTTCAGGGATAACATCGCTGTTAGCCATTAGAGCGCAACGGACACAACGGGAAAGTTTTGCTAGCCAGCTAGCGACTAAGTCCGAGTGGATCGGGAGTCAACGTGAATCGCTTCGTACGACGAGTGCCCTGCTTGCCGTAAAAGCCTCTAAAACATTTGATAACGAGCTCCATGCTCCCTTAGAAGTTGATCAGGCGCTTCGCAGTAGTCTGAAATTACTGCCTGTTTTCAAAGGCCAACTCAACCATGAGGGCCGTGTCACTGCGGCGAGCTATAGTCCGGATGGTCAGACCCTCGCCACCGCCAGTTCTGACAACACGGCGCGGATCTGGAATGCCGAGACGGGTGAGGAAATCGCGACGCTCAACCATGAGGGCCGTGTCCGTGCGGCGAGCTATA
>JBCDAG010000060.1:0-23649 GCA_039186165.1 Cyanobacteria bacterium P01_F01_bin.53
GAAGGCCTTTCCGAAAGAGGAATACTAAAGATAATTTTTAGTATTCTCTGCGGCAGGCCGTGTAAGGGCTACGGCTATCCTAGCGTGAAATAAAACGTGCTCCCTTCCCCGAAAACAGACTCTACCCAGAGGCGGCCACCGTGGCGATCAATGATTTGGTTTACAACGGCCAGTCCAACACCCGCGCCACCGTCGTAACGATCTTGGGGGTGGAGGCGCTTGAATAGCTGGAAAACCATTGTGAGGTGTTCCTGGCGAATGCCAATTCCGTTGTCTCGAATGTAAAAAACGAGATTTTCGAGGTTTTCAACATTACCAGTATCTTCAGACGGCTCTTTTGGAAGCGCTTGTGGCGCTCCTGTCGATTCGTAACCAACTTCCACCCATTTTTCGCTGTTATCGTTGTATTTGAGCGCATTGCTGATCAGGTTTCGAAAAACCTCATTGACCAAGACCGGATCGCACTCTACCTGGGGAAGGCTTTTCGGGCGTCGCAGCTCAAAGCTGGCATCGGGGCGGCTCGCACGGAGCACATCGACTGCGTTCTCTAGCAACTCATCGAGTGACACCGTTTTAAGATGCAGTTCTGTTTGTCGGAGGCCCGCAATTCTTAGGAGCGCATTAATGAGCGTTTCCATGCGTTGGGAAAACACTTGTATATCACTCAGATACGAGAGGCCTGCGTCATCTAAAACGGTGGCATAGTCTTCGACAAGGATGTTCGCATAGTTATAAATGCCGCGCAGGGGCTCTTTTAGGTCGTGGGCGGCGGCATAGGCAAATGAGGCCAGCTCTCGGTTGCTGGTGTGAAGTGCGCGATTGAGCTTGGCGAGTTCGTCCGCTTTTTTGAGGACGATACCCACAATGGCGCTTTTCAGTGCGATCGCGCCTTTTATTTCATCGGAGCGCCAGGGCAACGCTGTAGCCTGTACCGTTTCCTGCCACAGCGAAAATGACTGACGTGGCCCTAACCGCACACGGCCTTGCTCATCTTCCTCTATTCCATCATTAGGCGGTCCACCCCAATTAATCGTTTGCAACACCTCTGGGCGAAACCAAAGGATTTGGTAGTGCTGCACCTTAGAAATTTGCAGAAGTAACAGTCCGCTAGCGACTGACTTAATGGCTGCGGCATCTGGATAAGCATCAGATAAACAGGCGGTATGGAATAAGCTGTCCGTGGTCTGCTCAGAAGCCCAATCCATCAGCGATCGCACCTGTTCTTGGTTCGGCGTTTCCCCAACGAGCGTGAGGTCTTTCCCCAGGCAAATCGCTGCCCCTGACGCATTCACCAAGGACAACAGCCGTTCCTCTGGCTCAATTAAGGCCTCCGCAAAATTGTCGGCTTCTGCCATGGCACTGATCAAATCAGACTGTATTTGCCTGAGGCGATCGCGCTGCTCTAAATCTTCCTGTTTAACCTTATTAGAGAGTTCTGAGGAAGCCACCTGCACCAGTAACTCACAGGCTGCTCTGATGTCATAGGAGAGTTTTTTCGGCGCTCTGTGATGACAGGCCACCAGTCCCCATAGCTGCTTATCTTTAATTAAGGATGCCGTTAGCGCTGCTGACACCCCCATATTGCTGTAATACTCCGCGCAGCAAGCATCCGGGCTACGCAGCACAGATAGGCTCAAATCCAAAGGCTGGGTAGCGGGCCACATCTGAGTTGCCAATGGCGGCTCAGTTTGTGGTGCAGAGACTGGTGGTGAAGGGTCGGGCGGTGGCAACAGCGGCACAGAATGAGCTTGAATATGGGGCGTGACCCGTAGCTTTCCTCGAACATAAAGCTCGCGACACCTTGCCGGAATCTCACGGGCTGGAAAATTCAAGCCAAGATAAGAAGCTTCCAGGTCAGGGTGTTTATACTCAGCCACCACCGCACCCGCGCCCTGGGCATCAAAGCGATACACCATGACCCGGTCAAACCCTGTAAGTTGACGAATTTCATCAACAATAAGTGTCAACAGTGCTTCCCGTGTTTCAGCCTGCTGCATACGCTCAATAGCTAAATTTACCAACGCATAGACAGCGTAAAACCCGCCATTAGTCACCTTAGATTGGCCAGCTGGGTCGAATGGGACAACGTCAGCAGCAGCCACAGGCTCCATTTCTAAAATGATGGTGTCATGGGTGCAATGAATAAAACTATCGAAATCAGCAGGGCCTGAGGCAGTGTTAATAGTGAGCCTAATGGGCGTGACCCGTGTGGACGTGGGCGCTGGATTTGGTGAGGTATCCCTGAGTAGGTCGCGTATGGGGGCGATCGCGCAGAGTAAGGATAAGGACTCTCCCAGCAACTGCTCGGGTGTCAGTCCCAAATAAACTTGGGTATTCGCGCTAACCTGCACAATTGAAAAATCAGTTCTATCTAGTGCCAGCAATACCCCATGGGGCTGAATGGCATTGATGAGATGTATGGGGTAATCATGGGTAGGCGCGTCAGGCCTCTGCTCAGTACTCTCTGATGTAGAGATGCCCAATGCAGATGCACTATCTTGTGAGTTTGAATTCACCTTATACATCGATTAGAGAACAGCAAAACATAGCCTTTCTAAAACGGGCACTTCAAGCGGGTACTTCCTGGTAATTTAGGCTGGCAAAAGAAGAGAGAGTGCTACCCCAGATGCCAGACTTGCTCTTTCCAAGATAGCCCTTTAACGCCCCTGAATAACCTTTTAGCTATCCCAATGGGCTGCTAATGCGATACCTAATACGATAAGTTTCATCGATTTTCTCCCTCATATAAAAGAAGTTTGATTAAAAAGAAGTCGGATATGTTGCATCGCCCGGCGATATTGTCCCATTCAATCGGACCGATGAAATCACCTGGAAGGGTACTCTTTCATCACCAAGTGGTGAGCATTTTATCTGTGTGACCGATATGTGGCCGATTCGAAAGCTGCGTGACCCATTTCAAGTACTTGCTTTTTCGGGGCAATGTTTTAGTGCCAGATTGGCAACATCCTCTCAAAATAAGCAGACACAATATTTAGAAATTCAGCTTATAAAACAATCGCTCGGACTAAATCCATGAAAAAACACCGCCTCATTATTCAAAACTTAGATAATTTACAAGCGCTAAGCCTGGAAGAGATTTCATCGGTACGAGGCAGTTTGTCTATTGCCTACCCCGAACCAGCCCCCCAGCCTCCCAAAGACAGAGTTTATTTCCCTGACCGACCTCATCCTAAGTGGCCTAAGCATCCCTCTCCTCGACCAAAGCCTTACCCTCGACCCTATCCCATTCCCTGTAGCCCATATCCCACCAAAGGTGGCAGCTTACCTTGGTGTGCGGTGATTCTCTAAACTCCGCAGCATCTGCAATTGGGACAAGCACCCAAAGCGGTCTAGATTTTTATCGATTGATTGGCATTATTGTGGGAGTCAGTGTATGTCTCAGCCTATTCTCTCTTCGCAACAGGGCGTGCGATCGCAACTGCCTAGCGCAGAAAATTCATCGCTGCGATATCCTCAGCTAGCCTGTCAAATTCACCACCATCCAGACCGCATTGTCCTGTCGCAGAACACCCGTGAGTTTGCGTTTCCCCTCGTCAATCAAACTGGCGAGGGGCTCACCCGACTGTTCATGATGATGGATGGCAACCACAGCCTACGAGACCTCCAAGCAACGTTCCAGTTAGGCAATAGGCTAGAAGCGCTGATACAAACCCTCGAAGACCATGGACTTCTCAATGACACCCGTTTTAATGACACCCGCCTTAATAGCATCCCACTTAATAGCACCCGCCTTAATAACAACAGTTCTTCTGTGGCCATGCCTCCCTGTTCTTATCCCTATACCCAGCAGGACTTGAGTACCTTCGCTCAAACGCTACTCTTACAAGCGTCTCCAAACAACCGATTTTGGGCGCTGCTAGAGGCCCCTGGTAATGAACCCTCTGCCACAACCTCTCAATCCACAGCCTTTCAGTCCACAGACCCTCAGTCCACAGACCATCCGGCTAAGAACTATGGTGCCGAGATCGACTGTGCCGAAATCGACCTCACGGTTGCTGTTGAAGTGGCCTATGGCTTCGCCATAGAGCTGTACCACTTGTTTTCATATCAGCCCACTTTCCAGTCTGCATCGGTTGTGATGCACGCTACACCACAGCTGCGAGAGCTTATCCAAAATGTTTACGCCTTAGAATATGGCCACACTCGACACATTGCCAAAGCGCTTTTAGCCATCGAAATCAGTGAGGCAGACCTGGCCGATACCTTACCCTTACCGTCAACGATGGCCCTTTGTAATGCGTTTTCATTTTGGGCAAATTTTGATTCGGTATTTTACCGGCTAACCTTGGCGGCCTGGAAAAACAAACTTTACGACATGATAGGGCGCTATCTCAGGGCCTGTGAGGTTCTTCCAATCCCAGCAGACTTTAGTCAGAACATGCAGCAGCTATGCTTGTCTGAGCTCAATCGAACTCAGGCAGACATCCTAAACTACCGTTTCTCCGATCCTCTGGATTTGGACACTTATCAGCGTCTCAAGGGACAAGTTTACTTATTGCTTGAGCTGTTAAATGGATTCTCGCCAGCCATTGTCAATTACTACGCAGGCAAGTCCTCATTGCTGCGGCGCGTCTCTGTTATCTAAGTTATCTAAGTTATCTAAGCCTTCTTTTGACGTTTGTCCTTTGATCTTGCAGATTTTAGTTTGCAGTATTCAGCCTGAAATCTCCCTATAACCGCTATGCAACAGTCACTTAACCAATCCCTACGATTTAGAGATCGGGTGGTTTTTAAACGTAGTGAAACAGCCATTGATATTCGCCATGGCCAACAAGGCATCTCAATTGCTATCGAAGCAGAGACTCAATCCGAGATTTATCAGCTGTTGAGATGCCTACGACTAGGGGGGCGATCGCGATCACAGCTCATTCAAGATTGCCCCGGGCTGCAAGCACAAATCCCAGAGCTGTTAAACGTATTCGAAGCGCGTGGCATGTTGGTGAGTGAGTATGCCACGACTCAACTGGCCGAAACCTATCTGAGCGGTTCCCAATTTTACCGACAGTTAACCCAATCTCTCACACGGTTTAAGCAGCAGTTTCCCCCTTCCCCTTTGTCCCAGCGTCTAGCCGATCAGTCGCTCTCTCGCGAACAGCTGATTGGCTATGCCCTCGAGTCTTATCAGATCACCCATCTGTGCACCCGTTTATTGGCACCTGCCTTAGCCCATCCCGGATCACCCACGACACAAAAGCATCTTCAAGATTTCTTTGTGTCCGAACTAAACCACGATCAGCTACTAGAGAAGTCGCTGAGCAGCGTTGGCGTTGCCCCCACTGCCCTTACCCAAATGCAGCCACTGCCCATGACGTTCGCCGTATGCTCCTCCCTAAGCGTTTTTGCACAGCAGGACCCCTTGAGCTTTAAAGCTGCACTGATGCTGTTTGAAGAAGATGACAAAGCCTTTTACGAGTTATTTATTCAACAGTGTCAGGCGTTAGCCATGCCCACTGATTTTTATCAACCCATTTTGCAACATGCCCATATCAATGATGAAGGGGGGCATGACCAGCTAACGGCACTGCTCATGAATGAGATTGCCTATGTCTCACAGGCGGAACAGCAGCGGGTTAAAAAGAATATGACCGTGCTCATAGAGTCCATGATTTTGCGAACCTATGAAATTTTGGACTACTACGGTAACGAGAACAATAAAATTCCACGCTGTTTTCCATAGCGATATTAGGAGCAAAGTTATTAAGAAAAAATCTATAGTAATGAATTGAGCTAGATAAATAAGTTCTCATACCATTGAAAATACCTACTATTGAATGCCTCTTATCAAAGGCGTCTTATCGGAAGCACTGCATCAGGGCTATTTCAGGGGGGATCCAAGATTGCCAAAAATCTTCTCAGATCGGCCATTTATTGATTTTCCTTAAAACTTAGCCATCCGTTCAATAAATCGTTCAATACAGCGTAACAGGTGATTCTGACTGGTACATAGCGACTTTTCTGTGTTGAAATTTACCATCTCGCTTAAAAAACTTAACTGTAAACGTATTGACTACAAAAAATAGGGTTATAAAATATGAAGTAAATAAACCGTTTTGGGGCCGTAATAGTCCAATACATTATTTCTTACTCCGTCACCTACCTTTGACGAACAAGTAGGTCCGTTCGGGTGGAGTAAGAAACAAGTACAAACGGCACATCTTATCAATTACTTATCGGATTTACGTGAAGTTTTTACTGGTGGAAGACGATAAGCTGTTCGCTGAGACCCTGATACAGGTGTTGGCAAGACACCGGTATTTAGTGGATTTAGCAACAGACGGTGAAATGGGCATGGGCATGGCCGAGGCCTTTGCCTATGACGGTATTTTGCTAGATTTTAAGCTTCCTAAGGCGAATGGTATAGAGATTTGTCAATACTTACGGACAGCAGGCAACAAAACACCCATTATTTTGATGACTGGCCAGGGTGTTAGCTCTGACAAAGTCGCTGCTCTGGATGCAGGTGCTGATGATTATCTTGTGAAGCCTTTTGAGTTTGAAGAGTTGCTGGCAAGGATTAGGGCCTTGCTACGGCGCACAAAAGGCTTGGCGTCCCCTGTCTTAAAGTGGGGAGAGTTGTGCCTGAACCCCAGCAATGCAGCGGTTAGTGTTCGGGATATTCCCGTTGCCCTTACGCCCAAAGAATATGCACTCCTAGAATTGTTCTTGCGGAACCCAGGGCGCATTTTTAGTCTGGATAGCTTGTTGGATAAAGCGTGGTCGTTTGAAGATTCTCCTAGCGTAGGATCTGTTCGCACCCACATTAAAGGACTTCGCCAAAAGCTTAAGGCCGTTAAGCTGCCTGAGATGATTGAGACTATGTACGGCCTGGGATATCGCTTAAAAGCGGCATGTAATGCGCGATCTCCCGAGAAGAACATGGCCTCTCGTCAGGCAGGAGTACCTGCTGCTCACGTTTTGGCTAATAAGCGTGAGCAGGATAGGGCCAATCTGGGGAACCCTTTGAAATCACACAGCATGCTACCCAAAAATTTGGCGACACCCCTCGTTTCAACCCCTCCATTGATTACGGCATTCTCAACAGACTCTCCATCCCCGAAAACGATACCCCGGTTGCTGATTTTAGAGGACTCTGAAAATAGTGGCTGGGCACTTTCGGTTGCAGATGTCGCCACCAATCATGGGTTAGCTGTAGAGATTGTCCATGCCACGCAGCAATCTCCGGCAGATATTTTCTCAGAGTCTAACTTACGACCAGATATTATTTTACTTAGCCTTAATGCTGCCGGTAATTCGTGTGGTAATTGTTCACCAAAAGGCGTGAATAATGGCTGGAGCTTGTTAGCACAGTTACAAAGTGAACAAGTAAAAAATACCCAGGGACAAAATCTACCTTCTCCTGTGCCCGTGTTGCCGGTGCCGGTGTTAGTCGTAACCCCTAATCCGAGTTTTGAAACGCGGGTGAAGGTTGCTCGATTAGGCGCTGCTGGGCTCTTGACCCAGCCAGCTATTCCCACAGAAGTTGTTTCTACCGTTATCCAGATTTTACAAAAGGGTTTACCACCCAGGGCCAAACTACTGGTTGTCGATAATGATCCGCAAATGCTAACTGTTCTCAGTGATTTGCTACAACCGTGGGGACTGCGGATTCAAAGGCTTAAAGAGCCCGAAAGATTTTGGGAAACGTTAGAACAGTTTTTGCCCGACCTGATCATTTTAGATACGGAAATGACGCCTTTGAGCGGGCTGGAGTTGTGTCAAGTACTTAGAAATTCTCCTGAGTGGAGTGATTTGCCCGTTCTCTTTTTATCGGCTCACACGGATGAAGAAACTATTCAAAAGGCGTTTTGGGTGGGCGCAGATGATTATGTGCGTAAGCCTGTGGTTGCACCCGAACTTGTGGCAAGGGTTCTAAGCTGGTTAGAGCGATCGCGTACCAGGCAGTTCATGGCCGATGTCGATAACTTAACCGGCGTTGCCAATCGGCGAAAATCGACGCAAGATCTCATGCGTCTGTTAGGCCTAGCTCAGCGTCAAAAGCAACCGCTATGCCTAGGGTTGCTCGATCTTGACAACTTTAAACAAATCAATGACGACTATGGCCATGCGGTGGGCGATCGCGTCCTTAGGCGTTTGGGTGAGCAGTTGCGCACTACCTTTCGAGGGGAAGATATTGTTGCGCGCTGGGGCGGGGAGGAATTTGTCGTCGGACTATATGGTATAGACTCTCACGAGGGACGGCAGCGAATGGATCAATTCTCCCAACATTGGCAGCAAGAATCGTTTACGGTGAAGGCAAACACATTTCACAGCACATTTTCTGCGGGCATCGCCACCTATCCCCACGATGCGACTGACTTGCGAGGGCTATATAGGGCCGCTGACACGGTCCTCTGTCAGCGGAAAACGGCTAGGCGCGATCGCGTTCAATCGATCTTTCCTCCGTAGTCTTTGTCAGATGTTAGGCTTTGTCAGATGAGGTTGCTAGGGATTATGCCTTAGGATTTCCGTGTCTAGCCACTCATAAAAGAAGCGATCGCAAATAGAACGATAGACGGTTTCATCTAGGATTGGTTCAACAAATTCATCGACAAAAAATAGGCTATACATTGACCCAAGCTCAATTGGCCCCACAACCGTTTGACTCGGTGCCCCGAATATACTGGCGGCTACCTCGGGCTCCAATGCCCAGCGAGACACTTCTCCTTCATATCCACAGCAACGGCGGCGGACGGTATCCGTATCATAGCGGTGAGCTGCCTCAAAAAAGCTAATTTCTTCTTCTTCTATTTGATAGGCTAGCTCCTGGGCCAAGTGACTACTAGGCAGCAAAATTTTGTACAGGAGTACTTTTTCATAGTCGAGCTTTCGCTGATTAAATTCGCGTTTGGAAGTTTCTCCAAACATCACGTCGGCTACCTTTTGGGTCATTAAGCGATCATGAATACTATTCTCCCAATCGTCCGCAGTGATCATTTTTTCCTGTAGCCACTCAATGGTTTTTTGAGCACTTTCTAACTGTAGCTCTCGCCGCATGCGATCGGCGTCAGCCTGAATTTCATCCTCAGTGACGGTAATGTTGAATTCTTCAGCTTTTGCACGAATTATTTTTTGATACATTAGCTGGCGACAAATCGTATGTAACGACAGCTCCCGCTTCAATAAGTCAACAACACTCTCTAGCTGAATATCTGCACCAGCAAAGTCAATCATTTTCCGACCACAAAGACTACCGACTTAAATTTTATAGGTTTAAATCCTATAGGCTACAGGCTCACATTATATCGGTTTGAACATTATATGAGCTCAAATATTACAGGCTCAAACACCCTAAATAATGGCTTTATACAAAAAACTCGATAAGCACGCCTACAAACTAGAGAGGATCTGTTAGTCCTCGTCAGGACTAACAGATCGATGCACCTTCCTTTAACGAAGTCCTAGGATATATTAAAGGAAGGTGAGGGTAATTCACAGTAGAGCGAACTCCAGAATAGAGGTTTTTCTTTAAGCAACACTAGCTCAAAGATGACCTAAATCCTAGCTCTGAGAGACTGAAGTTGCACTTGCTGCAGAAGAGTAAGGTGTGGTGACGGTAAAGGAGAAAGCTTCAGCATTACTATCGTGGCCATAGGCCTCAGCATCACCTTCCGCTATTGCAGAGTTGCCGTACACGAAAGAATAAGTATCCAGATACTTTTGAATATCAACACGCTCTTTGATATAGATGTTTAGGCGCTTATTACGGTTAGTATTAAAGCCGCCCTTACGACGGCCTCGACCACCAACAATCTCACTAGTGCTGACAACTTTAACGTGCTCAAGATTTTGGATTTTCATGTCTCTTTTCCTTGTGTGTATGTATCAGCTCTTTAGCTGATGGAACAACTATAGCTATCTTGAAATTGGTAATGTTGCCAAACTGGCAGTTTGTTTTAATCCTATGTAGAACAATCCATTTGTTCCATTTGAGACTTGTCGTTATCTATCAAATACTCATCGCCTACGGCTCCTTTTAGCCCAAAAGATATGGGAACGCTAGATAAAGGGGCACGGTCTTAATTAATTAATTGAGGCAGGTGGCTCAGAGGGTTAGGATATATTCCCGACCGTATGTTTGCAGACTATGGCTTAAGACATCGGTGTTCATAAAAAAACTAGTTGAACGTCAGGCAATGACATCCAACTAGCTCATCTACACGTTTGACCCATCTCATCTTTAAGAAAACAAGATTATTCACCCACACCTTGCTCGTTCAGGTGACCGCTAGGGATGAGAAAACGAGGAGGAAAAAGAATTTGTAGATTGTATCTTTCCAAAGAATGAGGTGCTACGGTATCTTGAAAAGCTTGCACTATTGCTGAATGCTCCTTTTGCGCCATAGGCTTGTGCTCCTGCAACGCTCGCAGAGTGTTGAGAGTATCGATTCGTTCGTGCCGATGTATAGGTTTGGGTCGTGGCTGAGCTATGCCTCCCTGAGGCAAAACTAACCGCATCTGCCAGGCCAACGCCAGGTCCTGCATAGGAATCAGCTTCTGTATAGGCAGCCCCGGCATAAATTAGCCGTGACCCATCATAGGCGCTCACCATGTATTCAATATCATTTATTTTCACAGCTTTCCCCTTCTAAAAAGAATTTCACAAGCAATCTTCGACTGTCTTTATTTAAGTTGCTCTGGATGCACTAGAAGAGAAAGAGAAAATACCACCGTCCCTTAAAATGCCACCCCCAGCGATTGATCGGAATGCTGGATATCCGCTGCTGTTTGTTGGCCCTGTCGAGGTTACCATATCAACAATGAAGAAATCATTACTCCCAATTGTTGTTTGACTCTCAGCATAATTTTCAGAAAACGACTCAAGCATTTCCATCTCAGAAGATAACAAAGGCTCTACAGACAAACTATTGAATCGCGATGCAAAGGCAGAAAAATGGGCCATTCCAAACCCACCAACGATAGGCGCACGGGTTTTATGCGCTGTGCGCCTATCGTTGGAATAATTTGACTCAACGGGTGCAATATAGTCAAGGTTGATGATGTCCATGATTTGCTCATATCTTAGAGTTACAAGCCCTAGACTATCAATTAAGGTGAACATCACAATGCCATTTTGGCAGGTTTTGATTGTAGTGCCATTTTGGCAGGTTTTAGTTATAGTCTGTGACAATCCAGTTTTTAGCCGTCCAGCCTTTAGGGCAATATCTTGTAAGGAGATCCTCTTGGGAGAGATAGCCTTTCGGTACATACTCTTCTAGAGACCGTCGTGAAGTAGGAAAGAAGCCGGTAATCAAATTTCCTCCCTTTACAGGCTTGGACTGATTAGAGAGCAGTTCAACATAGTCTAGATCAGCAAACGACTTTTGTCCTTTTTGCTTGCTTTCTACCTTTTCTCCCCTTTCTATTTTCTTCCCTGAGACTCTTTTTTCACTTAAGGGCGTCACTGATGTGGAGGCCTCTGCCATCTGCTTCTGGCGCTGCTTTTGTAGACGGTTGTAGGTGCGATAGGGAATGTAGTGAAGTGGATTATGACCGATGGCCTCTAATAAGAGCAGGCAGGCGTTGGAGTATTTCCCCTGTAATATGGCCTCAATAATGACATCCAGTTGCTCATCATTAATGACCTTGGTAGACTCTTGAAAGCGATTAGAGAACATAGTGTTTATGTATAGTAGTGTTTGGCAAGTGGCGTTTGGGCAAGTGGCGTTTGGGCAAGTAGCGTTTGGGTAGGTGAATGTATTGGCCCAGCGATAAGGAGAAAAATATGGGGCCGGTTACAGATTCAAATCGCTAGCGCTTAGGCGGCGAATAGGTTCCAAAATAAGATCGATAATTCTGCGCTGACGCACCACAATATCCGCACTGGCGGTTTGACCAATTCGGAGTTGAACCCGTTCCTGCTCATGCATGACATAGTCTTTCTCTAGGGCAATATCTACTCGATACCCGCTTCCCGTTTCTGGGTTACCTTTGGCATCAGGAGACATCGCAATCACCTTTCCAGAGAGAACGCCATAGTTTTGGTATGGAAAGGCGTCCAGCTTTATCTGTGTGGTCATGCCGGTTCCTATCAGGCCTGCTTTTGATGGGGGCACGATGGCCGAGAGTACCAAGGGCATGCCATCAGGCACAATTTCTGCAAGGGTTTCACCGGGTTGGGTAAATTCGCCCATATTGTCAATATCAAGCGAGGACACCATGCCGTCTGAGGGCGATCGCACTTGACTTTGTGCCAATCGCGTTTGGGCTTGTTTCAGTAAATTTCTCGTATCATCAATACTCGACTGAAACGTTTCAGCTTCCATCGTTAGCTTCTGTAAAGACTGCTGGGCGGTCAGAGAAACCTGCTGAGCTTCGGCTCGTTTTTGTTCGATCTCAGCGTCTATCTGTCGGATTTGGGCGAGGGACTGCTCAATATTTCCTTGGGTTTGTGTCAGGGTCCGTCCCTGTTCCCTTACGCCCTGTTCGAGATCAAAGACATATTCCCTAGAGATTGCCCCTTGTTCCTCAAGGGTGGCAATACGGCTTAATCGCTCTTCACGAATGGCCAGCTCGCTGTCAATGCTCTCCACCAGCGCTTGACTCGTTTGAGTATTGGCTTGTGCCTGTTCTCGAGTCGCTATTTGAGCCTGGATACTGGCGTCAACACTCTCCTGCTGCGCCCGGTTCTCTTGTCGGGTTTTCTCCATCAGCGATCGCACCTGTGCCAAGGATTGTTGATCGGACTTCAAAGTTTTCTCTAAGCGAGACACTTCGCTTTCGAGGAGCTCAGAATCCAACTTAAATAACAGTTGCCCTTGGCGAACCTGCTCACCTTCTTCAATCAAAATTTTCTCTACTTTTCCATCAGTGGCTGGCTGAATTTTATAGGTTTCACCGAGGGGAGCCAGTTCCCCCTTGGCCTGGCTGACTTCTTGCATTTTTCCAACCCAGGCCCACAGCCCAAAAAAGGTTGTAAAAGCTAGCCCCACACCAATGAGATAGCGCGGTAGTTGGGCAGGTGGTTGCTCTAATACCGATTGAATAGCTTCACTCCAATTGTTGCTCTGGTTGCTGCTCTGGTTGCTGCTCTGGTCACTGCTCTGGGCAACGACAGATTCATTCGTTAAGCTATCGAGGGATTGTTTTCCCCCATACACATCCTCGGTGGTATTCATAGATCATTGCCTATTTGTACAAGTTTATGTTGAGAAACACGCTCGTAGAAGCCGTTTCTTTTTTAACACGTGCTCTTTAGGAAAAGACTCTTTACAAGTCAAGCTGCTGTTGGGCCAAACTTTGATAGAGCCCGGACTGGGCAATCAGCTCTGAATGGGTTCCTTGTTCAACCACAATCCCGCGATCTAGGACAATAATGCAGTCGGCATTACGTACGGTTGATAGCCGGTGAGCAATAATAAAAGAGGTACAGGCTGAGCTAATACGCTCTAGGTTTTGTTGAAACTGCCGCTCTGATTCCGTATCTAAAGAACTTGTCGCCTCGTCTAAGATCAAAATACGGGGGGTATCGAGTAAGGCCCTGGCAATGGCAATGCGCTGCCGCTGTCCCCCAGATAGGGTTGCGCCCCGTTCTCCTACCTTTGTTTTATAGCCCAAAGGAAAAGATTGAATAAATCCGTGGGCTTCCGCTAGTTGGGCCGCGGCTATTACGTTCTCTAAGGGAACGTCTTCCCTATAAAGCGTGATATTTTCCAAGATGGTTCCTGAAAACAGAAAGCACTCTTGAGGCACAACACCGAGCTGCGATCGCAATGAGCTAGGCTCCACATGGGCAAGGTCGTGACCATCAATTAGCACACGCCCTTTATTGGGTGGGTACAATCCCTCTAATAGTTTTACAAGGGTGCTTTTCCCAGAACCACTACGCCCTACTACCGCAATAGTAGAGCCTGCGGTCACCGAAAAAGAGATATTTTGCAAAGTGTTACGCTCGGCATCCTCGTCATATCGAAATGTGACATCTTCAAACACAACATCACCTTGTACGGTGGGGAGCACCATCCCCCCCCGGGCAGCCTCTAGCGGGGTCTCAAACACATCGTTGAGCCGTTCTACTGAAATCAACACTTCTTGTAATTCATCCCAAAGGGCAGCGAGGGCAACCACCGGACTAATTACATAGCCAATCATCATATTAAAGGCGACAAATTGACCGATGGTGAGCTGATCTTGAATGACCAGGCTAGCCCCATACCACAGCAATAGGGTGCTCCCCATGGTATTGACCATGCCGCTTAAGCTTTGTAGGCCAATCCCAAATTTCTGTCCCCGAAAGCGGGCATTCATTTGTCGGGTGAGATGGTTTTCCCACCGCCAGCGCAGGGCTTGTTCTGTCGCGGTAGATTTGACGGTGGCAATGCCATTTACCATCTCTACGAGTGATGAATTTTGGTCGGCTGCTTCATTAAAAACTTCCCTAGAAATTTTTCGTAAAAACGGTGTCGACCCTAAGGTAAGGGCAATGATAGGAGGCACCATCAGTAGCACTAACATGGTCAGCTGCCAGTTGTAGTGAAGCATTAACCCTAAATAGATAACGCCCGTGATTAGGTTTAGCCATGCCAACACGACCTGGCCAATTAAGAACTGTTGAATTTTTTGATTTTCTTGAACACGGGTGATGATATCACCCACTCGGCGAGACTCAAAAAAGTGCATTGGCAACGCCATCACATGGCGAATAAAACCGCTGACTAAGGTGAGATCTAGACGATTGGAGAAGTAGCTCAGCAGGTATTGACGCACCGCTGACATAATCAATCCCCACAGGCCGAAGATCAACAATCCTACCGAGAACACGTTCAGGGTAGATAGGCTCTTTTGAACCACGACCCGATCTAAAATGACCTGCGTAAATAGCGGGGAGATCAGCCCAAAGCACTGTATCAATATGGACACTAGAATGATTTGAACAATCAATCCCTTATAGGGCAACAGCGCTTGCAGGTAGCGCCCTAAGGAGGCCTGCTTGATTTCAGTGCTGTAGAGTTGCTGAGTGGGATCTAAAAGAAGACCAAACCCTGTCCACTTTTGAACAAATTCCTGACGAGAAATCACCTTTCGCCCGAGGGACGGGTCGGCCACCGTCACCGACTGCCCACTCATTTTGTACACCACTACATAGTGAATGCCTTCCCAATGGGCAATCCAAGGTTTGCTTTGATGGGACAAGGCACCTAAGCTGGCACGAATAGGCCGGGCATGAAAACCAAGGCTTTCGGCGGCTTTGGCCAAACTTTTGAGGGAAGCCCCCGCCCGGCCAACATTGGCCCTTTCTCGCAACACATTTAGCGGAAATCGTTTTCCCCAGTAGCGCGACACCATTGATAAACAAGCTGCGCCACAGTCAGAAGAGCTTTGTTGGGCAACCCATGGATACTGACGTAGTGCATCTAAAACAATGCGCCGAGGGGGTTTAGGGAAAAGCACATCTGCAACGGCGTCAGCCTCGGGTCCCACTTCCACTAAAGAGATGGCTGCTGCTGGGTTTTCTCTCCCAATGCGGGCACCCAAAAATCCATTGGCTGATTGAGATTGTTCTGGGGATAGGGCTCGCTGTGCAGCCGAGATCAAGATATCTAGCTGGGTGCTATCAAGGTCTGGGGTAAAGGCTTTTGCGATCGCCCAGTCGGCAACGGGCAAGTGATAAACCACGAGTGCAGATTGGGCCGTCCAGTCCCCATCATCCAAAATATTGTCGGTCTTGGGATAGCCCCAACTATCTCCAATAACGGGTGGCAGTGAGGCATCTTTTCCCTTGGTGAGTCCTGAGCGTAGCCAGTATCGGCCCGAGGCTACAGGTGTCGAGCTAGCCAATGATTGACCCGGCTCAATCTCTAATTCCTGGAGGTAGGACATCCATTGGGAAAGTTGCTGACTGGGTTGTGATCGCAACCCAGTCAGCGTTCTAAAAAAAATAATTCGTTCTCTCGTTTGTACCTGTTCCAGCCAATGCTGATACAAGGGCGTCTTCGCACCAAAGGCTGACACCATCACCTCCAGTGGAATTTGTGCCACTCGCACCACCTCACTAGAGGCGATCGCTCGATAGGCAAAGGGGCGTTTTACTAAAACATGGTCGCCCCCAAAACACTGATCGACATCGAGAAGCTCGGCGGTAATCTCTTTGTTGCCATTATCGACCAGTAATCGGATCCGACCCTCACAAACAATGTAAGCCTTTGAACTCTCTCCTATTTTGGGTGTTGTTGTTGCATCTGTCGTTTGGGGCGGTGAGTAGGCCAGAATTTCCGCGCCAAGCGTGTAGTCAATAATTTCTAAAGACTGTGCGATTGCATTTTGTAACTGATCATTACTGAGCAAGAATAATTTTAAAGCCCGGGGAGGCAGCTGTAAGGGATCGTCTTTTAGCAGCGAAGGATCGTTAGCTTGAAGATTAACCATGGAACCATATCGTTAATAAATACAAATAAATCTAAATAGCAGCACAGAGAATCTCCTATGCAGGGGCATTCACCATTGAATATTTCCAATGCTTTTGAGTGAGAGTGTTCAGTAGTCTGTACCGATGGCTGAATCCTAGGAATCAATTATGAGGGAAATGTGTGGAAACGATGGCAAATGGATAAAAGAATAAGGAAACAGGCTGAAATACCTTTAACCGCTGCACTTTAGCGGGCTTTAATAAGTCCGTAAATTTACGGTTAAGCCGGAAGGTATCCAGTATCCATCCCCATCTTTGTCGATTAGGCTTAGCCTACAGAGGTGCCTTTTCCAAGCTGGGAAAATTTTTTTAGAACGAGAACTCAACATTTCAATCTCGATTGCGCATGTTTCCTTCAGCGCTTTTCTTCAGCGTTTTCCTTCAGTGCTTTCCCTCGGCTTGAAAACCTAACCATATGCACCCTTAAAAAGCTTCTTATTATTTATGTTTACCTGCGCTAATCGGCCCCATTCCAAATTTTCTGGAATGGCAGTAGCCAAGCTACCTATCGCATGCTCTTTATCCATTGCCTCCCTTTTCTCTGTACAAGCTTTTTCAGCGCCCTCTGCTCAGGCCGCAGCCTTTGCTGACGCCTTTGGTGACTTTGCCTTCGAGAGCTTTAGTACAGCTCCCTTTGGGACTAATTCATCTGTTTTTACCTCTTCGTTCTCAACGGGGAGTGGGTCGAGTGCGATTGTCAATGCCGATGCGCTGTTTACAAACTTGCCGAGCACTCAGGCTGTGAACGTTATCTCCAACACGGCCTCTAGCCCAAATACACCAGGGAGTGCCCTGGCTGAAAGCGAAGCCAGTGTCATTGGTAGCTTTGCGATCGCCCCCAACAGTTCGTTTAGCTTTGACTTCTTTGGTTCTATCGATCTGGTCACCGCCATTAACCAGCCCAGCGATACTGCTTCAGCCGTTATCGAAACGCGCTATGTCCTGTTCGATGAGACGGTCAATAGCAGTACAACAGAGCCTGGAACCCAATCGCCTCTGGATTTTCTCAGTCTCTATGGCGAAATCAATACGCCCACGGGCGCAGATGTTGCTGAAGTGGACCATAGCGAACCAGTCACCTTCAGTATGCTTGATATTGTTAATGACACTGGCTCAAAACAATCCGAAGAATCTATATTTATAGATGTTGCTGGCCGCTATAATCGATTCTTCGAGCAGCCAACCATACTCACCCTATTAGAAATTAAGCAGGGCATTGCCTTCTCTAAGAGCCAGGATGCGGTCGATGTTCCAGAATCTTCTAGCCCCTTTGTATGGCTAGTGGGCATTAGTGGCGCGCTCATGCTGAGTCAGCGCCGTAGGGTGGCACCCCGCTTTACACAGTAATGCTTATGCAGTAGCGTCTTCACCCCTTTTTTTAAATGCCGTGGTTGCCACTGGAGATGGTCGCAACCATGGCATTTTTTATGAGAGCCAAGATTAAATTGCTTTATCGCCCATTAGCTTTGTTTGATGGCACATATCTACAATCATTAAGGTTTTGGCGATATCAATAAGCCCTTTGAAGCCCTTCGGTTGTAGACTAAATCTCTTTGGTCAAGAGAGGTCGGAAGTCAAGAAAAGTAACTTTGTGTGGTGGGCATGTCGTTATCTTCATCTGCTGGCAGATACCGATCTTCTTCTGACGCATCATTGTTGGCGGCATGTTCTTTGGCTGCAACTACCGCCACCATGGCGATTTGCACAAATGCGGGTCGATAGGCTGCATCATACATGGCTAGAACCAATGATGCGCAAACGGTAAGGGTTGCTGTTACAGCCCAGTTATGGGGCCAATCGTGTGAGTGTTTCATGGTTTTGTTGTAAGTACTCCGCTGAAGGTTAGTGTTAAAGATGCTAGCGTTGGGGGCCCTGCCTGCTAATAGCTCAACATTAACTAGGGATGTTCAAAGCACCCCCCTTCTTGCAATAGGTCTTGCGGGTAGCCGCGCCTATCTTGAATAGGGCGAGCCCTGCTTGATCGCCTCATGGCAGGCCATGGGGAAATTTCATCGGTATGGAAAGATACTGCGCCTATAGTTATGACCTAGTGATCGATAAGGCCTGATGTGTCTTACCTGTTTTTGGATAGGTGACTAAAACATGAATTCATCTGTCTTTAGGACATGGCGGCAACGATAGAGGTAACCTGCACATACTTTTGAAAAACTCAAAAAGCGATTCCTTTGAAAGAGCCCCTTTAATGTTCACAAATGTGCTGCACGGCCGAGCGTTGACCGTGATGTTCGGCTTGCCCATTAGCGTGTGATAATTAAAGGTATCTACCAATAATTTCAACCAGAAATAATTCAAATGGGCTCCTGGGACTTTGATAATAGTTTGGCGATTGTCATCGGAATTGACCAATATGGCCGTGGGATTGCCCCCTTGCGTACGGCGGTGGCAGATGCAAAGGCGATCGCACATATCCTCCAGCAGGACCACGCCTACCAAGTTGTTCAACTGCTCGATCACCAAGCAAATCTTTCGGCCTTGCAAGCCTTGATTCAACAGCAGCTGCCGAGCGAGATAACGCCGAATAGTTGCCTGTTGCTTTACTTCGCAGGTCATGGCATTGCCCAAGATGGTGACGATGGCCCAGCAGGGTACTTAATACCCCAGGATGCAATCCCCGGTAAGGTAGACAGTTATTTGCCCATGGTAGAGCTTCACGATGCCCTAACAGCCCTGCCTTGTCGTCATTTTCTAGCTATTTTCGACTGTTGTTTTGCCGGTGCTTTTCGCTGGTCCAGCACCCGCGACATCAATTTCAGCTCAGAAGTCATTCATCAAGAACGCTACGATCGCTTTCGGCAAGATCCCGCTTGGCAGGTGATTACGTCAGCCTCCTACGACCAAAAGGCGATGGATGTGTTGTCTTTACGAGACGATCGTGGGGAGCTGGTTGGCCAGCATTCGCCTTTCGCGGCGGCATTGATAGATGCCCTGCAAGGTAAGGCGGATGCCTTCCCGCCCGCGCAGAATGATCAGCCTGCTGGGGATGGTGTGATCACCGCAACGGAGCTGTACTTGTACTTGCGTGACAGTGTTGAAGTGTTGACCGCAGGCCAGCGTAAGCGACAAACACCAGAGCTGTGTCCATTGCGCAACCACGATAAAGGAGAGTTTCTTTTTCTTACGCCAGGGCACGTGCTGAATTTACCCCCGGCGCCAAAACTAAATATAGAGAACAATCCCTATCGGGGTTTGGAATCTTTTGACCAAGCTGATCATGAATTATTTTTTGGCCGAGAAAGAGAGATAGAACAACTCATGACTCGGTTATCAACACCCCATCCCCTAACGGTGGTGCTAGGTGCCTCTGGTACCGGTAAGTCGAGTTTGGTGAAGGCAGGCTTGCTCCCAAGACTTGCTCAGCAGTCTGAGTTTCAGGTGTTGTCCGTGATGCGACCGGGCAATCATGCGCTGAGGTCGTTGGCGATTGCTTGCGCGGAGTTGGTTCCCCCAGATGAGGCCAAAGGACTGGCGCAACAGTTTGCTGACGATGAAGAGGCACTGGTGACGATTGTTGAGCGTTGGCGTCAGGCACATCCTAACCAAAAGTTGTTGCTCGTGATTGATCAAACTGAAGAGCTAATTACCCAAGCCGCCTCGCCCATAGAATCGTATCAGTTTCAGCGGCTGGTGAAGCGGGTAATGGCTGAACATTGGGAATGTTTGTGGATTATTGCCACTCTGCGACTAGATTTTGAAGCGCAGTTTCAGGACGAGGCCCTACAGGCCGAATGGATGGATGCGCGGTTTGTAATTTCGCCGATGGGGCAGGCTCAACTGCGGGAGGCGATTGAACAACCGGCGGCAGCGCGAGTGCTATATTTTGAGCCGTCTACCCTGGTGGATAGGCTGGTGGAGGATGTCGCCCAAACGCCCGGGGCACTGCCTTTGTTGTCTTTTACGCTGAGTGAATTGTACTTACGATATCTGCAAAGGCGCAGTGACAATCGAGCCCTGACAGAGGCAGACTATCGAGACTTAGGCGGGGTGGCCGGGGCGCTGACGAAACGGGCAACCGAGGAGTACGAAGCGCTGGTTGCCCAGGATCATGCCTACGAAATGACGGTTAAGCATGTCATGCTGCGCATGCTCGCGGTGGGCGGTGGCGAACTGGCGCGCAGGCGAGTGCCTTTGTCGGAGTTAGTATATGACGATGCTGCCGAAAACGATCGTGTGCAACAGTTATTGGAGAATCTGATTGCGGCGAGGTTAATTGTGCGCGGTCGGGAGGACTCAGGTGAGTCTGTTGATGAGCTGGTTGATAGGTCTGCGGGAGAATCGGTTGAGAACATGTTGGGTGAGCCCTATGTGGAACCCGCCCACGATGCCTTGGTGCGCGGATGGGATAAGCTATTGCGCTGGAAACGAGAGGGGCAGGAAGGGTTGGCGCTGCAACGTCGGCTAGCTCCCATTGCAACGGAATGGCACCAACAGACGGGCAAAAACACAGCCCAAAAAACGGGCCGAAAAACGGGTCGAAAAGCAGCTCGAAAAACGAGCCGAAAAACAGCCAGAGGATTACTGTGGGACAACAATCCGCGACTGGGTTTGTTGCAAGAGATACTAACCTCGGATCGCAATTGGCTGAACCAGGCCGAGTCGGCGTTTGTAACCAACAGCCTGAAGCTAAAACGGAAAAAGCGTATTCGCTTTGTGGGTTCGTTGGTTGGGGCGTTTACTGTATTGACTGGATTTAGTCTGGGGCTAGGTGCGCTTAGCCTGAACCTGGACAATGCTCGTGATGAAGCCTTTGCCCGGCAGCTTGCGGCTACTGCTGGGACGCTATCCGACCTAAAGTCGCTGAATCGAACCGCGGGGGCCTTGGTCGCAGTCCATGCTCACAAAATTTTAGATGGCATGGATAAAACATCTGCTGAGGTTAATCAGGCCCTGCGCAGTAGCCTAACTATTCCCAGGCGCAAAACCTTGCTCCATCCTGCGCCCGTCAATGCGGTTAGTTTTAGCCCGGATGGTCGGCAATTGGCCACGGCCAGTGAAGATGGTCAGGCACGGCTGTGGGATGCTGCGAGTGGACAAGTGTTGTTTAAGCTGGCCCATAAGAGTCCGGTAAATGCCGTGAGCTTTAGCCCCGACGGTCAGCAGTTGGTGACCACTGGGGGCGATCGCACAGCGCGTATATGGTCGGTTGCGACCGGGCAGGAGAGCCTTTCTGTTGAACTGGGCGATAATGGCAATGGGGTGAGTTTTAGTCCCGATGGCCGATGGTTTGCGACGGCGAGTGAGGATGGAACCGCTGTGATTTGGGATGCTCGCACGGGGCAGAAGCAAAGGACTTTTGAGCATGACGATAGCGTTAATGCCGTGAGCTTTAGCCCCGATGGAAAACGATTAGCCACGGCCAGCTATGACGCCAACGCGGTTGTTTGGGATGTTCGCAGTGGGGAGGAAATGGCTGTTTTTGAGCACGACGATAGCGTTAATGATGTGAGCTTTAGCCCGGACAGCAAGCGGTTGGCAACGGCCAGTGGCGATACCACTGCGCGGATATGGGAGATTGATACCGAACGTGAACAGTTGGTGCTGCCGCACGATGACTGGGTAAGCGGTGTAGGGTTTAGCCCGGATGGTAAAAATCTGGTGACGGTGGGTGATGACTATCTGGCTACGGTGTGGGATGCCTCTCGTGGACAGATTGTCGGTCAGCTGCCCCATGGCAATCGGGTGAATGGGGTGAGCTTTAGCCCGGATAGTCAGCAGGTGGCGACGGTGAGTTATGAGAGCCAAATGGCGTCGATATGGGCGATAACGGAGGCCTTAGCACAGGCACGGACGGCCCATCGTGATGAAGTGAGTGGGGTAAGCTTTAGCCCCAATGGACAGCAGGTGGCTTCTGCAAGTAGCGATAAAACGGTGCGTCTATGGGATAGCAATACGGGGTTGTCCAGCTTTATGCTCAACCATGAAGGCGCGATCGCTGAAATCGCCTATAGTCCTGATGGACAACAGCTCGCTACCGCCAGCCAAGATAAAACGGTGCGCCTGTGGGATACCCAGACGGGGAAAGAACAAAGGGTGCTTCGGCATGGTGGGGCGGTGAATGGGCTGAGCTATAGCCCTGACGGGCAACAGCTCGCCACTTCTAGCCAAGATAAAACGGTGCGTTTGTGGGATACCCAGACGGGGAAAGAGCGCGTTGTTATGAGGTATGGGGTGGTCGCCACGGGGGTGAGTTTTCATCCTGATGGTCGGTTGCTGTTGAGCATTGGAGAGGATGAAGGGGACGATGACACTGGAGACAGTCAAGTCGTGCGGGTATGGGATGTGCAAACAGGGCAAGAGAGTGTTGCATTGAAGACTGACGGTAAAATTACGTCAGCGCAGTTTAGCCTCGATGAAACGCTGCCGTTGATTGCGATCGCTGAGGGCAATAGCAATATTACGCTGTGGAACTGGGAGAGTAAACGCCGCTTTGAGCTGTTTCATCCTATGGCCAATACGTTTAGCTTTAGTGCGGTTGGTGAGTATCTTGCCACCGCTGGTCGGCAAGGCGAGGTGAAGATATGGAATATTGCGGATCTAGACAAAAGACGGACTGCTTTTGATGATTCAGATCTGGACCTAGTGGAGGGTTGGCAGACCTATATCCTGGAAGACTCTGAGGTTGTCGATTCGTTTAACCATGAGGGACCGGTGACCTCAGTTACCTTTAGCGAGGATGGTCAGTTTATAGCGACCGCGAGCACGGATAGAACTGCGCGGTTGTGGGAGATTGACGGTGAAGATGAAGACAACCCGATTGCCAGCGCTAAGCATGATCGCGCGGTGAATGTGGTGAGATTGAGTCCGTTGGGAGATCGCATGGCCACGGCGAGTGCAGACAGCACGATTTCGATTGGCTGGGTAGATTCTGGTGCGCTAGCCGAACAGGTGTGTCAGCGGCTAGGCAGTAATCTGAGTAAGGGAGACTGGAATCGCTATGTCAAGGATAGCGAACCTGAGTCAATTTGCCCTAACTTACCCATGTATCCCGACCTTGACTGAGGTTGCCTGTCATCGCGATATTTCATTCTAGAGTTTCCATTGGGCCTGTCCTCTGGGTGTCCTTCGGACTGGGGTTGTTGCATAAAGAACATGAGTTAGCTGCGATAATAGTGTCTAGCCCCCTTCCTTTCGCGCCCATGTCAGAAAAACCCGTCAAAACCCAGTATCGAATTCGCAACTGGCGAGAGTACGATGCAGCGCTCAAAAAC
>JBCDAG010000061.1:0-23451 GCA_039186165.1 Cyanobacteria bacterium P01_F01_bin.53
CTACTACTCGCTTGTGCAGCACTCAATCGGATGACACATTTGGGAATGCCGGATAGCTATGCCTTCACTGACTAAGAAAACTGAATATTTTTAGAAATCTAAGAGATTGGGGCCCAGAAAATATTCATGCAACAACGCCCATGAACAATATCAAAGTCGCTCCGGGCAATAGACTCCCCGAACAGCGTAAAAACAGATCGATTAAACACTTGGTAAATCGGAAAAAGCAGGGCGTTATACAGCGGCCAAATACGCCTGCCACGGAACATACTCAAACGCTCCACAACCTTGTAGTACTCCTGCATTAACTTGGTCTCAGCAATATAGACAATATGTCTATCAGGATGAGCTGTTTGCAACGCAGATTAATTACGGACATGAGTGACCAGCGTCGTATCGGCGAACTGACTAATCCGTTCATAGAAGCGATACCCCACTAAAGGCACCGAAAACCCAGTCGGATTACACTGCTCAACAATCAGTAAAACCTTAAGTCTTTGGGTTTTAGTCATCGTCATACACCTTGCATTTAGAGCGATCGCTCTAAACCGCCATACCTAGCCAACATCGTTGAGTCTCGCTCAATATCTGGGGTATCGCAATGAGCATAGTTTCAGCCCCATCAGGTCATATCGTCCTAGGGCTGTTAACTGTAGATGTTTATACCAAGCTCCGAAACCATCGTGCCGCTATTCATACAGGCCTCGTATTAGACAAATCTTCCGTATAGCAAAGAAGGCGACACACTAAGCGACGTGCCGCCTTATAGTCACTTTGAACTGCGGCTACTCCACAACAGAGATTCAGTTAGAAAGCCAACCAGACAACAAATTGCTCTCAAAAAACTTGATAAAACCAGAAAACAGTGCTCTACTCATTCATGTTCTTGTAAGTAGCCACTGCAGAAGGAGAAATTCGGTTCAGGTAACGGAAAATCCAGTATTTAAAGACTGTATCTAAGATCACCGGGAATGTGGCAATAAAGAGAAAAATAAAGTTGCGGTTGGCCGGCAACCCCAGGTGAGAGGCCATCCCTTCTAATAAAATTTCCCACCCGTGAGGAGAGTGAAAACCCACGAAGGTATCGGTAAACAGGATGATAATAAACGCCTTAGCGCTATCGCTTAAGCCATAAACAATTTCATCAATAAATGCTTTCAGCGTCGAAACCTTTTGCTTAAACGTCGTCAGCAAAAGAGAAAACGTTAAGACAGCAATCACATCAGCAAAAACGTTTTTAACCGCATCGGCGCTAAGTTTGCGATACTCTTCTTCAATTTTGAACGCCTTTTGCCGAACCTGCTCCTCAATTTCGATTTCGCTCATCTCAGGCGCTTTGCCAATAAGGACTTCAAAACGAAATCGCTCTTCGTATCGCTGCAATTCATGGAGGGCATCTTCCTCCATTTCTTCGTTTAAAAAGACCTCGGCCTGGGTATAGTCTCGACCTCGATCAACGATGGGTCCGATGACAAAGTTTTTGCTGAGGTATTGAGCCAGCAACGGAATAATGATCAGCTGAAGCACAAACGTAATCGCAATCGTTGTTTGTGTTTTAGAACTGCGAAAGCTACGAACGACCTCGACCTCTGCATCAGGGTCAAGATCTTTTTTGATCCGGTCAACCGTTCGCAAAATAGAGCGTGGCAAGACACTACTGCGACTACTTAACGCTTGGTTAGCATTCTCATCTGGAGAATTAACGACTGGCCCCTCTCCAGGTAGCGCCGCCATCCCACTTGAGGCTTGTCCTGACAGAGCCCCCAACACCTCACTCGATGGCGTTAGTGTTGCACCCTGGCGATAGTGCTCTATGGTTTCATCAATGAACTGGAGCTTACTAAAGAAAATAGCAGGCCCATTGAGTTGATCTAAAGGCACATCTTCCGGCAAAGGCGTCGCCAGCTGACTCAAGTCGGGCATGGGATACACCGAGCTACTGGCCCTAAACTCAGCCATACGACGCTTGATGATGCTGAGATATTTTTTGAGGTCTTTTTGAAACAACTGGTAAGAGCTACGGCTATAGTCACCGTAGCTCTGGGAGATAGGGTTGCCACCAAAGTGGTTGTCTTCTATCTGACGAATTTTAAGCGCTGCCTCATAGGCCTGATCGAGAGCCCGATCAGGCGTGCGAGAAAACCATTGTCGAAGCCTACCAAACAGCCCAAGGCGCTGGGAAGAATTTGTCATTACGTAAGCTAAGCCGCAACCCAAATACTAGGATTAGTCACTCTATAGTACGGGAAGCACCGCTGGCGTCAAATATTATTCGTCACAGCCCAAAATTCACCTGCCGAAGAGCAGACATTCTATGCTTGCACGCGATCACAAGCTTGCTCCCAAATCAGCTTTTCTTCCACAGTCTGAGGCTCTCCCGGAGCAGCCGTCCGCTCGTCCATAAAATAAACCTTGAGGTCTTTAATGGGATGGCCACTGCGATCACTCTGCTGACAGAGATAGTTACCATAGTCGTCAAACACCTTTTTACCCACATTGCGGTTGAGATTGATGTAGAAGGTACGCCATTGCATATTTTTGTAGAAGCGGGCGCGATCGCGCAAAGTCGGCTTCTCAAAAGTCACGGGCTGATTAGGCCGTAAGACATCCATACTATCGCCGCCATCGCCCACCGGCGTACCCGTCACCACATGCCAACCATCATCCTTAGGTGGCCCCGGCGCAAAAATACTCCACGACTGATCGAGTCTTGTCACCTGGCTCAACCAATCTAACCGTTGAGCAGTACGGCTTTTCGTGACACGGCGCAAAATACTCATCACCGGCTGCTGACTCTCAACAAAAGAACGATGGGTCGCAATACTGCGGAGGTTCCAAAGGAACGTCAAGCTCAACAGCAACAGCACAACAATACTCAGCCACGCTGGACTTTTCACCTTCAGTGGCTTGAATTTAAAGGGCCTGGTAAACGTACCCGCCGTCCGTCGGTTGTTAGCAATCCACTCATAAAACCGAGTCCCCACAGCCATCACAGGTGCAAAACGCAGCACCCGTGCAAACCAGCCAAACACAGGCGATAGGCTCACCACATAGGCAATACCCTCGAATTTGTAATGGTGTTTACCTTGCCAGTCCACAATCACCCAGGAATTCTGAGTCTCCATGGCTTCATTAATTTCTGGGATGCTCTGGGCCGTTGCCAAAGGCGTGTGTGGCAACACCAACAGCATGCGAATCAGGTGAACCACCTTTTTGCAAAAGCCACAGTCGGCATCGTAGTAAATCTTCAGCCCTGTGCGCTTAGGGCCTTGACCTGTCGGACCATAGACACGTTTCCCGAGAGACTCCCAAAAAGACGTTGGAATAAAAGCGAGCCAAGTGAAAATGCTCAGGAAAGGAAAAATGCCTAGATTAAGTGTCAGGCCAAACCCCGCGTGAAGAGAAATAAAGGTGACGACCGCAATCATCCGAAAAAGGTCATTGCGAATCGGGGAGCAAATCAGCAATGGCCCCACCCACTCTAAAACCAGCGTAACCAAAGTAAAAACGGTCAGAAGTGGCCCTAAATTCAGTAAAAAGTGACCCAACGCCGTCACATATTGGTCATAGCTTAGGGAGTAGTAAACTGCCGAGCCATCGGGCCACCAAGCTGCATCAGTGGTTTTAAATACCGCAGAAAAAATATAAATAAAACATTGCTGCGCCATCAGCGCGACAGTCGCACCTGAGAAAATTCGCAAGGGTACGGGGCGGGTCGCCGTATTCATCGCCCGATCGACAGAATAGGCCGCCCCCAACGGCAAAAACATCGCCCAAAACATCACAGCCCTCAGCACATCGTCCGCCGCAAAAATCAGCAAGGGATTGCGATTGTGCATGGAGATCAGCAACACCCAGGAAACAATCACAGCGATGCGACTGTGATAGCCAAAGAGCATCGCGAGCGCAGCCAACGCAGCCGCCAAGAACAGTACCCCCTGGACAATCGGCAAACCACTTAGCGCATGCAATGACCAGTAGCCGGGCTTCAAAATGCCATCGTTCAACACGGCCCGTGGCAACACACCCAAGTCACTGTAGTGGGCAGTCAAATCCCCGAAGCGAGTCCACAAATCAGCCAAAATAACGAGTGCTAGGCCTATTCGTAAAAGGGCCAGCGATCGCACATCTAAGCTATAGCGATCGCGCAGGCCAGCCAGCCAACCATTTTCTTTTTTGAGCTGAGCATTCTGCTGAACAGGGGTCATAGCGCTATCAATGTTTGAGAAGCTAATTGAGACGAGAAACTTGAATAAACGGGCAAGGCAACTGAAGGCTTAAAATAACTGCCTAGTGCGGAGAAATTGAAGCGTTATAGGGCACACGCTTCCTTTTCTGGGGCCAAAATATGGCACGAACCAACTCACCCAGGGCGCGGCGACCCACTTTAAGCTGATGTCGCTGCGTCGGCATTCTGAACACATACACACCGCGCCGACACAAGGATGCGAGCATCCCACCCAAATTAATACCAAAGCTAGAGAGCGCCGCATCACCCACACCCAGGGTAATCATGTCGCCTAAATGTAAGTAATTAAAAGCCTTGGGTGATTTGCCTTTCGTCATCGCAGCCAGGTTAGCAGCTACTCGGCTAGCCGCTTGAAAAGCCGCTTGGGCAGTGTTAGGCGCAGGTTGCTGCTTAGCGCTCCGCACATCAGCACTGTCCCCTAAAACAAACACATTTTCATGGTTCAGAAGTTGTAGCGTTCTCCGCGTCATCCGCTGGCCGTATTCGTTATGCTCCACCGCCTGCTGACCCAACCAAGGTCGCGGCTGAGTCCCCACGGCCCAAAGCGTGAGGTCACTAGGGCGTACTTCCTGCTGATCACCCATTTGCAAGGTCACAGAATCAGCACTCACGGCAACGATGCCCGTCTCAGTCATCACAGTGATCTGTCGTTTGGCAAGAGACTTCTGGGCCTGCCTTCTTAGGCCTTTTGAAAAAGGCGTCAGCAGCATAGGCCCACGCTCTACCAGCGTAATTTGGCCATCTCCATCCAGATAGTCAGCCACCTTGCTGGCAAGTTCCACACCACTAGCCCCCCCGCCAATCACAGTGACGCAGGTTGGCTGCACTTCATCAGTTGATTGATGCATGCGAGCGGCCACCAGCTGCGATAGCCGTGCCTTCAGGCGCTGAGAATCTTCAAAGGTGCGGAAAGTTAACGCATAGTCATCCACGCCAGGAATACTGACCGGGCGACTATCGGCCCCTGTCGCCAAAACCAAATAATCATAGGCAACCGTTTGCTCACCGGTCACCGTCACCGTTTGATGCTCTAAATCCACGGATTCAGCATGACATTGTAGCCAGGTAATATTGCTCCCAGCGATCAAACTGCTGTAGGTGGGCGCAATTTCCCATTCCTTCAGCTCACCCGTAATCAGCTCGTACATCATCGGCGTAAATAAAAACCGCTCTTTCGGTTCTATTAACGTGATGCGAGCATTCTGCAAATGACGGTATTTCTGGAGATACAGCGCTGTGTAAAGACCACCAAAACCGCCGCCAACAATGCAGATATGGGGAATCGCAGATACCGTAATTGGGCTCATGTCCTGACGCTGACGCATTATTGAGCCTCTCCCAACAGCGGTGTCAGTTGACGGACAAGCTGCTGCGATCGCAATACGCGCCCTTCCGGCTTCAGATGATAATGGGTATCGGCAAACAGCGCAGGGCTATCTTGCACATTCAGGGTCTCTTCATCGACCAGCGTCGGTGCAATGTCACGAAAGGCCTCAGCGGTTTTTTGAATGTTGCCTAGGGTTCGCTCCTCGCTCGCAGCGCCATATATCCATGGCATCGAGAGGATCAGCTCGCCGCCCCGCGCTTCCACTTCTTCTTTGAATTGTTCAATCCGGGCGATCGCATGGGGTGTCGCCGATTTTTTAAGCGTTAGCGGCCACCAGTCTCCCACCCGCTTTTTCGTTTCTATCGGATCACCCCGCTCAGTCAGCGGACCGTCGTAGTAACCCGTAAAGTTACCTTCCTCCACTAAGTCAGCTGCCGATTTGACCGACCACTTTAAGGAGGGGATGCCCAACTGTAATGTACTCAGCACAAACTGCTTAGGCGGAACGCCCCCTAGACCAGGTTTGCCAATCGCCGTCCCAAACCAACCTGATTTTTCGCCAAAGCCATCTTCCGACTCAAGGATGAGATACTCAGGCACTAACAGCACTACATCTCCAGGTTTCACAGCCTCTAAGATGCTCGGCAAAATCACATCCAGACCCACCGGTCCATCAATGCCCAAGTTCACCACGGGCATGCCTAACTCTTCAGTGAGCAGATCAGCATTGATCGTGTAGTGAGCACCCGATCCGCCTGTGATAATCAGCTTGGGTTCTGTGGTGTTCGCTGCGATCGCCATCTTATTGAAGTACAGCTGGCTGAGCCAGCGCGGCTCACCCCCCAAATGCACGTTGTAAACAAATCCAGCGCCCCAGGCCAAACCAGCAACGGCTAACCAGCTCAAAAACTTTGGTGGCTTCATAATGGTTGCCCCTTAAAACTCGAAGTAGATAAAGTCAGATTGAGCCTGAGCGGCCAGCAAAATAGTCAGCCCTAGCAATAGCTTAGAAACCCAAGGAGAGGTCAATAGTTCGTACTCCTTCTTTTGCTGCCACACCTCTAAGTGCTCCACCAGCAAAAAGATAATGGCCAACGCCACCGCGACCCCCAACACAAGACCATCTGGCGTCTGAAAGACACTAACAGCTTCACCAAGATTGCTCAGCGAGTAAGCCCAAGGCGTTACCAGCGTTTGCAATTTCGACATCAGCCGCCCGATCTCCGTGTCCATGAAAAAGAGACACCCTAAAATTACCGACCCAAAGGTCAGCATCCAAGAAACAACCTGCGGCTTTTTCACAAACTTGTTAGTGACCCGAGAGAATGGCCGTCCCGCATAGCGAAGAAGCAGAAGTAGAGCCCCGTGGTAAGCGCCCCAGATCATAAAGTTCCAGGCCGCACCATGCCAAAAGCCCGACAGCGTAAAGGTAATGAAGAGGAAAAACGGTGCCCACTTTTTGCGCCGACCCATCAGCGGAATGAACACATAGTCACGGAACCATGTACTGAGCGACACGTGCCACCGTCGCCAAAACTCATTGATACTTTGGGAAGTGTAGGGCGATAGGAAATTAATCGTCAGCTTGACGCCAATCATGCGAGCAATGCCCACCGCCATAAAGCTATAGCCACCAAAGTCGAAATAAATTCGCAGGGTAAAGAGAAAAGCGTAGAACCAAACTAGCCAAGGATTGGCGAATTCGGCCATCCCCGCACTATCAAAACTGATATAGGGCGCGATATTGTCACCCAACACGAATTTCATGAACATGCCCAGCGATAGCCATCGCATGCCCATGTCAAAATTCTCAGCGCTAAACCGGAACTTAAAGTCTTTAATTTGAGGCAATAGCTTACCGCGACGCTCAATCGGTCCTGCCACAATTTGTGGAAAAAAGGACACGAAGTTGATGTAGTCCAGTAGCTTAATAGGCTTTTTGCGCCGGGCCGCCAACGAATCAACAACAAAAGCCACCATTTGGAACGTGTAGAAAGAAACGCCCGGCGGAATCGTGTTAAAGACCGGCAGTGGAAAGCTCGACTTCCAATTATCAGGAACAGTCGTGGCTAAACCAATAAAATCTTCAATAAAAAAGGTGAGGTATTTGAAATAGGCCAGCACAGCCACGTCAAATACAATCACGGCAGTCGCAATCAGCCTTGCCTGCTTTTCATGGCCATCAGCATAACGGCGCAGCATGAGGCTAACCATGAAGTAGTTGAACAGAATTTCAAAGAGAAAAACTGCAAAACTAGTGCTGCTGGCATTTAGGAATAATAAAAGGGATAAGGCAGCCAAACCGACGGTATCGAAGCGGTTCTGCCACCAGTCAAACTGTTTGCCCAGATACCGAACCGTCAAAAACGGCACGCTCGTGAGCAACAGCACCCACCAAAATGAAAACTCAGAGAAATTCAATGTCTTGCTCTAACGCTTGGGCAACAGTGCCCCTACAGATGACCTGATTGGATTGAAACGTATTCGGGTTATCGCTGGCCGAACTGGCCAAACTGGCCCCAAACAAAGGGCTCCCTACGCAAATCGGTAGAAAGCCCCAGAATTAGTAGATACAAGCGATATACCAGCGCTTGCGCTCGGTATCACAGCTCTTTAGTCAACCGTGACATCAAACTCTTCCACCATATAAGCTGAGGCCTTTTCAATGCTGGGATAATCCCATAGCAAGGTAGAAGGCAGCTCAAGATCAAGCCAGTCTTCCAAATCGCCCACTAAGGTGACCGCATCGATGGAGTCTAGGCCGTAACGAGTCAGTGGCTGGGCTACGTCAATAGTGCTGGCATCAATAGAGAGCACATCGGCGAGCTGTTCAACGAGCCACGCTTGGATTTTAGTTGTTGATGAGCTGGGGTTCTGGAGCTGTTGCATGGGATGTGTCCTCCTGTGTAGACGGGTCTGTAGATGATGAATCTGTAGATGGTTGGGCCAATTGGAACGGAACAATTGAGAACATTTTGTCCTCTTGGTGTAGCCGCAAAAGTTCTTGGGCTACATTCTCGTGATAGGCCTGGGAGGGAGCCTCCAGGTCCATGCGAAAGTGTGAAAGCAGGCGGTGCAAACTCAACACCAGCCACTCACCTTTGGCAAAAAATTCGCCAAGCTCCTGATCGCCGGATAGGTGGCGATTGTGCATCCACATCTGGATGCAGGCGATCGCAGCATGGAGTCGGCAATACTGTTTGGCCAGCTCAAAGCTCTCGTAGGACTGGTCATGGCCATGCTCAAACGCGGACTGAGTAATTAACTCGTCTTGAGCATCCAGTTCTTCGAGAATCACCTGGCCCAGTTCCAGGACCTGGGAAAGCACGGCGGCATCTACCGTGGCATCCCCAGAAGTCTTGAGCGCTTCGAGATCAGCAAGCAACCCTTCAAGGCCTTGCATCACATCATCAGCACCACGACTGATGAGCTCTAGCTTCTTAGGCTCAAAGGTCGGCACGGGCTGGTCCAAAGAGAAACTTTGGGCTAGGCGAGTCTTCACCGCAGCCAATTTCTCTGGCTTTTTGCGAATTCTTACCCGCGCCTTCGCTAGCTGCCGCCGCTGCAAAATGAGCGCGTGCAGATTCACCACTGAGCTGCCATCAAACATACTGATGATGGCGCTATCGCGCAGGGCCTTTTGGAAGACACCCGAGTCGTGTTCATCCCGCATATAAAAACGCGAGCCCAACACAACTGACGTGTCTTTCATTACCTGCTCCAGGGTGACCGGAACAAAGTACTTATCAACCGCTGACCACACGCTGAACTGATCGGTGGCTACATGAAAACCACGGGCCGCCCCAATGTTCACACAATCGCAAATGAGAATATCTAAAAACGCATTCGACAACGTGCGCCGCGCATGCGGCATATCGATCACAGTCTTGTTGTAGAGTCTGCGATTAACCGCAAAGTTCAAAGTGGTGCGCAGGCAAGTATCTGCCGCTCCCTGCGAGAAGGCTGCACAGAGCGCCCGCGTAATTTGGAAGCCCTTAAGACCCAGTTCTAAGCCGTGGCCCTCTGGGCCTAGCAACATACTCTCAGGAACAAAACAGTCGCTAAACCCAATTCCACTCATATCAGCAGCACGAATGCCGTGGGTTTTAATCTTGGGTAGGTTATACACCTGGCTAGGGTTCAGGTCCTTCTTCTCCACCATAAAGAGGGAGAGGCCACGATTGCCGCCTTCTGGATCAGTCCGGGCGAGGACAAACGTCACACCCGAAATCGTAGCTCGGTTAATCGGCCACTTTTCACCATTGAGGAGATACCCACCCTCAACTTTAGTTGCCGTAACCCCACCACCGACTAAGTCACTGCCATGTTCTCGCTCAGAGTAAGCCAAACACATCGCCGTGTGATCTTCCCGCATAAGACGAGAAAGCTTCTCACGTTGCTCATCGCTACCGGCCATCCAAGTTAAGAAAGACCAAAACAAGGTGGTAAAAGCAATGGATATATTCAAGTCGCGGCGAGCTAAAACCCGCACGAAAGCAACAAACTCCTCAAAAGAGGTGAACTTACCACCATCTCTAGTGGGAATGTAGTAGTTTTGCAGTCCCCATTTATACAGCCATTCAATTTCCTCATGGGGAAATTTTTCCGCTTCGTCGAGTTCAGCGGTGTGCTGAAATGACATGAGGCTATCGGCCTGCTGTGGATTGCCCAAGGCTTGCTCTAGTTTTTCGGCCAGCTCGTACTGCGTGAGCGTCATCGATACCTCCCTCTTTATGATGGTTTGGTCCACTGATGTGGTCAACTGGTTTGGCTAAATCTTGATTTTGGCAGCTACTTGTTAGTCAATTTCTGAGCCAAGGACTCAACTTCGTTTTGCAAGCTGCGCACCTTATCGGTCAGGCTAGGATTTTCACTCCAATCTGCCAGTACCTCTAACTCGCCCGCTAAGAAGTTTGACTTACACTTACGTCGCTGAATCTTACCGCTAGACGTTTTCAGGACATTGCCCGATTTCACCAGGGCAACAGCATAGGTTTGCAACTCATGTGCCTCAGAAATCGCTTGGCGAATTTCTGAAATGAGTTCATCCGAATCCATGTCGCGCTGGTGCTGCCGCTCAATTTCTTGAACAACGACCAGCTGCTCTTCACCGTCTTCAATAATGGAGAAGCAGGCACCATAGTCAGGACGCATGGCAGGGCTCGTTTGCTGCACAGTCCACTCAATATCCTGGGGATAGTGATTGGTACCACGAATAATAATCAGGTCTTTGATACGGCCAGTGATAAATAGCTCGCCATCTTGCATAAAGCCCAAGTCACCGGTGCGCAGGTAACGCTCAGCGCCCTCATCAGCAATTTGAGCTTCAAACGTTTCACGCGTTGCATCAGGTCGCTGCCAATAGCCATGGGCAACACCAGGGTCACGAACCCAAATTTCACCCACTTCATCGCCAGTGCAACGAACCAATGTATCGGGGTTAACGATAGCTACTGTGGTTTCACACACTAAAGGACCACAGCTCACCGCTTCTCGAATGTAGGTGGAGTCAGCAGCAGCAGGCACAATTCGCCCTTGCTCTAACTCACTGGCTTCTAGCTGTAGTACAACAGGCTCTTTTCCAATAGGAGTAGAGGAAACCAGCAATGTTGCTTCAGCCAAGCCATAGGCTGGCGAGAAGCTTTCCCACTTAAAACCATAGTCAGAAAAAGCTTCGGCGAACTCACGCAATACGCGAGGATTAATCGGTTCAGCTGCATTACCCGCACTGACCCAGCTGCTGAGATCCAACCCCTCACGCTTAGCTGGTTTGATGCGACGCAGGCAAAGCTCGTAGGCAAAGTTAGGCGCTTGGCTGTGGGTCGCACCGTATTTTTGAATCGCTTGGAGCCAACGCAATGGCCGCTTCACGAAGGCCAAGGGGGCCATAATGTAACAAGGTGCGCCGTTGTAGAGCGGCTGCATAAGACCTTCGACTAAGCCATAGTCGTGGAAGTAAGGCATCCAAGTAACGGTAGGACCGTCAGCGCTGTAACCACAGCCACGCTGGAGATAGTCGGAGTGGTGCAGCAGATTGTAGTGGCTGAGCATCACACCCTTGGGCGTGGATGTAGAACCGGAAGTGTACTGCAAATAAGCAAGGACATCCTTATCCACTTCGGGGTCTTTCCAGTCCTCGGCAAGCTCTAAATCAACCGTTTCGGTGTCGATCCAGCGCATGGATTCAAACTCAGGAAAATCCAGACCGGAGTCCTTAATCAAATCAATGATGCGAGCGTTGCTGAGCACAATCGTCGCTGCGGCATCTTTAATGATTTCGCGGAGGCGAGGCAATGTGCGCTTCATGCGGCCTGCATCAGGCGGCGGCACGGGAATTGCAATGACGCCTGCGTAGAGACTGCCACAGAAAGCAGCGACGACTTCTATGCCTTGGGGATAGAGCAAAAGAGCGCGCTCACCTTTAGCTTCTTGCTGTTGGAGAAGGGCGGCGATCGCACGGGCCCATTCATCTAGCTCAGAGTAGGTATAGGAAGCACCTTCCTTTTTACCATCGACTAGGAACTGATAGGCCAAATCGTTGGGCTGTTCCTGCGCTCTGTACTGGAGCAACTCAACCAGTGTAGAAAACTGATTAGCACCGGCGGCTGAACTAGCGGCTGAACCCTGAGTGGTAGTAGTTTTAGTATTTTTAGGTGGAGAATAAACCATTGCTGATGGTAAGCCCTTAGGCAACTACGTAGATGGGGAATATTAAAATAAGTTGATGCGATAATGTCGGCTTCTAAGGAAGAATACTGACATACCTTTTCTAGGGATAAACACCGCTATCTGTACTCTTTACACAAATAACAAGCTTTTACATTGTGTATATAAATTAAGCAGGGCTCCCGCTGACGATCGCTAGAGATTAGCTAACTGCTTATTGACAAACACAACTGACAAAACAGCTAGCTACATTAGATTTCCCAGGGATGAAAAGCGATAACGAAAACCAAACCAGGCCACAGCAGCATGCAATAAGCTGAGCAAGGGCCAACGTAATCACGAGGAAAAGGACCTGGGCGACCGGACTCACTATGACCCAAATCACCCTGCCCAAGACGGAGGCGAATGCGGATAAAGCCGTCCAAGTTTGGAGGATTCCACTGGAGGTATCCGACGATACCCTAAATCGATATCTGGCCTGTCTCTCCGAAGATGAAATGAACAGGGCCAACCGCTTTCGATTTGCCGATGACAGGCGTCGATTTGCGGTGGCACGGGGCACGCTACGGCATCTACTGGGACAACAGTTTGAGCAGCCACCTAGCGACATTGAGTTTTGCTATGGCGAGTATGGAAAACCCGAAATGGGAAAACAGACAAGCCAGATAGCGAGCCATAAAAAGAGCCATAGAAAGAACCAACCAGCCAGCTGTGATTTTCACTTTAATCTCTCGCACTCAGGTGAGATCGCCCTGTGTGCCCTGGGGCATAACCGTCAGGTTGGTATAGATATTGAAAAGCTCAAGCCCATGAAACGCTTAGAGAGCATGATGGAGCGGTGCTTCGTAGGGTCCGAGCAAAGCCACATTCAAAGGGCTGACAATCCCTCCCACACTTTTTTACAGTATTGGACCTGTAAAGAGGCTTACCTAAAGGCCATTGGCCTTGGACTCATCCAGTCGATGCAAACGGTCGAAGTACAGCTAGCACCACCTCAGTTCATGACAGTCCCTCACGACTGCGCAGAAGGGTGGCACTTAGAACTGCTGCCCCTACCCCAAGACTACTTAGGCGCACTGGTGATCGCAGGGGAAACAAAGGTGCAAACAAGCTCTTGGAAGCATCCTTAGAGCAAGATTCTAGCCCTGCGATGGAAACCAGACATACAAAGCCTGCTCTCACTAGCCAACGTCCTGCTGTGCCAGTGACTTATTTACCTACAACGATGACGGATTTCACGGGACGTTCAACCGGATAGCCATTAGCATCTAAACGCCCAAGGTGGGTTTGGCCGTCGAAGTAGAGAGAAGACGAACTACCGCCATCTAGGTTCAGCAATTCCGTTGCCCCTAAAAATTCTGCAAATTCAGAAAGCTCTACCAGGGTCATACCATCCGCGTCGTAGCGTTGGGCCACCATAATCAGCAACAAGGATTCATCTGCGGTAAGTGCGATCGCACTGCGAGCATTGGGCTGAACACTGCCAATCGCATCACGCACTAGCTCACCGTCTTCGTAGCTAGTAAAGGCCTCAACGGTACTCGTATTTTCAGGCAGCAGCCGAGGACCAGCCCCCACGGAGCTAACGATGTCGCATTTATTAGGCAGTACCGTGCTGTGAAAGGTAATGTCGTAACGCAGGGTCTCAGAAGACTCGCACTGATAGACCCGAAACTCTGAGCGGTCTAAGATTTGAGGCAAATACGCTTGTAAGTCAGGATTACCCGTCAGGCGATCGTTATCAGCAGGGTTACCCGCAGACTGGCCATTGGTCATGAGGTGCGAGGTGGTCTTAGCGTTTTGCGGATCGAAAAATCCAGCATTGAGAACCACGAAGGCCTCCTCCTGCTGAGCAAAGTCCTTCACCGTCGTCAGCTCATCTGCCACGGCAACAGAGAGAGGCGTACCCACCGGAATGCTGACGACATGAACCGTTGCCTGCATAAGCTCATAGGTGCGATAACGAGGCGAGGTCACAGGGATCGCACTTACATTTTCTGTACCAGAACCAGCATTTTCTCCAGAGACGGGCGCAGCAGCCCTTGACTTAGAGGGTGGGTTCGGATTTTCGGTGGCGGTTGATGTCGTTTTAGATAACGCCAAGGCTGTAAACGCCGTCCCGACACTGAGCACTAAAAGTGCCCACCACCAGCGAGGCATCTTAGGCCTACGAGATTTTTGACGAGGTTCTTTAGAAGCATTTGGGGGCTTATTATCCAGCTGCATTACGTACTTTCTCGCTGTAGTCTTTGGGGCGCATTTGACGAAAGCCCTGGAACGCGAGCGATCTGGCCCAACCTGGCAAGTAGGATAGCACCTGCCCGACTTTGGCACGACTGGAAAAAGCACCAGCGGTTTTGAGTTCTGCAATGAGGGTCCGGCCCTGCTGGGTTTCACCTTTTTCAATCAGGCGCATGGCCAGCACTTGCTTAAGACCGTTGAGCTTACCGAGGCGGGCTTGCTCTAGGTCGGGGCGCGTGGGGAACTGGTAGCTCCCAAGACAAAAAGACTTGGCTGTTAGAAAGTGAATGTCTTGCTTGAGGCTAGTTTGACCGCCGTGGAAGCGGTATTCCATAAGCCTTTCAGGAATAAAATACGCAGTTTGATGCGCGATCGCACATCTCACCAGCAAATCAAAGTCCTCACAGCCATCGGCTTCGAACCGCATAAAATCTACGGCGTCTAAGCTGCTTTTGCGAAATAACGATGAGCCAACCTGCAAACTCTGATGCAAAAAGGTTTCGGCTAGCAAGTCGTCAATTACACCATGCCTTAGTCGATCTTTCCCCCATTTTGCAGAGTTCGCCGCTGTTGCTTCCTCATCACGCTGATTCTTGGCATTGATAACCCAGTGATCGGAGCAGACAAAGTCTACTTCGGGCTGAGCATCGAGAATCGCCACCGCTTTTTCTAAAAAAGTGGGGGTGAGGGCATCATCATCGTCAAACTTGATAAAGTATTCGCCCTTGGCGGCTTCGTATCCGGAGCGCATGTTTCGCGATCGCTGAATATTGTGAGGATGGCGAATGTAGCGAATGCGCGGATCTGACCATTTACCCACCACTTCAGCGGTGTGATCCGGGGAGGCATCGTCACAAATAAGCAGCTCAAAGTCTGGATAGGTTTGCCCTAAAACGCTCTCGACCGCGTAGGGCAAAATATCAGCACGGTTATAGGTCGGCACACAGACACTAACCTTAGGACGGGCAGAGGCATTTTGCTGAGATGCTGACTGACTGGCAGAAGACGTATTAGGCACAGGACTTAATATCTTAAGGATACGGATTAAAAATTATGGTGTTGCCCATGGATGCACACCACCTTGGAGCAGACACCTTTGAGCAGATTGCTATAGCGTAATAGCTGACTCAGGGATTACACCTGGTTACATGTAAATATTCTTCCTGGGCACGCTAGATCCTATAAGAATATCTTGAAGATCATGGACTAGCCGCCAGCAAATTTCGCTAAAGCTGACATGATCAGCAGGTAAGACCACTAACAGTTTTAGTCATCTATAGCCTGCTAAAACATTGGTCATCCCCATTTATTTGAGCCATCCCAATTTATTTAAGCTGATAGGAAACCTATCTTATGACTGCGGCATTGAAGGACGCATCTACATATTTCCCCAGAGTCTCTGTAATTGTGCCGATATATAACGGCGAGCAGGATCTGCCTGGACTGCTTGAGTGCCTCATGGGACAAACTTATCCCAGTGACAAGGTTGAATATTTGCTAGTGGATAACGGGAGTCGTGATCGCACGCCCCAACTCCTGGCATCGGCCACTGATGACTTTGCGGCCAAAGGCCTGACATTAAAAGTCTTAAACGAGACCAACATTCAAAGTGCCTACGCCGCTCGCAACACAGGCATCCGTGCCGCTACTGGCGAATTTCTCGCGTTCACTGATGCCGATTGCTATCCTAAGCCGGGCTGGATCACAGGCCTCATGCAGCCTTTTAAAGATGACTCTCTAGGTTTGGTGGCCGGGAAAATTATCGCGCTGCCGGGCACGACCTTGCTAGAGAGCTACGCTGATCGCAAACACATCATGAGCCAAAAGGCGACCTTGGCCCATCAGTTTTGTCCCTACGGCCAAACTGCAAATCTCGGCATTCGGCTCAAGGCTTTGGAAACAGTAGGCTTGTTTCGCCCCTATCTGACCACAGGTGGCGACGCCGATATTTGCTGGCGCGTGCAGCAAGAAAGCGACTGGGGCATTCACTATGCTGAAGACGCCGTCATTCAGCATCGCCATCGCCAAACCCTCAAGGACCTTTACAGCCAGTGGCATCGGTACGGCACTTCTAACCGCTATCTCAACGAACTGCATGGCGTAAAGCTAGCTTGGCCCATGAATCCCAAAGACCGCAATCGCACTTTGTTGCGATGGGCGCTCAAAGAACTGCCCGTCGCTGCTGTGAAGTTTATTTTTGCGAAGGGTGCGGCCGTAGACATGCTGTGTGCCCCCTTAGATATTTATTGCGCGCGGGCCAGGGGAAAGGGCCAAGAAGAGGCCAAACTACCCGAGAGGGCAAAACAAAAAGCTCATTTAGCTGTTCTCCAAACTACTGACCTCCACGCTGCCGATTCAGCGGGATAATTCTGCGGGTTTCATACGGCGGATTTCACACGGCAGCTTTCAATATTACGAGCCTAGACTCGGCTAATCACCACAATGAAAATTTTGATGCTATCGGCCACGTTCCCCTACCCACCAACACGGGGCGGAACATCGGTACGAACATTTAACTTACTCAAACACCTACATCAGCAAGGTCATCAGGTCACCCTAGCAACGCTCCGCGCTTGGGACGTGACAGAAGACGAAATCTCAGCTTTGAAAGCGTGGGTGAGTGAACTCGCCGTTTTCACTCGTCCTTCGGACCAGGAGCAAACAGCGGGAGCCTTAGGCAAGGTGCAGCGGATGATGGACTTTGCGCTGAACGGCGTGCCACCTAGCGTGACCAGCATCCACTCCGCAGAGATGCAAACCTGGGTCGATAAGCAAATCGCCAGCGGCCAGTTTGATGCAATCACCTGTGAGCACAGCGTGAATGAAGCCTATGTGCCCGCCGATATTGAAAAATTCATTCCTAAATCGGTCGTGAATATCCATAGCTCTGTGTATGGAACCTGTGCCCATCAGCTAGCAGGCGGGACGGCTGAGCAGCCTTTGCGCGATCGCATCAACCTCCCTTTACTCAAGCGCTACGAAAAACGCTACTGCCAAAAATTTTCTAACTTGGTGGTGACCACCACCGATGATCGTAAGCAAATGGCCGAGCTGAGTGGCAAAGACAGCATTGCCGTCATCCCAAACGGCGTAGACCTAGAGATGTTTACCCCACGAGCCAAGGATCCAGGCGGCTATAGCCTTGTCTTTATCGGGGCAATGGATAACCTGCCCAACATCGATTCCGTCACGTTTTTGGCCAATGAAATTTTTCCGCTGGTTAGCAAAAACTATCCCCAGGCAACACTGTCACTCGTGGGCGCAAGACCCTCACCAGAAATACAGGCACTAGGAAACCGGCCCAATATCATCGTCACTGGCAAGGTGCCTGAAATGACGCCGTACCTGCATGAATCAACGATCTGTGTGGTGCCGATGCGAACGGGCTATGGCATTAAAAATAAAACGCTAGAGGCGATGGCAGCGGGTACCCCTGTTGTAGCCAGCGATCGCGGGTTAGAAGGCTTAGCCGTAGATGGGGACAATACCTCCCTTCGGGCGCTTCGCGCTAATTCGCCCAGTGACTATGCAGCGGCCATCGGCAGGTTATTCGATTCAGCTGAGCTAAGGCAGACGCTATCGGCCAATGGCAGAGCGTTGATTGAGCAGGAATATACTTGGGCGATCGCAGGCCAACAATACGAACAGGTTTTGACCGCATCCTAGTACTGACCTCTCCACAAGACATCGCCCCAAACTCAACTACTCTCATACTCTTTCACTAGCAAGCTCAACTACTCAGAGACGAGCGATCCGCTAGCGACCATAAGTCAGCACAATCTTTATGCATTTTGCGAGCAAGAATCGGTCAGAAGATCTCAGCAGTCTGGAACGCTAGCAAAAAGCCCCTCTCAACATCATTGCTGAGAGGGGCTTTTTAGATTTAATGATTGCTGCGACACATCACGAGACTGTCCCGCAGTGATAATCAAGCGGCTATTAATAAGCGTCTTGCAACTCATAAAAGTCAGGCGATATGTAGTCCTTACGAAGTGGCCAACCCTCCCAGTCTTCCGGCATTAGCAAACGCTTAAGGTTTGGATGTCCTTCATAGACAATGCCGTACATGTCATAGCACTCACGCTCTTGCCAATCAGCGGCCTTCCAAATCCAATACACAGAAGGCACAGAGGGATTCTCCCTCGGCAAAAAGCACTTAATGCGAACCTCAGCAGGCGAATCAGCATTATCGCTAAGCTTAGTCAGGTCATACACACTCACCAGCTCCTTACCAGGACCAGCATCATACGCGCTTTGACACCGCAAATAGTTGAAGCCATAGGCATAGAGCGCCGTTGCAAACGGCAGCAAGAACTCAGGTGAAACCTTGAGGACTTCTACCCCAGCGTGATCACGCTCCATGATTTCATGGGCAAACCCTTGCTCACTCAACCAAAGCGAAACCTCACCAGCTTCAACGATGGCCGCCTCATCGGCAGGCGCTTCCGACGCCTTCTTACTTGTTTCTTTATCAGCCATCTAACCTACGCCCTACTCTTGTCATCAGCCTTCTCAACACTTTCAGCCTTGTCGCTAGTTTCACCCAGCGCAACCGGCATACCCATAGACTCCATCAGCTCCTTAGGTGGCGCTTCGCGGGTACCAGAGGCTAAATATTCTCCGGTCAGAATCGGAGAAACCGTTTTCAAATTATGAGAACGCGTATAAAAACGATGCGTTGAAATAAACTCGCCACGCTCCTGCATAGACTCATTCGCAATCTTTTTACGCAGCTTAATCACCGCATCAAAAATCGCCTCTGGTCGCGGAGGACAACCTGGGATGTAAACATCTACAGGAATGATTTTGTCTACACCACGCAGGGCCGTTGGAGAATCGGCACTGAACATGCCGCCTGTAATTGTGCAGGCACCCATGGCAATAACATAAGCAGGCTTAGGCATTTGCTCATAAAGCCGAACCAAGGCGGGGGCCATTTTCATGGTGACGGTACCAGCCACAATGATTAAGTCGGCTTGGCGGGGGCTAGCCCGAGGCGCCAGACCAAACCGGTCAAAGTCAAAGCGAGAACCCAGCAGGGCCGCAAACTCAATAAAACAACAGGCCGTGCCATACAGCAGCGGAAAGAGACTAGAAAGCCTCGTCCAGTTGTAGAGGTCATCCACCGTTGTCAAGATGATGTTCTCTGATAAATCCTGCGTAACGCCCATTTGGCTTGCGGGGTTCATCACCCGCTCACCCGGATTAATCATCGGATTTTGGCCACCAGCTTGGCCCTTTTGCATACCCGATCCTATGACCACTCCAACGCTCCTTTACGCCATGCGTACACTAAACCAACCACTAAAATAGCAATAAAGATCAAAGCTTCTACAAATGCTAAGAGCCCGAGCGAGTGGAAAGCAACCGCCCAAGGGTATAGGAACACTGTTTCTACATCAAAAATAACGAAGACCAGCGCGAACATGTAATAGCGAATGTTGAATTGAATCCAAGCGCCACCAATAGGTTCACAGCCAGATTCATAGGTCGTTCGACTAGCAGGGCCAGCGTTAGCAGGCCTGAGGAGCTTCGAGGTACCGAGGGCAACGACAGGAACCAAACTGCTAATCAACAAAAAGCCTAGAAAGTATTCGTAGCCACTTAAAACAAACACAAAAAAAGTACGCCTTACAACTTTTCAGCAACGTTTCCCATTGTAGCGGCCTATTCCCACTCGCCATAGCAGCATTGAGGATTTTTGTTGGGACTCAACAGCCACATACCTTTAAAAGTGCAGCTTCAAGGCAGGAAACACAGTTTATGCAATAATAGTTTACAGATATTCTCATATTTTCAACCCACCTCAAGAAGCCCCCGGTTTTGGCCGCATTGGTTCCAACCCCACAGGTGTTTTTTGAGGGTTTGCTTTTAAAGCATGTGGTTGCGTTCCATGTCCCATAATGCAGATGACAATGGGCTGCCCCAATTATTAGGTAGCTAACTTACATGAGTACTGACCCACCATCCAACCTTGACCCAGAGCAGTCGCCGCCTGTGGAAGAGATGATTCCGCTAGTAAAACCAGAAGCCAACTCACCCGCTGGAGAAACATCTTCTGAAGAGGAGACGGAAGAATCACGTCCTCCAACACCGGAGGAAATGGATCGTTATGAGTGTCGCTCTTGCGGCTATACCTACGAACCGGCTAAGGGAGACAACCGCGGCAGCATTGAAGCGGGGATTGAGTTTAAGGCTATTCCCACCGACTGGCGATGCCCTGTATGTGGTGCGAGCACAACGCAGTTTAGTAACGTTGGTGTTGTAGGGAAAGCCTCTGGGTTCAAGGAAAATCTCAACTATGGATTTGGTGTGAATGCGCTGACACCAGGGCAAAAAAACGTCCTCATTTTTGGAGCATTAGGGATAGGGGTTTTATTCTTTTTAAGCCTTTATGGACTGCAATAGCAGTATGAAAGTAAGGCAGTTTTGTCATCGCAACGTTTTGGATTGGTTTTTTGGTGGAGTGGTCATGAAGACGGTTTTAGATTTTATCAGTAGGGCCTTTGATAGGGCCTGGATTGCAGAGATTGGGAGGAAAGGCATCGTAGTGGTGCTGATAGCCCTCTTAACGACCGGCTGTAGTAACACCTTTTTGGCTGGAACAGAGACAAATCCATGGGAGGTCATTGCGCTCCCTACAGAGGCCTCTATCTCAGATGTCGCCTTTGCGAGAGATGGTCAGCATGGCTGGCTGGTAGGCAGTCGCACGACCCTTTTGGAATCGACCGATGCTGGCCAAACCTGGGATCCTCGAACTCTAGAATTGGGTGAGCAGCAATACACCTTTACCTCCATCGACTTCGACGGCGATGAAGGCTGGCTCGTTGGCCAACCCAGCATTATGCTTCACACCACAGATGGCGGCACGTCTTGGTCCAATATTCCGTTGGATCCTCAGCTACCGGGTCAGCCTTTATTGGTGACGGGAACGGGCAAACAATCAGCTGAACTGGCCACCGATATTGGAGCCATATATAGTACAGAAGATGGCGGACAGCAGTGGAAAGGTCTCGTACAATCTGCGGTCGGTGTTGTGCGCAATATGACGCGCAATGAGCAGGGCCAATATGTCGCGGTTTCATCGCGCGGAAACTTTTACTCCACATGGTTACCTGGCCAAGATGCTTGGCAGCCTCACAATCGAGAAAACTCTAAGCGCTTGCAAAACATGGGTTTCAGCCCTGATGGCTTACTATGGCTAATTGCCCGAGGCGGCCAGATTCAGTTTGGGACCGAGCAGGTTGACTACGAAGAATGGACTGAACCCATTAATCCTGAATTTGCATCCAGCTGGGGCTTGCTAGATATTGCTTATCGCACGACGAATGAACTGTGGGTAACCGGTGGTAGCGGCAACTTACTGATGAGCCCTGATGGCGGCGAGACCTGGATGAAGGACAAAGCCGTGGAAAACGTACCCACTAATTTCTATCGCGTGAAGTTTTTGGATCCGGATCGCGGCTATGTACTGGGCCAGCGTGGCTACTTGTTGCGCTATGAGCAAGAAGCTTAGTTGCTCTAGAAAGAGCAAACCTACGTTCTCAGATTGGCGTAGGAAGGAGGTCTAGCGGAAGAAACTTACGAAACTTTTGGCACTGAATTTGGAAGAGTTCCTTGTGAGGATAGCTGACTGTTTCGTATGATGAATAGATAAGTGCTGATTTGCTTTAGTTAGGAGATTTTTGAGATATGGCTGGCGATACTGGTGAACGGCCTTTTGGCGATATTGTAACGAGCATTCGTTACTGGATTATTCACAGCATTACAATTCCTGCATTATTCATCGCAGGTTGGTTATTTGTTTCAACAGGGCTAGCGTACGACGCGTTTGGTACGCCTCGTCCTAATGAGTACTACCCCAGCAACCAGATGGAAATTCCCATCATTGATAACCGCTACAATCCCGATACCGTACTCCCTAAGTAGAGAAGCGGATAGGAAGACATTTTAAGACGACTTAAGACGACATTTTTGGAGAACTGCCATGACCAGTAGAAACCCTAACGAACCTATAACCTATCCAATTTTTACCGTGCGCTGGCTGTCTGTACACGCCTTGGCTGTACCTTCAGTTTTCTTTCTAGGCGCGATCGCCGCAATGCAGTTCATTCAACGCTAGCCCCTTAAAAGAGCGCTAAAGGAGATACCCCATGGCTGAAAGACCCACTAACCCGAACAAGCAACCTGTTGAGCTGAATAGAACATCTTTGTTCTTGGGCCTACTTATAGTCTTCGTGACTGGTCTGCTGTTCTCTAGCTATTTCTTCAACTAAATAGCTGCTGAGAGTCTTTAAAAATACATGTTGTGAGTAGGAGAGTTCCATGTTTCAAAACGGTAGAATCCCTCTGTGGATAGTAGCAACGGTAGCAGGCACAGGTGTGCTGGTTGTTGTTGGCATCTTTTTCTATGGCTCTTATGTAGGCACTGGATCTGCTATCTAAAGCAGATGTCAAGAGCATAAAAAACGACCTCTCTAATCTACAGAGAGGTCGTTTTTTATGGGTGTTTAACAAACCGAGAAGTGTCAGTAGGTAGCTGACTTCCGTACTAGCCAACCACATGACACACTTCTGGCATCTATTCCTTGAGGCAACCCTCAGATGAAGCGCCCTCAAGGAAAGAACAAAGACAGAGCTGCTTAAGCAGATTCACGCTCAATGTAAAGGAATAGAGCGGCCATAGCTACGGTAGGAAAAACCAATCCAGCGAGGGGAACCAGAAGGGAAGGAAGGAAGCTGCCATTCTCATCGCCCTTTCTCTAATACAAAACACTTGACAATGGCATAACCCTACTCCGAATTGGGGTCAAAGTTATCGTTCCTTAGTCGAAGTTAAAGATCGATTTTTTTTTAATACATTCTTAATTACTTTCAGTAATTGGAATGCATTTTTAGCATTGTAACCAATGACTCAGCAATAAAGAGGCGTTTGTACGCATCCGTGTATAGCATAAGTTAGATGAAA
>JBCDAG010000062.1:0-23316 GCA_039186165.1 Cyanobacteria bacterium P01_F01_bin.53
AGCCCTGAAACAACTCTATCTTGATGTCTTACTACACACAGTAAAGAGAGAGAGCTAACTTTTCTGTATAAAGCTGCACAATTCAAATACATGACTCGAATGCGAGATTTGAATACACAAAGTTTGCCAATAACAGATGTTGCCTTCCATCAGCACCCATGTCTATCAGCATCGAAGCAGCAACAAAGACCAAGAGAAAAAGGTCTCGATAATTTCTGCATGAAACGCATTTTCAATATTGAGTGGCTCGATAAGTGCTATTCAATCACGCTAAGCAGCTATGATAATGAGCTAGAGCCACCTGCCTTTATGATCTTTAGCCATGGTCAACCTCAAACGAACCCGTGAGGATATTCTGAAGTCTGTTGTGAATACGGTCCATCGCCAAGGCTTAACCGCAACGGGGCTAAGCGAACTCTTTAAGCTGAGCGGGGCATCCTCAGGCAGCTTTTACAACTACTTTAAATCCAAGCATGACCTCGGCCATGCCCTGATTGATTATGAATGGGCTCAGCTACAGGCTAACGTGTTAGCGCCAGCGGCAGCTCAAACGAACGAGCCGATAGCGCAAATTTTGTGGATATTAAATCGCCTAGAACAAAAGCAGCTCAAAGAGCCTAAATGCGGCGGCTGCTTGCTGGGAAATTTGATTGTTGATTTGGTTGAGCAGGACCCGTCATTTCAAACGCATCTCTTGGAGGTGTTTGAGCAGTGGGAAGCAGCGATCGCGCAAATCCTCCACCAAGCCAAACCCCAGCTCAAACCCCATGTCAATCCAGGCCCTCTTGCTGAGCAGCTAATCACAGCCATCGAAGGCGCGATGCTCATGGGAAAACTGCATCGCGACGATGCCAAGCTTCGGCGAGGGTTTAATACTGCCAGAGAAATTCTAAAGAATGCTCTCATTTGAACAATAAGTACTTGAGTGCGCGAATCCCATCGTTTGATGACATTACCTTCCCTCCCCAAGAAGTTTCTTGTATCTTAAATAGAGTGATCATTCTATTTGGGTACTACCATGACCGAAGCCACTACCATGACTGCTGAGGTTGCTACGCCACTCACCCCCATTCCTCAAGATGGATTGAGCGAACTTGCGGTAAAAAATAAGGAAAATCCCGCAGACAAAACCCTAAAAGTAAAAACAGTCTGCACCGGAAAATTCCGCAGCCTCAACTACGCCCGTGATTTAGACGCTTTTGCGATTGATGAGCCCCCCGTATTACTGGGGGACAATACTGCGCCTAACCCGTCAGAAATTGTGCTAGGTGCCCTAGGTTCCTGTCTGGTGGTTGGTATTCAGGCCAATGCAGCGGCCAAGGGGATTAGCCTAACCAAGCTAGAAATTGCCCTAGAAGGCGATATCAATATTGTGAGTACTTGGGGAACGGGTGAGCTAGAAAAGCCTCAGATTGGATTTACCGACGTGCGCGTAAAAGTCGATATTGACGGTGATGCTGAAAAGTCCGTGCTAGAAGAGATGGTAAACCACGCCAATACGTGGTCTCCTGTTTCAACGACCTTGAGCAACCCCATGCCTGTTTCGGTTTCGATGGCATAGGCTTCACCAACCATTCGATAGCCTCAGCCACAATTTTCTGGTTTAACCACTCTGCTTCAGAGTCTTCTGAATGAGCGACCTCCTCCAGGATTGCTCCCGTGTACACACAACTGCAAGACATTGGCCGAGTGAATCAAGTAACCGACCCACCTCGCCCTGCGGGCACTCCTCCCAAGAGGAGATTTTTCCCGGCTGTGTATCGAAAGGCGATTCAGCAACCTTTATCTCTAGCCTGAAGTAAATCCCCTCCCAGTGGCTCCCGTGTACACACAACTATGAGAACCACATAGAACCAAGCCCTGAAACCCTTGATCCTTCGTCATAAATTCTCAATAGTTGGCAGTTGCTGAGAATTTAACGTGTTCCTAAAACCCTTATATGACAAGGGTTTTAGAGATGTCTCGGACTTATGTGTACACGGGAGCTCCCAGTGGAGGGGTGGCCCGCAGGGACGGGGTGGGTTAGCACCTGTGGCTACTTAGCCAATGTCTCATAGTCGTGTACACAGAAGTTCAGTATTAGGGGTCGGGAGTCAGTGCAGTGAGTTTGTTTCATCCTCAATTCATTGGCTCGACCTACTTATCCAATCTGAAACACTAAAACAGAGTGTTTACAAATTCTCATATCCAAAATCCCGCATATGCAAACACTTTCAACATCGTCTATCACCCGTGAAAGCGAGCGAGATTATCCAAAGCAAGATCCCGCTATCGCACAGCTGCGTGCTGTCATTAATCAAGCGCTGACCCCCAAAGTACAAGACATCGATCTCAAAGGAGAATTTCCCGGCCAGATCATGCACGACATTGGCTCAGCAGGTGCTTTCTCCCACGCCGTTTCCACCGACTACGAAGGCTCTGGGAAAGGACTAAGGTATGCGGTTCAAAGTGTCGAAGAAGTCTCTAAAGACTGCCTCTCCACCGGATTTATCACATGGTGTCAGGTCGCCTGTACCTGGTATTTACAAAATACAGAAAACGTCGCATTGAGAGAAAAACTCCTGCCCGAGATCGCCACTGGACGAGTCCTTGCAGGCACAGGCCTCTCAAACCCCATGAAGCACTTTGCCGACATCGAGAAAATTGCGCTCACCGCCAGCAAAGTAGAAGGCGGCTATATCGTTAACGGCATGCTGCCTTGGGTCTCTAACCTTGGGCCTGGTCACTACTTTGGAATCGCTGCAAAGCTTGCTGATTCTGATGACTACATGATGGCAATTGTCTCCGATGACTTAGAAGGCATGTCCCTCAGGTGTAATGCCCATTTTATTGCCCTAGAAGGGACCGGCACCTTTAGCTGTCTCTTTCGCAATACCTTTGTGCCTGATGAGGTGGTCCTAGCAGCCCCCTGTGAGGACTATGTCGCCTGCATTAAACCGGGCTTTATTTTGACTCAAGTAGGCATGGGCTTAGGATTAACTGCCAGCTGCATTGAGCTAATGAAGCGCTCAAACAAGCGGCTAGGCCACGTCAACCAGTTCCTAGCGGATCAGGCAGAAGATATTGATGCCGACTTGCAAATGGCCCGACAGCGGACCTATCGTTTGGCCGATCAGCTCAACCAGTGCACGGGTGTTGCCGAACCCCAGCTCATTCGAGAGATTATTCAGGCACGAGTAACGGCAGCAGAACTCTCTTTGCGTTCCTCTCAAGCTGCCATGCTTCACGCCGGGGCTCGGGCCTACGTCCATGGAAGTCCGGCCGAGCGAAAACTCCGAGAAGCCTACTTTGTGGCCATTGTAACCCCCGCATTAAAGCACCTTAAAAAGATGTTAGCAGGCATGCAAGAAACCGCTTTGCCTGTGGGTTAGCGTATCGGACAAAAGCAACAAAACGAAACCTTAAGACGACTTAAAACGGTAGTGGGTTTTACAACAGCCAAACAGAATAACGATTCCAATAGAGAATGCATAGAAGGAAAGAAGAGACTAGCACGATGGGTTTAATGTCTGGTTCGATGTCTCGTTCAATGTCTGGGCAAGCTAGCCAATGGGATACGCTCTCTTGCTCGCAGGGGACATCCAGCACATTGCCCGCGCGCTGTGTCATTTGCGGTAACTATCATTCCACAGAAGAGCACTGGCGCTTGATGGCAGAAATGCCCCAAAAACCGGCTGACTTAATTGACGATCTGACCAAAATGCGGCTGTATAAGCCCGCTGCCATTGAAGCCGCAGACGCCATCAGTCAAGCTGAACTGCGAACCGCCCTGTTCATTGCCATGGCGGGTAATGGAAGCCCAAAACGAGAACGCCTCGTTCGAGATCTCATCAGTGTGGCCGGTGGCCTGGATAATGCCTTCAGCGCTGCTTTCGGCCCCCAAGCAGGCGCATTCTTTAGCGATGCCAAAGGCCTGAGCCAGGTCACCCGGCGCAAGTTTTTGCAAAATGTTGCCGTCGGGGCTGCACTCACCACACTGGCCAACTGTGCTTCTGCCCCCGAAGACTCTCCTGAAGCCACTGCTCCAGAGACCGATCCAGCAGCGCCACTCAATCTAGAAAAAACAGATCTCAAGGTCGCTTTTCTCCCTATCACCTGTGCTTCCCCCATCATCATGTCCAAGCCCCTGGGCTTTTATGAAAAGCATGGGGTCAATGTGGAATTGATGAAATATGCCAGTTGGTCGGTGGTGAGAGATGCGGCGATCGCAGGCGAACTCGACGCTTATCACATGCTGGCCCCCATGCCCATAGCCATGTCCTTGGGCCTTGGCTCCACGCCCTTCTCAGTGAAGCTGGCCAGCATTGAAAATAACAACGGCCAAGGCATCGCCGTGGCGAACAAACATTTGGGTGCCATCAACGGCCCCGCCGATTTCAAGGGCATGACTATCGGCATTCCCTACGACTACTCTAACCACAATCTGTTGTTGCGCTACTACCTGGCAACCGGTGGTCTCGATCCCGATACCGATGTAAAGTTAATTGTGCTGCCGCCACCCGATGCGATCGCCAAAATGGCCACCGGCCAAATCGACGCGTTCATCCTCCCCGATAACTTCACCCAGCGTGTTGTAAAAGACGAGATCGGCTTTATCCACTTGCTCACGAAAGATCTCTGGGCCGGTCATCCTTGCTGTGCCTTTGTTGCTGCCGACAATTGGATGGATGAAAATCCCAATACCTTCCGTGCCCTGAACAAGGCAATTATTGACGGTGCAACTTACGCCAACGACCCCGCCAATCGAAAAGAGGTTGCCGCCGCGATCGCTCCCCGCGAGTATCTCAACCAACCTGTCGATGTTCTCGAAGCGGTCATGACCGGAAAATTTGAAGACGGCCAAGGCAACACCTTCGACATCCCCGACCGCATCAACTTTGACCCCTACCCTTGGAAAAGCTTTGCTAGCTGGATTTCCACTCAACTCGTCCGCTGGGAATATATGCCCATCGAAAAAGCCAACTACGACGAACTGGGCGAGCAAATCTTTCTCACCGACCTAGCCCGAGAACTCGCTGAAGAACTGGGTGCAGAGGCTCCCAAAGAAGTATCTCGCACTGAAACAATGAAATTTGGTGATTTCGATCCGACCAAAGCCGAAGAATACTTGGACAAACAAATCGATGAATTCGGCGTTTAGTTGAGGCAGCTTGTTAGTCGGGGCAGCTTGACTGGCCGCTGACAGCAACCGCAGGCAGTGGCATCTCCGATGTTGTTAGCGCTGATGCTGCCAGTTCTGATGCTGCCAATTCTGACGATGTTAGAACAGTTGGAATTTCAATCGTGACCGTTGTTTTGTCTGATGCACTGTGCAGGTGGCAGCGTCCCTTGTGCTGATTGCAAACGATATCTTGGGCTAAGATTAAATTAACATCGTCTGGATGGGACAACAATGATGTTTGTGTGCTCTCTTGGGGGAGAGCCGCAGGCTTACTGAAAGAAACGTCATCACTGAAGACTCCTTCAAGCTCGATGGAAAGTGAGATCGTCGTCCATCCCTCCGCCTGGCAGGTGGTCTGTACAGAAATCTGAGGTACAGAATTCTGTGGTTCAGGAATTTGTGGTTCAGGAATTTGTAGTGTAGTACTCTGAGACAGCTCATCTGCGGCATCGTCTAGCTTGTCTTGAAACCTTTCCAGGTGATTGATGTAGCTCAATAAAATACCGATTACCGCCTGGCTTAAAGCCGCCGGATAGCACTCAATCTGAGACGTTGGCTGATAGTCCTTGCGGATGAGAATAGGGGCTCTATTTTTTTTGGCCTGAAGCTTGTGTCCTAGCAGCATCAGGCAACTGTCTATCAGCTCATGACTATTGACCTTTTTGCGTCCAGCCTTATCAGCTGTTGCAAACGTCCGCAAATCAGAGACAAGCTGTTGAATTTTGTCAGTGCCACGATTAAACGACTTTAAAATTTTGGGTAGGTCTTCGCGGACAAAGGGTAAATCCAGATCCAGCATGGTGTCAGCGATCTGGTATAAGCCGTCTGTTTCCGAGCGTTCTTCAGAGGAAGGCAGATGGGAATAAGCCGCTTCAGCAAACTGCAATAGCTGAGTGCAATACGTGGTCAGATGGCTCAAATTTCCGCGAATATAGTTAACGGGATTACTGATTTCGAAGGCGACCCCTGCCGAGAGCTCTCCGACTAATGACATCCGTTCACTCTGAATTAACTGAGTGTGGGCCTGCTGAAGGTCAGCAAGGGCAGTCGTTAGCTCTGCCGTTCGTTTTTCGACTTCCTGCTCTAGCTGAACCGTCAACTGATGCAATCTTAAATGGGTCTTGACCCTAGCCAACACTTCCTCAGCTTCAAACGGCTTCGTAATATAATCCACCGCACCCAGGTCAAATCCCTTTGCCTTACTCACCGGTTCTGAAAGGGCCGTCATAAAAATAATCGGAATGTCCTGAGTATCCGGCGACGCCTTCAACCGGCGGCAGGTTTCAAAGCCATCGATGCCTGGCATCATCACATCCAACAAGATTAAAGCAGGCGATTTGTACTGAATTTGGGCGATCGCACTCTCTCCATCCAACGCCACCGCTACCTGATAACCGGCCTTCATGAGGGCACCAGCCAGCACCTCCACGTTGGTCGGCATATCGTCAACGATAAGAACTGTTTGATCGATCACTTGGGTCATTGCTTTGGAATATCCTGAATTGAGAGTCGGTCGATAAATTGAAGGAACAAGTTGTAAATTGGCTACGGCAAACTCAACCCACTACTCATCCGTAAACGTCACTCATAAACGTCACCCATGAACATCACCCATAAACGGTTGAATTAACGCTTTAATTTTGTCAATCTTGAACTGTTGTGCCAGTGGCTTAAGGGCTTTCGAAAAAGGCCGATAGCGCGAGTCTAGTGCTTCAATTTCGTCAGCCAGTGCCACGATATCGAAGAAGCGTCCCTGCTGAGTCAAATCAAATAGGCGATCGAGCATATCAGGCGGTGGGGGCTCGATCGTTTGCGGCTGGTCAGAAGGCTCCGATAAAGCCAGGTCTACCGACGGACTCTCGAATGATAATTTCCACTCTATGGCCAAATGCTTCTTCAGTTTCTCCAGCAGCTCATCAAATTGAACCGGTTTGGTTAAAAAGTCATTCCCCCCCGCCTCAATACTTTTATGCTGATCAATGACCAGCACACTGGCCGAAGAAACAATCACAGCAATATCACTCAGCTCAACAGAGCCGCGCAGCTGACGCAGCATCTCGTAGCCATCCATCACGGGCATCGCCAGATCGGTAATAATCAAATCAGGCCTAAACTTCGAAGCTTGTGCTAGCCCTTCCTGTCCGTTGACAGCCTCAATAATTTCAAAACCCAGCGGTTTGATTAGCTGGGTAATAACGCTGCGATTCTCCCAGCGATCATCCACAACAAGAATGGTTTTAGAGGGGCCTTCATAACCCAGAATCTTGTGTTGATTGGCCATTGAATTGCTTGTTTCCCAGCGCTTTGCATCAGGTAAAACCAAATCAAACCAAAAGGAACTGCCCTTTCCAGGTTCGCTTTCCACCTGGATTTTACTCTCCATTAGGCTCAAAATCTGTTGACTAATGGTCAGCCCCAGCCCAGTACCCTCCGTTTGACGCTCCTGATCGCCAACTTGTTCAAAGGGTGAAAAAATCTTTTCAATCTGTTCTTCAGAAATTCCCACCCCCGTATCTCTGACTTCAAAGCGAATATGGTGTAGGACTTCATCCCCCGATGCAGCTGCATCAGGAAGCGCCTCGTCAGGGGCATCCAAGCACTGAATCCGGAAGCTCACACTCCCCGTATCCGTGAACTTAATAGCGTTATTAACCAAATTGATCAGGACCTGCCTCAGGCGCTTTTCGTCAGTAAAAATCCCCTGAGGCAAATTGGGATCTGACAAATAGTAAAAGTCAATGCCCTTCGCTTCGGCCCTAACCTGGCACATTTCCACCACTGCCTCAATCATTGAAGGGAGGTGTACCGCACTCGGCAACAAATCCATCTGGCGAGCTTCAATTTTAGAGAGATCGAGAATGTCATTAATGAGTGTGAGCAAGTGGGAGCCGCACTGACGAATAACATTCAGCCCTCGGTCCTGCGCTGCTGTCAGGGCATCATCTTGCTGTAAGACCTGGGCATACCCCAAGATGCCGTTCAAGGGCGTTCGCAATTCGTGGCTCATGTTTGCCACAAAATCACTTTTGGCATGGTTGGCCTCGTCGGCGGCGAGCTTAGCGGCCCGTAGCTCAGCCGTTCTCTCTTCTACCCTGATCTCCAGAGTCTCTTTGGATTCTTCTAACGCGCGAAAAGTAGAACGTAGCTGCTGGGCCATTTGGTTAAACACGGAAGCCAGCAGGCCCAGCTCATTGCGCGATCGCACCGTTACTTCAGTGGTCAAATCACCGTCACTAATTTTTCTGGCCGCCAATGTAAGCTGCTTAAGGGGTGATACCAGCCAGCGAGCAAACACAATCCCCGTCGCCCCCGTAATGACCATCACGCCGAACATGACCCCCAGCATCACCCGATTCATTTGGCGAACCGGCGATCGCACTTCTTCAATCGGAAGCTCTGAAACCACGCGCCAGTTAACGCTATAGACATAGCTGCTAGCGCCCAGCACTTCTGTCTCTCGCAGTCCCTTGTAAATGGAAAACTGATCTGCTGGATCACCCTTTAAGTGGGCCAGTAGAGGCCGCCCCGACAAATCTTCTAACGCAAAGGCATCATAGGCCTCTGCTTCACTGCGCTGCTTGGCAATAATGCGCTGTTGGTCATCAACAACATACGTATACCCCGTTGTGCCAACATTAGCCTGGGAAACCGTAAAATTGAGGAACTGAAGATTAACCTTGGCCACCAAGGCTCCATTGGTTTGATCGTTAGCATCTCGAATTGGCACGGCAATCGTGATGACCGGACTATCGGTTTGAGGGCTAATGCTCACAGGGCTAACGTAATTTTTACCCGCGCTCACCATCGGCAAAAAATCTGGATAGTCAGCCAGTCGGGTGGGGCTTTGAGCAAAGGGTGAGACCCCCACCAAAGCTTCTCCTTTTAAGTTAAAAATGGCCACTGATTCATAGGCATCATCGTGGCGCGTTAAACCTTCCAAAAAGTTGCGTTGTATTGGCTGGGGAAGCGTGGCCAGCCCCCGAACTCTTTTAAGGTATTGCAGCTCTTTTTGCAGCTCATTCAGGTAGGTCTCGATGCTGCTGGCCACCGTGCGAGAGCGCTCTTCCTGAAGTTTTTGATTTTCCCTCAGCTGCACCTGCCCGCTTAATTGAATGAGCACACCACTGGTGAAAACTACACTCAACAATGCGATCGCTACTGACCCATAGCGCAGTAGGTTTGCAATAGAGAGCAGAGAATAGGATCGACGTTGCGGATCGAGGCGCACCGGGTCCGACGGATGGGACTGTAGAAAACCGCTCATGAGATGTGTTCAGTGGTAAACGTTTTACTCGGTAATATTGCTGGTTAAGATATTGCTGGTTAAATAAGAATGCGCTCTTGACGAGAGAGATCGAGGGAAATCCCAAAGGTTTGAGGCCCCCCGACCTGTTGCAATGCCTGCTTTACAAAGGTGTCATCAACCAGATCTTGCGAAACCTGCTGGGGCACCAGGTTTTTCAAAAAGGCTGCATCCCCTCCTATCAGAGTCTCTTGTAGTGCAGAGACTAATTCAGTCGTGTAGGAGGGGAACGGATAGGGTTGAAAATCAATCCGTCGAGAGCGCCATTCTGGATTGATCATCGCCCCCTTTTGGTAGTAGTAGTCGTTGTCGTAATAGGTCATCACCCGCTCTAACACCGGCAACTCGTAGGGCATATAGTCTCCCCCATCTTTAGAAAGGATATAAGCCAGCTCGGGGCGATTGGCCTTGGCCCACTGTTGCGCACTGACAATGCCATTGACCACGGCCTGGGTCCACTCGGGGCGCTCAGCAATATCGTCTTCGTGCATAAAGACCACACAGCACGCATGATCTTTCCAAATATCACCCGTCAACCGCAACAGTTTTCCGCTCTGGTTTAATTCAGCCGCAGAATTATAGGGCTCGGCAACGATGTAGCCTGCAATTCTGCCATATTGCAAGGCTTTGAGCATATCGGGCGGCGGCAACACGACCAAGCGCACCTCATTGTCAGCGAGGGGAACCCGCTTCGGCTTAATCACCGCATTTAACCCATGCTGTCGCAGCAGCATTTGCAGCACCATATTGTGGATCGAGTACCAAGAAGGAACCGCCACATCCTGTCCGGCTAGGTCCTCAGGCTTGTTAATACCGGGAACCACCGTGATCGCTGAACCATTGGTATGATTCCAGGCAACAACTTTTCCCGGAAAATTTTGCCCGTAGCGCAACCAAATGGTGGTGGGCATCAACAGATGGACGACATTGACCTCTCTGGCCATAAACGCATTGGCGATCGCATCCCAAGATCGGAACTTTTGGGGCATCTCAGCCGTAAGACCTTCAGCTTTATAAAAACCGCGATCGTAGGCAGCCAGCAATGCTGCGGCATCGGTAATGGGCAAATAACCTGTTCTTACAGGCTGATCGCTACCTGTATTTGACGGTGAAGATTGACAGCCCCCCACCGTTGCTGAGAGCCCCAAAGATGTTGCAAACAAGCTGCTGAGTCGAATAAACTGCCGCCGATTCAGGCGAGATGGATTAAACAAAGGGCGAGTGGCCATTACGCTGTATGAGGAATATGCACTCTCAAGGTGCCCGTCTTCACTGCGCTCTGTACATTTCACCAATCATTTTGTGAAAATATCTGATTATCAGCTTTATTGAGTCACATAGCCTAGCTTTTGTGCAAATAAAGGAGTATATTGCGCCATTCTGATTTAAATCAGACCTATGTCATATTTTCGATTTAAAGTCTAACGACGCTCAGTAACAACTGTAGCCAAATATACAAGTGTTCCTTTTCGGCCCCTTTCCTAATGGAGAATCAACCAGAAGGGCTTAGTTACAACTTTATTGCCTTCAAAAGTTCTGTAGCATTTGTTACCCATCCAAAAATGGTCTGGGTCATTTCTATCGACACGCGATGAAACTCAGGATTCAAAGAGGCACAGCAATCTTCTAAGAGCAAACACTCATAGCCCAAATCATTTGCATTACGTAGGGTTGTATGCACACAGCATTCTGTCGTTACCCCGGTGAGTAACAGCTGCTGAATGCCTCGCTGCCGCAAAATCAGATCCAAATCTGTCGCCACAAACGACCCCTTACCGGGCTTATCGATCACAATCTCACCGGGCAGGGGCTGCAAATCATCCACAAAATCATGACTTTTTGATCCTCGTGTTAACAACCGCCCCATGCTGCCCTCACTGCCAGTTTCTGCATGTTGTCGCTTTGAACGAGCCAGCTTATGGGGCGGACAATCACTCAAGTCTGGGCGATGCCCTTCTCGGGTATGAATGATCGTCACAGGCGTTTGCCGCAGAGTTTGCAACAGCGTTCTCAAAGGTTGAATAGGCTTTTGAGTATGGCTAATATCAAAGCCCTTACGATCAGCCCACCCGCCCTCAGTGCAAAAATCATTTTGCATGTCAATGACCAACAGTGCCGTATGCGCTAGCGATAGGGTCAGTGAATCAGGCTGAGCTGGAACAATGATTTTCACAAAACTGATTTCACAAAGCTAATTTTACAGAGCGCATCCAACAGTCCATTCAATGGCCCATCCAACAAAAACTAATTAGGAGAAAAAAATACCCCAGCATAGCCAGGGTACATATATCTGGTGTTAAACGGAGAAAAGCCTTAGAAATGACCTAATAATTTAGATCTAAAGAGCAGTCAAGAAACTTGAACAGTCCTTATTTTTCTGAGCCTTAAAGAAATCTAGCAGAAACAACACATACACTTTTGTGGCAGCGACTACTTTTTCCATATCAATAAATTCGTTTACCGGGGGCCAGCCGTCTTCACCCGGACCAAATGTAATCGAAGGAATGCCACTGTGGGAAAATCGAAGCGTATCGCAATAGGCATTTTTGCGATAGAGCACGGGGTCTTTCCCTAAAATGCGCTGATACGCCTTAGACAAAGCCTGTACATGGTCGGCTTCCTTAGGGACTTCGAGGGACGCTGGCACGAAGGTTTCCCCCTCCACCTGGGTAATGGTGGCCTCAATCGTGGGGTCATCTATCGTGAGCTTTGCGATCGTACTTTCCATATCTGCCACAATCGACTCGTAGGTCATCCCTGGCACCAGACCAATCACCCACACCCTGGCCTTACAAGAGGGCGGCGTAAACTGACCTTCCCCAATTTGGCCTGCTTCAATACGCACCGGGCAAATGCTGGGCTGGGTCGGCCCGTAAATTTCTGGCGCGTCATGGGTAAAGGGTGTGTTTTTTAAGGTTTCGATCAGCTGGGCCATGTGCAGAATGGGGTTAGTGCCTTCGTCCGGTCGCCAAATGTGCGATCGCACCCCTGTCATTTCAATATCCACCACGCACAGCCCCGAATGGGCCAGCGCAATCCCAATGCCCCAGTCATCGCCCTCCGTCCAAGAGGTGGGCTCAGCCGTAATCTCATAGTCAGCCGTGAGGCCATAGTCATTGAGCAAATGCAGTGCCCCTGCCTTACCATGTCGTTCTTCATCCACGGTATAGGCACAAATCAGCTCCCCATTAATTTTCACCCCTGCCTTTTTCAGTAGTTCCACCGCGATTAGCTGGCAAGTCATATTCCCGCGCGTATCCGAGGTGCCGCGCCCATACAGGTATTTGCCATGTAGCGTTGCATTGTAGGGATTATGACCCGACATATGCCACTCTTGCGGGTCACAAGAGGGATAGGTATCTAAGTGATCGTTAAAAATTAGCGAGGGTCCTTCTAAACCATCATTCCAACGCCCAACCACATTGGGGCGACCTTCAATGGCCGCCACCCATTCCACATCTAACCCATAAGATTGCAACAGTTTCCCGACCTGCTTAGAAATATCTTCTTCATGGGCCATCGGCCATTCTGGATCGATAGAATTTCCACAGCCGGGTTGCCCTGTTGGCACGAGTGACTTAATCAACTCCATGCACTTTTCAGCGGTAACTTCAGAAAGAAGTTCTTCTTCAAACGTAGTCAGCTCGGATGGGCTAGAGAGGGTGTCTAACATGGATTAGGTTCCGATAGTAAATGAGTAGATGGATGAATAACAAATAATAGAGAAAGAAAATCAGCCTTGCCAATGCACAACGCGATGGGAGATAAACCTGAGCAAAAAGTCAGACAGCACGCCAAAAAAGGCAATCATCAAAATGCCTACAAATAGGGCTTCTACATTAAAAAAGGTGCTGGCATCTTGAATGATGTAGCCAATGCCCAAATCTCCTGCAAGGAGTTCGGCAGCAACTAAAATGCCAAAATCCACCGAGAGGGCCACCCGCATCCCCGTAAAAATGTTGGGCAGCGCAGCAGGCAAAATCACATACAAGAAAATGGCCAAGTCATTCGCGCCCAGAGTGCGGGCCGCCAGTATTTTCTCCTTAGGGCAGGCCCGCACCCCTTCCATGGTGTTAAGCATCACGATGAGTGCCCCAGCGTACAAAATAATCAGCACTTTAGAGACTTCACCAATCCCAAACCAGAGAATAAACAACGTGATAAAGGCCAGCGGGGGAATCGGCCTAAGTATCTCTGTCACCACATAAAATGCGGCCCGAATGTATTTGTAGTAGCCCATTAATAGGCCCAGGAATAGCCCCACAACAGTACCAATACCAAAGGCCGTAAACACTCGCCGCAGGCTCCCGAGGACGTGGGAAATCAAGGGCGTTCCGGCATACCCTTTTTTAAGAATGGCAAAAAACTCAGTCACAATTCCTGACAAGCTAGGCAAGAAAAGCTCGTCCACCCAGCCTTGGCGAGTGGTGAGTTCCCAAACAATCAGAATAAGGGCAGGAATAGCAATACCAACACAAAACAACAACCCCTTTTCTCTAAGTTCTTGAGTTTGTAAGTCTTGCCCTCTAAACTCTTTAGTCCTGAACTCTTTGCTCCTAAACTCCTTTTTCTTTAATCCTTGCCCGCTAGAGGCAGGCGACTTTTCTGAAGGAGAATTTTGGTCAGACACGTCTAGCTGCATATCTTCAGCCTTTAGCTAATCGCTTTCATTTTGAAGTACAAATCGGTGCGATGGTGATTAGCCTTTAGCTAATCGCTTTCATTTTCAAGTACAAATCGGTGCGATATTGATTAAACGCATCGGAGACTCGGTTCATGGGTGAATAGCGAGGCTCTGGAAGCTCAATGATGGTTTCGTCGTAAATGCCGCCCAAGTTGCGATCGAGGATGATGATGCGATCGCTCAAAAAAACAGCCTCCTCAATACTGTGAGTCACGAACAAAATTGCCCCTGCTACCTGTTCATGCAGCTTCAGCAGCTCTTCCTGTAAGCCCTCACGGGTCTGCACATCCACCGCCGCAAAAGGTTCATCCATGAGCAAAATTTCAGGCTGCACCACCATTGACCGGGCCACCGCCACCCGCTGACGCATACCGCCTGAGAGCTGGTAAGGATATTTGCGTTCACTGCCCCGCAATCCCACCAGCTCAATAATGGTTTGTACCTTTTGTTGCTTTTCCAGCTTGGACAACGACTGAAACCGAAATCCAAAAGCAATATTTTGTGCCACCGTCATCCAGTCAAACAGGGCATTGCCTTGAAAAACAACGCCCCGACGCGCTGAAGGGCCTTTGATAACCTCTCCACCATGGGTGACCAAACCGGCCAAGGGCTCGTAAAAACCTGCCACCAAGTTCAAAATGGTTGACTTCCCACAGCCGGATGGTCCCAAAAGAGTGAGAAACTCTCCTCGCCGGATATGTAAGGTCAAATCCTCCAACACCAAGCGTTTACGACTATAACCGAAGATCACCTGATCTAAACAAATAATGTTACCAGTGGCAGCACTTTTTAGACCAGGCTCCATCATTCCCGTCGAACCAGTTCCCATTGAGCCAGTACTCTTTGAGTCATTAACCCGCACTTGAACACCCTTTGGATAAAGTGTCTTAGAAGAGAAAGCTTGAGGCATTTCACCGGGTCTTCTCATCACTTGGTCTCAAGATAGTCAGCAATATAGGAAGAGTTAATCAGCGGTGCCAGATCCTCAGGTACACTATCTAGCCGCCCTTGATCGACCAAGAATGTTGCATATTGCTCATAGGCCTTATACAAAGCAGTGGTCTGCGGTGCGCCCGGCTCACCCAACCACTCATCCGAGAGCTGATCCTCGATCGGAATCACCGTGGAACCCTGACGATCCACCATTGCGCCAAATTCTTCCGGGGTGAGGTTCAGGCGTTCAGCCTCCCACTTTTGCCCTGATTTAGTATCAGCCAAGTAGTCTTTTTGGGCCATATCCCAGGTTTCCATAAACTTACTCATGACCTCAGGATTCGCTTCCGCAAATTCTTTTCTCACGCCCCACAGCGCAACGGCATAGGCACCCACTGACTTAGCGGTAGCAATGTCTTTACCGCCTAATTCATTGAGTTTGCCAGCGGCAGGTTCCCAGGTCCAAGCTGCATCAATTTTACCGGCAGAAAAGGCCGCAGCCATTTCCGAGGGTTTTAAATTCACTAAGCTGACGTCATCCTGAGCAATCCCGGCCTGATCGAGCGCGGCAAGGAGAGAATGGTGTCCGGAAGTACCAATGGTCACCCCAAGAGTTTTCCCCTTGAGCCCGGCCATATCAGGAACGGCTTCGCCCGCAATTAAGCGCTCCGCAGTCAAGGGCGCGTGGTCTAATAGGACGACTTCCAGGTCAACTCCAGTGGCAAAGGCGGTCAACGACGGGAAGGGAAAGAACCAGGTAATATCTACCTCACCAGCAGCTAAGGCCGGGACCATAGCGCCACCCGAAGAATAGGGGCTCATCTCCACGTCCAGACCCACTTTTTCAAAGTAGCCTTCCTTCGCAGCCACCATGGTGATGTTGTTGATATCCCCCGTCTGGAAGCCGACTTTTACCTTCGGCATATCTCCTGCCGGCGCCGCAGCTACCTCTGTTGTGGCCTCCGGCGCTTCAGTGGTCACCTCTGAAGTCTCTATCGATTGTGAGCACCCTACTGATAAGGCAAACGAACAAGTGGCTAGACCTGTCATCGCTAAAAACTTACGTCGACCCAAAAAACGCCTAACACTTTGCTGCATGATTGACTCCTATATGTAGGGGGAAAACCTCTACTGATGTGAGCCATTCTGCTATGTTTGACAATCTGTTTTGTGATCAGGGCTACTGTCTCCCATAAAGGCATCGTTCCACCCAACAATAAAATTAATCAACCCATAAATTTTATTATTACGAGAAGGCCTATCAACAATAAAAGAAATCTATGGATTGAATTAGATTCGTTATCTACGATTGTGCCTATCAGAAGATAACTGTATATCTACTTACAGATGCGGCTAAAGCGGCGTGGATTAAATGAGGGAAATCGACAGGAGCTTGCCCAATCATGAAATCAATCATGAAACCTCATTACACTTGGTTGAAAAGACTTTCTATTGCCAGTGCGTTAACGCTATCAACGGCCTTTGTTGCGGGTTGCTCCACAACCGCTGAGGTGGCCGTTCCAGATGCCGCCTCTGGAGAAGCCACTGAAGCATCTAGTGAAGGCTCACTGGCAGGTGAAACGATTCGCATTTCTATTGGTACCCAAGACCAGGTGATTAACACCGCTGTCGGGGGTGCAACCGTAAGGGAATTGGAACTGTTAGAAAAGCATCTGCCCACCGATGGTAAGTACGAAGGGGTAGAGTACGACATTCAATGGTCTAGCTATACGTCAGGTCCGCCCATTACCAATAAAATGTTGGCCGACCAAATTGACATCGGCCTCATGGGAGATTTCCCTGCCGTAATCAACTTAATCAAATTCCAAGAAGAAGTGGAGGGCGTGACCTCTACCTTTATTGGAACCCTAGCCTACAGTCCTAACGGCGCGGGTAATGCGGTGGTAGTGCCTAAAGACAGTGATGTCACCTCCTTGGCCGACCTTAAAGGAGGCTCGGTTTCTGTGCCCTTTGGCTCTGCGGCCCACGGCATGGTGCTAAAAGCCCTGGACGATGCAGGTATTGATCCAGAATCAGATGTCAAGCTCATTAGCCAAGCACCGGAAGTCGGTGGCACCAGTCTGCGCACGGGCCAAATTGACGCCCATGCTGACTTTGTTCCTTTTGGTGAACTGTTTCCATATCGGGGCTTTGCTAAAAAGATTTTTGATGGGGCCCAAACAGGCGTTCCCACACTCCACGGCATTGTTGTTCGCTCTGACTTTTCCGAAAAGTATCCAGAGATTGTAGAGGCCTATCTTCAGGCCATGCTCGAAGCGAATGAAACATTTAGGGAAAGTCCTGAGGAAATCTCTGCAAAAATTGAAGAGTGGTCGGGTATTGAAAAAGAAGTGGTGTATATGTTCCTCGGGCCATCCGGGTTGCAGCCCATTAACCCGAGTATTGGTGAGGTGCAGCTAGGTGCACTGAAAAACAGTATTGCCACACTCATTAGCCTTGGCAAGATTGAGTCTCCTGTAGATCCTGAAGATGTCACAGGTTGGGTAGATGAAAGCTTCTTGAAACAGGCCATGGACAATGCGGGGCTGAACTATGACGAGGTGATTGCCGAAGGCGAAAGCTATGTGATTACGGGCAAAGACGCGCTTACAGATGAGGAAATTGCCGAGCCGAAGATGGCCGCGCAGCTATGGATTCAAGAGGATCCGACGGTCACAAACTTTGCTTCTATTCCAAACATGGTGAAAAAGCTCAATGAATTGCAGGGTGAGGGGAAAGCCGCCGATGTGATTTTTGTGCATGATCGCAACAAGGGCTGGAAGCTATTCGCGGAGAACTCTTACTACGTGAAGAATGGAGAGGAAGTATCGGCCTTTTTACTTGCAGATGATGCTAAGGCATTTGCATCTGAATCTGGCGGACAAGTTGTGTCCTTTAAGGATCTCTTGCAGACCTATGCCAGTGGTCCTCAGCCAGCTCGCATTAGTCGATTGACCTTGGATGAGTTAAAGCAAGCGCTGAGGGAGGTTGTTCCTGTGTTTGCAGGGTAATCTACCGGGAGTCTCGCATCGCTGTGGACCTTACCTAGCCCTCTCCCAAAGGAGCCACCCGTGTACACATAAGTGCGAGAGACTTTGATAATTGGCATACGTTGCGGACCCACCCCACCCTACGGGCACCCCTCCGGCGGAGGGGATATTGGAAACGCTTTAGTGGGCTAACCTATGTGTCCTCGCTAGTAAGTTTGTAACCGTTGCAAAGCGGCAGCTTCAACCATCTCAGCCAATATTCACCCCTCCCTCGGAGGGGCCGGGGGTGGGTTTGCAGCGTGTGTGATCAGCCAATGTCTCATAGTTATGTGTACACAGGAGCCCGAAGGAGAAGGATTTAGGGTGAGGGTTGTCGGAATGTTATTTATTGCACGCTTTTAGGCTGATGTATACACGTTCTCCTGATTATTCATCCTGCTCTGTTCGATCAGTTTTTCAATATGCCCACTTTGCAAACCATTCTCTAAAAGCCCCTGACCCATGGCCAGTACCGTCCCCCAGAGCCACATTCGCGCTGACAGGAAAAAAGCTAAACTGTCTCGCTCTTTTAATCGCCTCTTTCCCAATCGGTCTGCGATACGGGTATTAGCGCTCATGCTATTTTTTTGCATTTGGCAAATACTATGTGTGACCGGCTTCAAATTTTTCATTAACTTTCAGCTGGTCCCTTCACCGGTAGAAGTGGCGGAAGCAACGGTTGAGTTTTTTGTGAGTGAGCCGGGTGTTCATCTTCGCTCTAGCATTGTCCGGGTACTCGCAGGCTTTACGGTTGCCTCCGCATTGGGCATCGTGATGGGCATGTTTATCGGTTGGTTTCAACTGGTTGAAGACCTGATGATGCCGTGGTTAGAGCTGCTGAGGCCTATTCCAGCGGTCGCTTGGATTCCCCTGGCAATTTTGATCTTTCCCACGGCTGAAGTGGGGATGATTTATATCACGTTTATTGGTGCGTTTTTCCCCGTGTTAATTAGCACCATTCGAGCGGTAGAGAATATTTTGCACGACATTGTTTTAATTCGGGTGGGGCAATGCTTGGGGGCCACTCAATGGCACATCTTTAAAGACGTTGTGATACCGGGTTCGCTGCCGGGAATTGCGAGTGGACTGACCATTGGTATGGGGAACGCCTGGTTTTGCCTGGTAACGGCTGAAATTTTGGCGGGGCGCTATGGCGTTGGCTACATTACCTGGGAGTCGTACGTAACCTCTAACTATCCGCCGATTGTGATGGGGATGCTGCTGATTGGGCTAATGGGAGCGGCGAGCTCTTGGGCCGTGGGGCGTGGAATGCAGGCTTTGATGCCCTGGCGAGTGATTAAGAAACAAGATGCTTAGGCTTTTCCTGCGGAAACGCTTTGCGAACGACTACGCTCAGCCAGCGGGATGTGCTGTCACTGAACCCTGAGCGTAGTCGTTGGCCTTTGGCCCTCTCGCAGAGTAGGGTGACTGGTCTTTAGAGAATCTCATTAGGAGCGATCGCAATGGTCCAAGAAACCTTAACTAAAATAAAGGCACCCACAGAACCCACGAAAGGTGCGGTAAATGTGGAAGGGATCTCCATGATCTTTAGCCAGCAAGATCGCTCGAATCAGGTGTTGGATTCGGTTAATTTGCAAATAAAGCCGGGAGAATTTGTGTGCCTGCTAGGCCCCTCAGGCTGTGGAAAATCCACACTCTTGAACATCATTGCTGGATTTATTAAGCCGACAGCGGGCTATGTCCTGGTGGATCAGCAACAGGTGACAAAGCCTGGGGCCGATCGGGGGTTTGTTTTTCAGCAGTATTCGCTTTTACCCTGGAAAACCATTTTTCAAAATGTTGAGCTTGGCCTGAAGATAAAAGGCATGCCCAAGGCCGAACGCCAGGATATGGTGGGGGAGTATTTGAACCTGGTGGGCCTAGCCAAATACCGCGATGCGTATCCCGCCCAGCTTTCTGGGGGAATGAAGCAGCGGGCGAGTATTATCCGCGCCTTGGTCAATTCGCCGTCGGTACTGTTGATGGATGAGCCCTTTGCCGCGCTAGATGCCCAGACTCGGCACATGATGCAGGAGCTGTTGCTTAATATTTGGCAAACGCTGAAAACAACAATTGTATTTGTAACCCACGATATTGAAGAAGCCGTCTTTTTAGGCGATCGCATCTTTGTCATGGGCGTGCAGCCGGGTCGAATAAAGGCAGAGCTTCCCATTCCACTGAAGCGTCCTCGCCATGTGGACGACATGCTGAGCACGGAATACACCCAGCTGAATCGACAGGTATTTAACCTGATTCGAGAAGAAACGCTCAAAAGTATGGAAAAACAATAGGCTCAGTCAACGGTGCAGGTTTGTTGAGAATCTACACGAGAAACCGCTATGTTAAATTCCTCAGACGATTACTTTCAAAGTCTCAACAACAACATTTATATTTCGGCGCAGCTCCTGCCAGAGCAGCTAAAGGCCCTGCTGGATAGGGGGATAAAATCTGTGTTGTGCTTAAGATGCGCTGAGGAATCTGGCTTTCGGGCTGAGGAGAAAACGCAGGTGGAAGAAAGAGGCATTATCTATCGGCACAATCCTGTCTCTGCAGAAACCCTCAGCTACGAAGGCATCACTCAAATTTTGCGAGAGATTGATCAGCTGCCAAAACCCGTTTTAATTGGCTGTCGCTCGGCCTTTCGCTCCGGCTTCATTGCCATGTTGTATCTGTCCACTCGCGGTCAGCTAACGGTATGGGAAACACTCTCCCTCCAACAGCGCTTGGGGTTTGATTTCAGCACGAAGCCCCTTTTTCAGCAATGGTTTGAGCGCTACATCCACCAATACTCGGTAGGATAATCCAGTGCCCATGCCAGCGTTTATGTCAGTGCCGATGCCAGGACCAATGCCAGGACTAATGCCAGTGCCGATGCCAGTATCCATGTCAATAACTATGGCCGTCTTATGGTTTGGACAACTGTACGTAAGTTGGCTATTAGCCACCGCTGGCGCGTTTGCAGTGGGCATCTCTCTCGGACTCCTGGGCGGTGGTGGCTCGATTTTAGCGGTACCGATTTTGGTGTATGTGTTGGGCCTGGGGGCGAAAAATGCGATCGCCATTAGTTTGATCAGCGTCGGCATGGTGAGCCTAATCGGAACGTTCCTCCATTGGCAAAAGGGCAATGTGAGACTGGATATTGCTTTTGTGTTTGCCCCTGCTGCAATGTTAGGGGCTTATTTGGGCGCATTATTGGCCGGGCTTCCTTGGATTAGCGAGGGGTTTCAGCTCCTGTGCTTTAGCGTGATCATGTTGATAGCCAGCTGTTTGATGATCGTTAAAAGCAGAGCTAAATTTTCAACCACTCAGGTTCCAACAATAAATACGCCACATCCTGGGCGGTTGAAGCGCGTTGGCACAGCCTCTCCTACGGGGAATCGCTCACTGTTACACAAGATCACTATCCCAGCCGAGGGGTTGGGCATTGGCATCCTCACAGGTTTTGTGGGAGTTGGGGGTGGCTTTATCATTGTGCCTGCACTCGTACTCCTCACAAATATTCCGATGAAGCAGGCTGTGGGCACATCGCTATTAATTATCTCCCTGAAGTCGGTCACGGGCTTTTTGGGGTATATGGGACAAACAGAATTCAACTGGCTGCTGGCCGGATCGTTTACCCTAGCGGCCTGCCTAGGGACGTTGCTTGGCAGCTATCTCAACAAGTTTATTAATGCCCGTGCCTTACAGGCGGGCTTTGGTTACTTTGTTCTTTCCTTTGCCGTTCTCATGCTAATGGCCCAGTTCATTCCTGAATTTTCTTTCTAATCATCCAAGCGATCTATCCAAACGATCTATCCAAGCAATCAATATGAGCACTCCGCTAACTTCCGAGCCCCCACAGACTAACAAAAAATCAACAGAATCCCCCCAACGCCCCAGACCGATTTTAATGATTCCGGTTCGCCGCTGTGGCAGTCATGCCCTGCGCTTACGATTAAACTTTTCCGATGATTTCTACTCACCCTATCCGCTCCACATTGTAGAATTCATGCCTTTGTTGCCGCTATATGGCAACCTCGCCAATGACTTTAATTACTTCCAACTGGTAATTGATGTGGTTGGCCTTCAAAATGCCACAATGGTGAAATGGGACGGGGTTAGCTTAGACCCGGTAGCCATTTTTGAAAATATTAAGGACAAGCCTCGCAGTATCCATGCCATTACCTGGGAAATGCTCTTCGTCGCAGGGCAACAGCATCGGGCAAAGGTCGTCATGGATAAATCGCTGGACAGCGTTCACTACGCTGAGGAGCTAATTGAACTATTTGACGATATGCTTTTTCTCCATGTTGCACGTGATCCACGGGCACAAATTAACAGCATTAACCGGGCCATTATTCATGATTTTGATATTTTGCTAAATACGCTGACCTGGAACAAAGCGCAAGATGCCGCCCGTGCCTTAGCCGAAAAGTATCCTGATAAGGTGCTCACTATCCGCTTTGAAGACTTTATTCAAAATCAGGCGGTCATCTTACAGAGAGTCTGTACATTTTTTGGCATTCCTTTTCTCGATACCATGCTGGATATTTCATCCTCTAATGAGGCCCAGAGCCTGTCGGGGCTATCTGACCTATGGGCAACCAACAGTTCCGCACCCATTCCTGCCAATGTGGATAAGTTCAAAAAGACTTTGACCCTAGAGGAGATTCAACTGATTGAAACGCTCACTGCCGAGCATATGAGTTACTACGGCTATGAGCGAATGACGCAGGGGGCGACGCTCATTACTGAGGCTGCGATCGCGACAGCAAAAGAGAAAAGCAAAAAGGGCAAGCAAGCCGCGTGGGAAACCATGAAAGTGCAAGATCCACAGGATTATCAGCTGAGAAAGTTTCGAGCTGATTATTTAGCGATGTTGCGGCAAAAGCTCACGCCAATGGCTGCATAGGAATTATTAAGAACTGAGGTTGGATTACGTATCTGGCTGTTTTAGCTGTGGCAGCAGCTTGACTAGCTGCTCGCTAAATTGATGTTTGAGATCATTACTATCCTTGTAGCGCTGATAAAAGTGGCCTCTTTTAGAAAGTACCTCCTGGAATTTTAGCAGGGTCGTGAATTCTGTCGTGAGGCTGCTTGGGGAAATCGGTGCATCTTTGAAATAGGTATAGATTAAGGGTCTATCGCTGTTTTCAAAGGCTTTAACGGCAACCAGGAATTCTTCATTGGTGTATTCGCCAACTTTGGTGTGAAAGAGGCCTACAAA
>JBCDAG010000063.1:0-23262 GCA_039186165.1 Cyanobacteria bacterium P01_F01_bin.53
GCTCTTCCGATCTAAGGCAACAAGCCGGTGAGAGAGATCACTAACATTGATCCCTAAGGGGGGTCACTGATTTCTTGGAAGTATCAAAAACTTCTCGACCGGTAATATGCCTGAAGGAGAGGCAGTCAAGAGTAAAGTACCTTGAGATAAAAGAAAATAAGAGTAATTAAGCATCAGCTAACTTTTATAATCAATTTACGCCTACATATTGTAGGTGCAGCCCAATGAAGCGGCATAGGCTTTGAAAAGCTTCCTAATTCAAAAATATTCAAAATATTAGAGCTAGAAGTTTAGCCCTTTTGTCCAGGATATAGGCCTGATTTTGACCTGTTAAGGCTCACATCAGACTCCATACATCACTATCCGCTATGTCTAGAATGAGCGGCGCTCAAACCTGGCTAGAGCCAAGAGTTTGCCCAAATCCTAAAACTTAACCTAGACAACATCTTAGATACATTTTTCCCTTTGAACCTGTGATTAAGCAATTTCTTTCCTGGGTATATCGATGGCTGCGCTGTCTACCATCTTTTCAATCAATCACTAAGTCGTTCCGCATTAATCATCGGTCATCTTCACGTACTGGCCGCAATCGAACCGCGAACGTGACGTCTCCCAGGATCTTTTCTCCAGGTACTCGAAGCTCAGGGTCTCGAACGTTACGTTCAGATCGTCATCAAGCACCTTTTAAACCAACAACTTTGCCGACCTCATCCCAGCGCATTGAAAACCAGCGCATTGAAAAAGCGTCGAACCGGCCTCAGCCAATGGGTGATATTAACCAGGTGATGTATTCGATACCCAGGGCAGAAATTGTCGATAGTCTTAATCACACCCTCAGCAAAGACATCCCATCGAGTCATACGGGTTACCCAAACGCAGTTCTGGCTAAGGCTGAGCAGAGTCCCATCGGTCGCGCCATCCATGACCAGTCCACTCCAAGCTCGGAGAGTAGTCTAGATCACAGGTATGTCGAACATAACGACACCATCGATGAGCTCGCCGATTCCGCTTATTTATGTGAGTGCCAGGGTCGTCACGTTGAAGCTGAAAGGCTCTATCGGCAGGTTTTAATCCTCAAACAACGCCGCTTAGGCTCAGACCACTTAGAAGTGGCTACTAGTCTGAACGATCTCGCTACGCTGTACGCTTCAAGAAATCGCCATAAAGAAGCACAGCCCCTGTTACAACAGGCTCTTAGGATTCAACAGCAGCATTTATTAGCAAACCATCCAGATATTGGAGAAACCTTATACCAACTCGCTAAAGTACATGGCCATCAGGAGCAATACGGCAAGGCTGAGCCCTTGTTTCAAATGGCACTAGAAATTTTTCGCCAGAGGTTTGGCTCGGAGCATTTACGAACACAAGCGGTATACACCGATATGATGCAAATGATTGCAGTCGCTATAGAAGACGGGAAATTTTCTGAGCTGACCCCAGAGCTACCACCGCTGGATCTAAATACCTTGAGTGACACCTACAGTTGGGCAAGGCCGAGTTGGCAGAGATAAAAGCCCAATCTCTAGGCACCAGTTCCTATGCATATGTCGTCTTTGGTTGACAATAACTCGAAATACCTTTGGGAATAGCGGGTTTGAGAATATGGGTTACCTAAGCTTAAAGCAATGACATGCGGAATGTTGTGAGACTGGATGTTATAAGAACTGGCATCGTAGGGTCAGACAAACCAGTCTAGGCGTACGTAGGCATGCGAAAATAAACCTATGAAAATTGCCTTGATATTTTTAATCAAAGGGTATCGTCAGCTAATATCGCCGCTGTTCCCACCGACGTGCCGGTTTGAGCCGACCTGTTCTTGCTATGCGATAGAGGCCATAGAACGCTTTGGACCCTTGAAAGGAAGCTGGCTGGCCGCTCGTCGCATTACCCGCTGCCATCCGCTACATCCTGGCGGCTATGACCCTGTCCCCGAACGGGACGTGAGCAAGAATCCAGAGTAATGGGCTAAAGTAAGCCCACGGCCGCTTGTAAGCAGAGCGCCCATACCTGCAAAGAAATGCCCTCATCTGCTATCTACGCTCCATTATGAGAAAAATCTACGTCCTTGATACCAATGTGTTGTTGCATGATCCGAATGCGCTTCTGAGGTTTGAGGACAACGAGGTCGTTTTACCGATTACGGTCATTGAAGAACTCGATCGCTTCAAAAAACGCCCCGAGGAAACCGGGCGAAATGCCCGGCAAACCTCTCGCATGCTGGATAGCCTGAGACAAAAAGGCAGCTTAACTGAAGGAATCACGCTAGAAAAAAGCAACGGCAAAATCAGGGTAGCTCTTTGCCACCGCGAAAGTTTGGATAACTTGCCTGCCGAACTCTACAGCGGCGGGGGGGGTGACGGCGGCGACAATGCCATTTTGGCAGTAGCGCTAGAAGTGAAGCAGCAGTGCGCGTGTCCGGTGGTGATGGTGAGTAAAGACACCAACATGCGCATCAAGGCCGATACCCTGGGGCTAACCGCAGAAGATTATGAAACCGACAAAATAGATGTCGATGATCTCTACACGGGCATGGGCGAAATGCTGGTGAGCCCTGAGCAAATGAATTTACTTTTTCAGCCAGGCGGGACGCCTTTGGACTTGCTCTCAGCCGTAGAGGGTCCCAAGATCCCAACTGACCAGTATTATCCCAACCAGGCCCTTACCCTGGTAGACGTTAATAACCCCAGCCATACGGCTCTGGCGACCCTACGTGCCGATGGTCAACTGGTATCACTGCCCAAGCTGCCCTATAACGGCGTTTCGCGCATCCAGTCTCGTAATCGTGAGCAGCGATTTGCCTTGGGGCTTTTGCTCGATGATGCGATTCCGCTAGTAACGCTAGTAGGTAAGGCTGGAACAGGAAAAACCTTGCTGGCGATCGCAGCCGGCCTGCAAAAAGTCAGTGAAGAAAAACGCTATACCCGTCTGCTTATTTCCCGACCAGTCGTGCCCATGGGCAAGGATATTGGCTACTTACCCGGCGACATGACCGAAAAACTCACCCCTTGGATGCAGCCGCTGTACGACAACTTTGATCTGATTTTTAATACACAAGATGGCAGCGATAAGCCCGACCATTGGCGTCGAGGCCATGAAGAGCTGATGGACTTGGGGCTGTTGCAAATTGAAGCGCTCACCTACATTCGCGGGCGCACTATTCCTAAGCAATTCTTTGTAATTGACGAAGCACAAAACCTTACACCTCACGAGGTAAAAACGATTTTGACACGGGCCGGCGAAGGCACCAAGATCGTTCTAACCGGTGATACTGCTCAGATTGATAATCCCTATGTGGATGCAGCTAGTAACGGTTTAACCTATGTGATTGAACGGTTCCGCAACGAGCCATTGGCAGGGCACGTGACCCTTTATCAGGGCGAGCGATCAGACTTAGCGGCACGGGCAGCGTCATTGTTATAGGTATAATCCCTAATACCTACACAATTCCTAGCACTCTTGCGATGTCAGTGACGTGTTGTGCCAGTGTGATGTCTTCTCTAGAATGGCTTCCCTTGGCAGCAAAATGCATTTTCCTGGCAGCAAAGTGTGTTTCCCTGAGGCGATTCAATGAACAGCGCAATTGTTGATCCCACCTTACAACGGTACAAATCGGCGATCGCACAGCTCCTCACCCAGCTCGAAAGCTTTGCCCATGCCATCAAAAATCCCCAGCTGGCAAAAACAGTCCAAAACCTTCAGGAAAATATTAACCAGCCCTTCCTCTTTGTCGTCATCGGAGAAGTGAAGGCGGGTAAGAGTAGCTTTATCAATGCGTTGCTTGGCAGCGGTGAGATTTGCGAAGTGGGCGCAGATCCTCGCACGAACATGGTCTCCAAAATCGTCTATGCCGAAGGGGAGGGCTATAGCCGCGAGGCCAAACCCGGTGAGCTACGAGAAATTGGCCGCTCAGTGCCTATTTTGGAACAGATTGCCATTGTTGATACGCCCGGAACCAACAGCCCCGTTCAGCGGCACGAAGATATCACCAAAGATTTTATTCCCAATAGCGATCTGGTGGTGTTTGTCTTCTTTTCCAAAAATCCCTACACCAACACCGCCTGGTCCCTCGTTGACTTCGCTCACCGCGAGTGGAAAAAACCCGTTATTTTTGTGTTGCAGCAAGCTGACTTAGCAGATGAGCGGGAGCTAGACTCGTCCCTTCGCTATATTCAGCAGGAAGCTCAGCAGCGACAAATTCCGAACCCACAAGTCTTTGCTACCTCAGCGAAACAGGCCATCAACGCCCCAGAAGGTAGCAAAGACGGTGGCTTTGCCCCTGTTCAAACCTTTGTGCGCGACACCATCACAGGCGGCAAGGGCTATCGGCTTAAGCTAGCCTCGAACATTGGTTCAGCCGAGCAAATTGTGAAACGGTTAGGCCGCGATATGCAGTTGCTGGAGCAGCAACTGATTGCAGATGAAACGGTAGTCAATAAAATTCAACAGCGGTTAGGGCAGGGCAAAGAGCAGTCTACCTATGAAATTGATGCCCTCGTCGAACGACTCATGGCGCAATATGAGCGCATTATTTATCGCCTCAAAGGCGAGTTTAGGGACGGGCTCTCTATTTTTGTCTTGGCCAAGCGATCGCTCCTCTCTACCTTTAGCCGCAAACAGCGAATAGAAACCTGGGTGAACGACATGAAAGCTCGGGCTCAAAAAGAACTGGAAGATACCCTAGATGAAACTTCTAAAGACGGTGCTAAGCGATTCTTAGATGGTGTTCAGCTGTTGATTAAGCAACTGGGAAATGAGCTCACCGCTCTACAAAATCACGATCTCAGGAGCACCGAAATTGCCTTACCCATTGTGGAATATCGCTACGAAGTGATTGAAGGTGTCAAGGAGCGAATTTATAATCTGCTCGATGATGATACGTTTATTCATTCCTTAGCAGATACCGCCGATGACATGGATCCTCGGGTGGTGGGCGGTGGGTTAGTCTCTGTTATCAGCGGCATTATTGCGGTCGTGACGCGGGGGCTATTTCTCGATATTTTAGGGGGATTGTTTTTCGGCTTTGGCTTGTTGTTTGCCGGTGGCCTATTGTTTCTAAAACGGCGCAGCCTAATTGAGCAAATGGACAGCGAACTCGCAAAAAATCGAGATACCTTTGAAGCCACGGTTTCTCAGCAGCTGAATACCAAGCTCAGTGTGATTTATGAGGATATTGATCGCAGCTTTGCGGATCTGTATGCCTATGTGCGAGATGAGCGACTCAGTATTGTGCCGCTGACTGAAAAGTTTGAGGGAATTCAACGCTCTACCCAAGAACTTTCCCATGATATTAAGCAGCTCTAGATGTCATCAGGATGTAATCACGCTATCGATTTGACCAGCCGCCAGCTACCCCAATGAATTACGCCGTTCGTTTGGCTCAAATAGCAGATGTTCCTTTTTTAGCTGATGTTGAGCGGGCGGCAGCGCAGCAATTTTTGCCCTACTTAGGCTGGTTAGACATCTCGGAAAAGTTGTTAGAGGGCCTCACTACGCCCAGTTTCCTATTGCGAGCACAAGCAGATAATCGGCTCTGGGTGGCGACTTGCGGCCATCAGGTAGTGGGCTTCATTGTGATTAAGTTCTTGCCTGATATCTGTTTCATCGTGGAGTTAGATGTTCATCCTGACTTTGGTCGTCAGGGCATTGGCTCAGCATTGATAAAAGCCTGCTGTCAGAGTGCTCGCGAAAGAGGATTTAATCAGATTTGGCTGACCACTTTTCGAAAAATCCCATGGAACATTCCCTTCTATCAGCGATTAGGATTTGAGGTGATGTCTGAAGACAGCTGGACTTGGGAAATTAAGGCAATTGTGCAGCACGAGGCACGCTATGGCTTTGCCCGTGAGAAAAGAGCTGTCATGGCACTGCGATATGAGGAGGCACTCGGGTCTGATAGCACTGGAGCTTGAGCTGGTGCTTGATGGCGTGGAAATTTGATGGACCCAAAGAGCAATCGCACTTCCAATCACACCAAAAGGAACGACATACCTCATAGCTCGACCTGGGGTGTGGATAGTGCTCGAATCAAACAACAAGCTTTATCCATCGGCTTTCACCTGGTCGGGATTGCCCAAGTTTCCCCATCACCCACGACCGCCGAGCACGCCGCAAATACGGCCTTGCAGTCATGGCTCAACCAAGGCTTCCAAGCTGATATGGGATGGATGGAGAGTTCGCGACGCAAAGATATTCGGCAGGTGCTCCCCGGCGCTCAGTCCGTCGTGAGTGTGGCCCTAAACTACTACACGCCCACTCAAAGACCCAACGGGAAACAGTATGCCAAACTCTCTCGTTACGGGTGGGGCCGTGACTATCACCGCATTCTGACTAAAAAGCTGAAACAACTGGCGCTGTGGCTGCGCGAGCAACATCCCGAGATAGAAGCTAGGCTCTATGCCGATACCGGCCCCGTTCAAGATAAGTTTTGGGCGCAGCAGGCAGGCATCGGATGGAATGCGAAAAATGGCAATGTGATCACACGGAAGTATGGTTCGTGGGTGTTTTTGGGTGAGGTGATTACCAATGTGCCCCTCACACCTGATAAGCCACACACAGCACATTGCGGCAGCTGTACGCGCTGCTTGGAGGCTTGCCCCACTGAGGCAATTCGCGCACCGGGAGTGGTGGATGCCAATCGTTGCATTGCCTATCACACCATTGAGAACCGGGCCTCAGAATTGCCGGATGCGATCGCCCGAAATCTACAAAACTGGGTGGCTGGCTGCGATATTTGCCAAGACGTATGCCCTTGGAATCAACAGTTTGCAAAGGAAACAGACGTAAAAGATTTTGCACCCTATCCCGACAATGTCGCACCGACCTTAACTGAGCTAGCAGAGATCAGTGACGATGAGTGGAATCGACGGTTTCCAGCCTCCGCCCTACGACGCATTAAGCCCGCAATGCTCAGGCGAAATGCCCAGGCGAACTTGGATGCCATGGATCAAGCCTCTCCGACAAAGGATCACTAACGAATCAGACCTTTACTGAATCGGCCCCTACTCAGGTCTGAGGGGCTACGGTTACTGTGTACTATGGTCACTGGTGATCCCGTAAGGGTTCTCGATAATGCTTGAATAAGTGTGCGTGACGCGATGGCCGCTGATAAATCTGGTGAGATAGAAAAGAAGGACTTGCAAATAGCTGAAAATACCTCTGCTCAGTCGGTGGATTCGCCAGCCAAGTCTAAGGAGCAAGATAAAACGGCTGGCGGCTGGTGGAAGACTATCACTGAGAATGTCAGACTGGTTGTGATCGCCCTCCTGATCGCCATCGTCGTGCGCCTGTTTATCGCCGAACCACGTTTTATTCCGTCACCTTCCATGGTGCCAACCTTGGCCGTAGGCGATCGCCTACTGGTAGATAAAGTCTCGTACCGTCTGCACGAGCCCCATCGCGGTGATATTGTCGTTTTTGAGCCGCCCCCACAGCTCCAGGAATACGGTTACAAAGCCAGTCAGGCCTTTATCAAGCGCGTTATTGGATTGCCAGGACAAATTGTTCAAGTCAGTCAAGGGAAAGTCATCGTCGATGGTGAGCCCCTAGCTGAAGACTACATTTTAGAAGCACCTCAGTATGAAATGCCGCCTGTACAGGTTCCGCCCGGCAGCCTCTTTATGATGGGTGACAACCGCAACGACAGTAACGACTCCCACGTATGGGGCTTTTTACCAGCAGAAAATGTCATTGGCCGCGCCGCACTTCGTTTTTGGCCCATAGACAAAGCTGTTTTTTTTGGTGAGAAAGCTGTCTAGAGAAGCCCTGTCAAAGCCTCTATGCTTCTTCGGCTTTTCTTCCACTGATTCCGTCGAATGGAGAAATTGGGTGTGAGTTAAGGAGAAAATACGGCGTTCAATAACGGCATTTTAAGGCTAGCGATTATCTTAAAGCTTAAATCGCAGGTAATGAAGAAGCTCCGCCGTCACCGGGGTCGTTAGCCGCAGTCGTTTTTGGAGATCAGCCAGATCCTTGTACGGCCCGCTTTTGCGATAGTGCACAATCGCCCGACCCAAAAAAACATCTACAGCGGGAATCGTTGAAAGTTGTTCTACTGATGCCGTATTCGCATCAATTTCAATGGGCTCCAGTAGATTTTCTGAACTGTAGTAACAAAATTGCAGCACGCTTTCCCAAGAGGTAACTTGCTGGGTAGGTAGATCCAAAACCGCTGCAATATCTTCGATGCAGTTAAACGTCATCCCTCGTTCAGTCAGCTGGCTGAGGCTACGGGCCTGATGAATCGAGAGACCCGGCAAGCGCAACCAATCATCCACAGAAGCTGTGTTGGCATCTATGCGAATGCCCCAGCTAGCTGCTAACTGGAGTTCTTCAAAGGATTGAAAGCGATAGTAGGGTTCCTGTTGCAAACGCCGTTTTAGAGGGTGAATGCCCGCCTGTTTTAAGATTTTTTTCAGCATAGAAACTCTTTGAGCGCAGCAAAAGCAACGACGACAACATTAACCGTTTGGGCATCCGCTCCTGAGCGTGGAATTAGAATACAGCGTGGGATTAGAATACTAGAATCAGCTGATTTGCTCCAGCAGCTTACGACGTTTTTGCTCAAATTCGTATTCCGTCATCAGGCCATCCTGACGGAGCTGGTCTAGGTCTCGAAGGGCTGTGGCGACTTGAGTAGCCGCTTGTGCCGCCTCTGCTTTTTTCTCATCAGGACTCTTGGTCAATTTATCCGCTAGCTGACGAAGCTGATGGTTAAGCTGTTGTCCTAGCAACTGAGGACTTGTTCTTTCGTCCTCGTTATCTTCTACTTTCGCTAACTCTGTAACGGCAGAGAGAGCCGACCCAGCAGCAGGGAAACGTCTCATAAAGCTATCGTCACTCTGGGTAATATACCAAAACCCTTCTAAAGCACAAGCAATCCACACGACCTTAGAAAGAGACGTTGCGGCCAGCACCAAATAAACAACACCCCATAGGTATTGCCCCAGGTAGAATTTGTGCGACCAAGCAAGGAGGGGCGTTAGGGGTGGCAGTGCGGCTGTGAGTGCAAGGGCGATCGCAACCCTACGGTTATGGCCAGAAATCGACATCAAATAAGCCTTTTCAGTAATTCTTGTACAGCGTTTCTAAGCAAAAACAGTCAGTATCCGTAATTCTTCGGCAAAAGATTTCTCCTAAATGATGATGACCATTTGGCCAGAGATAATGGGCATTTTATAGGTGTAGAGGCCCTCCATTTCTCTCCTCAAATTAGTCGAGCTGCTTTTTCATGTCAGAAGCTGAACTTTTTACTGAATTGACAACGCTCGTTGATGTTGACCCCTTCGCATTACTAGGGCTGTCTGTCAGTGCTGACGAAAAGCGGATTGCCAAGCGCTACCGCAACATTGCCAAACAACTGCATCCCGATGCACTTGCTAATCCCACTGGAACTCCGGACGCAGATCACCTAGATGTTACCAAGGCCGCCCGGGTGATTGCGCGTATTGTAAACCCGTCTTACCAAAACCTCAAACATGACAAGACGCGCCAGGAAATCCTGACAACTCTACGCTTTAGGGTAAGACGCTTAGACCGCACTAAAAAGCTCGTCCCCACCTTCCCCAGCGCCCAAGAGCTCACCAAGGTTACCGATAGTGAAGTTAATATTTTTTATGAACAGGCCCTTAGTCAGCTCGCCGAGGGTCAGTTTTACTCCATGAGTGCCTTGCACAACCACTCTTTGGAAATTGGTCAACTCAATTTAATCTTCCTATCTCGCAAAATGGAGTCACTGGTCATTCGCCCTAAGCGAACGGGACTTATGACCAATGCGGTAACCCCTACGTCCGCAGGCCCTGCCAGTATCGGTCGGGTGGCTCGGCCAGCAGGCGTCCTGACGCAGGGTAACGGGCAAAATGACACCGCTGGGGACACCGCTGATAACCCCCCAGAAGTGGATTACGTTAAGAAACATACCCATAGGGCCAAGACCTATCTAGTAAAGAAAAATTATGAGATGGCCGTACAGGAACTGCGCGAAGCCATCAAAATCGATCCCCAAAGCCCAGAACTTCACTCCATGATTGGGCAGGTGTATTACAAGCAAAAGCTCTCAGGCATGGCGAAGACTCACTTCCGTCAGGCCCTAAAGCTCAAGCCCACCCACAAGATCGCCCAGAAATACGGCAAACTCTTAGGCCTCTCCGAAGAGTCTCCTCAACAAACCACACAAAAGCCCGAAGCCTCAGAAACCCCAGCGAAAAAACCATGGCTGGGTCGCCTCTTGAAGCGGTAGGGATATCTCACCTTGGCCAGTCGGGTTCCATCTTTTAAGCTATAGCTGTAGATTGAAAACACATAGCGGCTGGGTCACGATGAATAGAGACCACAGCTTAGCTGGTGTCCCGAAATGGTGAAGCGTCATGGGAATGTTTGATTCAGAACTGGTGCAACAAGAGGCACAGCAGCTATTTCAGGACTATCAGTCGCTGATGGAGCTAGGCGGAAACTACGGCAAGTTTGATACCAAAGGAAAGAAAATCTTCATTGAGCAGATGGAGTCAGTAATGGAACGCTATCGCATTTTTATGAAGCGATTCGAGCTATCGGAAGATTTCATGGCAAAGATGACCATGGAACAGCTCAAAACACAGCTGAGTCAGTTTGGCACCAACCCCCAGCAAATGTTTGACCAAATGCACCAGACTCTGGAGCGAATGAAGTCCGAAGTCGGTGATGCTTAACGATTTCCTAGATTCTTTCCAACGAAGCAGAGCAGCTTACGAAGCTAGAACGGCATGGCAACCTACGGGCGGATAAACTCACTCGGTGGACGGAAATTCTCTACGGGCTCATTACGCAGGGCCTGTTGCATAAAGCTTTGCCATACCGGCGCGGCATAGCCACCACCGGTTGCGCCCTTACCAAGGGGTCGATAGTCATCGTTACCCACCCATACAGCAGTTGCGAGCTGCGGCACATAGCCCACAAACCACACGTCACGCTGGGAGTCTGTCGTACCCGTTTTACCCGCTGCGGGACGGCCAATTTGGGCATTGGTCGCCGTACCCTGTGAAATAACGCCCTGAAGAACGTCTGTGAGGGACGCACTTGCCCAGGGGTCAAGCACAAGCTGTGGCTTAGGCGTGTTATCCAAAATTACATTGCCACTGCTGTCAGTCACTTGCATAATCAGCGTCGGGTCTGAGTGCCAGCCGTAGTTAGCAAAGGTTGCATAGGCACCCGCCAGCTCTAAGGGGGTGAGATCAACCGCACCTAAAGGCAGCGAGATGACTGGATCCATAGGGCTTTTAATCCCTAATGTACGGGCAATTTCAACCACACGATTGATACCAACGGACTGACCAAGCTTTACAGCCGGGACATTGCGAGAGGTTTCTAGGGCTTTGCGCAGGGTCATACTGCCTGCGAAAGAACCGTCGTAGTTACGCGGTGAATAGTAACCATAGCCATCGGGATAGGTGACGGCGGCATCGTTAATGACACTGCTGGGCTGAAACTTACCGGACGCAAAGGCTGCGTAGTAGACAAAGGGTTTAAAGGCTGAACCAGGCTGACGCCGAGACTGTACCGCTCTGTTGAACTGACTAGATTTGTGGTCTACGCCGCCGACCAGGGCTTTGACGAAGTGGGTACGAGGGTCGATGGCCACCAGGGCGATTTGGTCCGCGTATGCGCCGCTACCAAAGAAGCGATAGTAGCTATCAGCGACGGTATCTTCCGCCGTCTGCTGCATATCGAGATCAATGGTGGTCTGAATGCGCATGCCACCCTTGGCCATGGCTTCAGCACCAAACTGCTCGTTTAGCTCCTGCATGACGGCTTCAGTCACGTAGGGCGCTTGGCTAGAGCGGAAAGAAGTAATTTCGCCGAGGCGAATGGGTTGATCTTTGGCCTCTTGTTCTTCTTCAGGGGTGATCCATTTAAGATCACGCATCCGCTTAAGGACGATGGCCTGTCTGCCCTTGGCCGTGTCGTAGTTAATGAAGGGGCTAAAGCCTTCAGGGGCCTGAATGAGCCCTGCCATCATGGCTGACTCTGCCAAGGTGAGATCTTTGGCGGACTTATTAAAGTAGCTTTGGGCAGCGGTTTCTACGCCGTAGGTGTTGTGACCCCAATACACCTGATTGAGATAGAGCTCAAAAATTTCGTTTTTCTCGAAAATTTGCTCAATGCGCATGGCCAAAACGACTTCAACCAGCTTTCGGCTGATGGTGCGCTCAGGGGATAAGAAAAGGTTTTTGACCAGCTGCATGGTGACCGTAGAGCCACCTTGAACGGTCTCGCCTGCGCCGACATTGGCTAAAAAGGCACGTCCAATACCGGTGGGATTAATGCCACTGTGCGTGTAGTAGTAGCTATCTTCAATCGCGAGGACGGCACGCTTAATGTTAGGACTGATGTCGTTGAGATCTACGACTTCGCGGTTCGCTTCATCGTGCACACTGTCTAGGAGGGTGCCATTGATGTCGTAGACATAGCTAGTTTCTGAGGGGATGTAGTTGCGTAGGACCCGTACATCGGGAAGGTTACGGAAACTAATGGCAAGGCCCACAAGGCCGCCTGCAACGACGGAGCTACCTAACATAGTGACCGTGAGGATCGCGGTGGCACCAATTTGCCCGACGTCTTGAATGTAGCGCAGGACCTGGGGCGATCGCATTGGAACTGTTCTGCGAGGGCGAGGTCGTACTTTACGGTAGGTATTAGAAGACACGGGCAGACGATATTTCCTAAACTTAAGGGCGCTTATCTAAAAAAATTTTGTTTCGCTATCCCGTCAATATAGAGGATCTCTGCCGAATGTCTAGGCCTATTTATCAAAAAATCTAATTTTTATTCCGGTTCCCACCAAAAAACCGCAGTTTTACAGAGCTTTTGGCAGTCATTTTTGACGGATTTAAAGCGTCAAAACCACATCGATGCAGAAAGCTCATAGGCACTTGGTTTCACGTTTTTTGTAAGTCGCTTTGTTACCGTAGGTTCACCCAAAAAGCTACACTGGCAAGGCCTATTATTCATTTGTGTTTGACTCCCATGACTGTCAGCCCTGTTTCAGATGCTTCTGCCTCTATCCCAACCGATATCCCCGCAGAATTTGCCAACATCTACAGAGGGGTGAGTGAGGTTTTTCCGTCCCAGCTAGACTCCAGGGATGGGAATGACAATTTACTGGTACGGCTGCGAGAAAGTAAGGAGCCTTTACGCATTAAGCTTGGCATTGACCCAACGGGCTCTGAGATTCACTTAGGCCACAGCATTTTGGTACGCAAGCTGAGGGCGTTTCAGGACGCAGGTCACACAGCAGTACTACTCATTGGTGACTTTACGGCCCGGATTGGCGACCCAACGGATCGGGCGGAAGTACGGAAGCAACTCACCGAAGCAGAAGTGAAAGCAAATGCAGAAACCTATATAGATCAGCTAAGGCCCATTCTCGACTTTAAAACGCCGGGGCGTTTAGAGATTCGTTACAACTCTGAATGGCTCAAAGATGTAGACCTGAGTAAAATGATGGACTTGCTCAGCACCATGACCTTGGGACAAATGCTGGCCAAAGAAGGTTTTGCCAATCGCTATGAAAAGGGTACGCCGGTATACTTGCATGAGTTTTTGTATCCGCTGCTTCAGGGCTACGATTCGGTAGCGCTAAAGTCAGACGTGGAGCTGGGCGGTACGGATCAAAAGTTTAACGTCGCCGTCGGGCGAGATTTACAGCGGCACTTTGGCATTCGGCCTCAGTTTGGCATGTTACTGCCACTCTTAATTGGAACCGATGGTACGCAAAAGATGTCCAAATCGTTGGGCAACTATGTCGGATTACAGGAAGATCCTCTCTCGATGTACTCCAAGCTAGAAAAGACACCGGATTCAGTCATCAAAGACTACTTCACCCATCTGACAAGTTTGCCCTTAGATTCGCTGCCAGAGAATCCACGGGAGCAACAAAAGCTGTTGGCAAAGACTGTGACCGGACAGTTCCATGGAGAGAACGCAGCGGCGCAGGCACAGCAGGATGCACTGACACTGATTGCGGGTCAAGCAAAGGCTGCTGAGGCGGTAGCAGAGTTTTCGATGGCGGACGTTGGGTTTCCAGCTAAAGTGTTTTACTTGCTAGGCGCAACACCACTATGCGCGAGTAGTAGTGAAGCTCGTCGCCATATCAAGGGCGGTGCTGTAAAGCTCGATGGAGAAAAAGTGGGTGATCCAAATTTGACCTTTGAGGGGCCAGAGGAACTAGCGGGTAAAGTGTTGCAAATTGGCAAGAAGAAGTTTATACGGTTGGTGCCATAGGCCCCACTCTCCCGGGATTTTCGGGAGAACCGATGCAATGTTCCGATGCAATGTTTCCGATGCAATGTTACGGAGACAGGACTTCTAGAAACAGGACTTTTCATGAGCAACAAGGCTGAGAAGATCACCGAAAAGATAATTGTGCCTTTGGACGTGCCAGGTGAAGTGGAGGCGATCACACTCATCGAGGCCATCCCTCAAGTCACGTTCTGGAAAGTTGGATTAGAACTGTTTGTCAGCAGCGGTCCCACAGTTCTAGAGGCACTAAAAGCCCGGAATAAGCGCATCTTTCTAGATCTTAAGTTTCACGATATTCCCAATACGATGGCGGGCGCTTGCCGAGCGGCAGGACGCTATGGTGTAGACCTGATGACAGTACATGCACCTGCGGGGAAGATTGCATTAGCAGCAGCCCAAGCAGCCGCTGTAGAAGGGGCGCAAGCCACTGACTGCATACCACCCACGGTCATTGCGGTAACTTTGCTAACGAGTATTGGCGAAACGGCACTGGCTGATGAATTGAAAGTACTGGAACAAACAGGGGCCTACGCTGAGCACATGGCTTTGTTAGCCAAAGAAAGTGGACTGGGTGGTGCAGTGTGTTCGCCCCAAGAGGCTGCTGTGTTGCGGACCGCTTGCGGCGATGACTTTTGTCTGGTGTGTCCAGGGGTGCGACCTACTTGGGTACAAAGAGGCGATCAGCAGCGCGCGATGACGCCTAAACAGGCGATGCAGGAAGGTGCTAGTTATTTAGTCATCGGTAGGCCCATTACCCAGGCAGACGATCCAGCAGCAGCCTTTGAGCGAATCTGTGGGGAGATTTCAGCGTGATGAAACAGGGCATTTGGGTTGGCATAATCTTGAGTCTGTTGAGTCTGTTAGGAGGACCGTCAATAGAAGCTGCCCAAGCTGCCAGCAGTTTGGATACACACGTGCTGGACAAGGTCACTGAAGAGATTCCTGTTGAAGAAGTTCCTACACAAGAAGTTCCTACACAAGAAGTTCCTACACAAGAAGTCCCAGAGAAAGAGGCCATAGAAGAAAAATTACCTCGCCCTTATGCACCATTGCGATCACCCGCAACCTGCCCAGAAGATCTTGAAACGCTCACAGGGCTAATCATTCGAGATATTCCTCATTACACCAACCGTGTACTACAGCGTTCAGTCGCGGCCCTGCCAGGTAATGATGTTGATAGTCGCGAACCCTATCGGCCTTCCCATGTCCTCGTCGCAGGGAGACCTGAGCTAACGCCTTTAGATTTAGATGAGTATGCTTTGACAACAGATCCGACCGCAGGCGGCCCCTTAAGCCAACTGTTTTTTACAACACTGTCACGGCAGTATTCGGGACTGCGATTCAATGAAGTGCAGGAATATCACTGGTTGTTCTTAACGCAAGCGAGTGACGGCTGGCGACTGGCGTTTATGTTTTCAACGGTGGATGATGCAGACTCGACGCGGGCAGCATTGCCGCCGAGGGAGAGTAGCGAGGGCAGCGTAGGTAAAGCCGTACAGCTATGGCTGAGGGACTGTCGAGCTGGCGTAATTGAGCCCGCAACCGTGCCACAGATTGCACCACAGATTAACCCATAAGGATTAGCCCGTAAGAATTTATCCAATAGACTAGGCCGACAAGACTAGGCTAAAAAGACTAGGCCAACAGTTGAGTCAACATATTGGGCCATAATACAGAGACTCCATGACAGGAGTTCTAACGTTGTTAGCCGTTGCCCATCGCCATGCTCGAACTCCACAGCCACACCACTTGCTCAGATGGCAGTCTCACCCCTAGTGAGCTGGTGAAATTCGCAGCAGAACAGGGCGTAAAGGCACTGGCCATTACCGACCATGACACCATGGCCGGGTGGGAAGAGGCGATCGCAGCCGCAGCCCCTCTCAATCTCGAAATTGTCCCTGGCTTAGAACTTAGCACCGTCTACAACGGTCGCTCCATGCATATCTTAGGGTTTTACCCCGATGAAGATAAGCTGCGATCGCCCCTACAAGAACGTGTAGAAGGTCGCAAACGCCGCGCCCGCGCCATGGCCGAAAAGCTTGAAGCCCTCGGCTTTCCCATTGAGCTACCCGAGATGTCTGACGCCATGGCACCCGGTCGCCCCCACATTGCTAGCGCTCTCAAATCAGCAGGCCACGTCAGCTCTCACAATGAAGCCTTCCAGCGATTCCTCAAAGACGATGGCCCTGCCTATATTCCCTACGAGAAGTTCACCGCCCAGCAGGGCATTGAGCTTCTCCTCAGCTGCGGCGCTGTCCCCGTATGGGCACATCCTTATATCTTTCGTGGTGGCACCGTTGCCACCGTATTGCCGGATCTAATCGCGGCAGGACTTATGGGCATAGAGGTATATCACCCTACCCATAGCCCCAGCCAAATTCGGAAGCTAGAAGAATACTGCCAAACCCACAACCTGCTTATGACCGGCGGTAGTGACTACCACGGCCCCAAACGGGAAAAAAATCCAGACTTTCGAGACCTCAATGAACTAGATCTACCTTTAGCGCTTTTAGAGCCGATAAAAGTCGCAGCGGCCGCCCTCAAAGAAAAAGGATAAGCAATAGGCCGTTAGACAACTCAAATTAAGCAACTAAAATTAAGCAACTAAATGAGAGCGGGAAACAGCATCGTCAATTCAACGGAACAACCGCGCTAACAGCGGTCTAGGCTCCGTAACCCAACCTAGTCCTTGAGTTAGAACAACGGGAATATTAGGGGTGTTCCTATAAGAAAAGCCTTTAACCGGCCGCTATGGGCACTTGCCCCAACGGAGCGTTAAACCTTACCAATCGTGATAACTCCTTCAACGTCCATTATTGCTCGAGCCAAATTTTTGCCAAAAACGCTAGCGCTCAAAAAACTAGCTGGCGCTCAGGTTGGCTTCGGACGATTTAGCGGCCCCCATGGCGATATCCCCGGCAACGGCATGCTAATTGCCATCGACGCCAACATTGAACACGGTAAGACCCTTGCAGCAGGTGCCATCGTAGGGGCACAGCGGCTCATGCTCAACGCCGATTACTGCGCGATCGCTCAAATCACCCACACCATCAAGCGTTTCCCCGGCAACCTAAAGAGCCTACACATCGTTACCCATAGCTCTCCAGGCTGCCTTCACTTCAGCAGCGGTGACATTACCCTTGCAAACCTCCACACCTATGCCGAAAAAATCGAGTCATGGTTTAGCTACCAGCCCTTGACCAAGGGCTCAAAAGTAAAGATCAAAGAACCCTATAGCTCTCTTTCTCTGTACGCCAGCAGCTTAGCCACTGGCGATGCCGGAAGAGACTTTTTAGAGAACCTTCACTACCTGACAGGCGTTAGCATTCACGCCTCAAAGGGCAACGTCGGCGGCACAGCGCCCAATGGCAGTTGGCAACTAGAAGTAGCCTATCCATTCCCCCGTCAAACAATATTTCCTTTCACCAATGAGTTGCTAGAAACCTACCAAGCTGCTGCATAAGCAAACAGTTGCAAGCAAGTCCATAAATCCAACTCAAAAAGCGTGCGGTAACTATTTGTTGTACCGTACGCTTTTTGATTACTAGAGATTTTCCCAATACCAACACAAACCACTTGGGAAAGCTTATGGCATCAGGCTAATGACATGGGGCTAGCTAGCGGCCAAATAGCCGTTAATCGTAGCCTTACGGCGACGAAGGTGCTTTAGGGCCTGTTGCTCTAGCTGACGGACCCGCTCACGGCTAATGCCCATACGCTGACCTACTTTAGCCAACGACAGCGGCGTGCCATCACCCAAACCAAATCGCAGATTAATAACTTCCTGCTGCTGAGTTGTCAGCTCTGAAAGCATTCTAAAGATGTCTTGGCGCAAGGATTGCTGCACCGTGTAATCTTCGGGAGAAGCACCGTCATCTTCTAAGAGATCCTGCAATTCAGTGTCTTGGTTGTCACCAATGCGCACATCCAAGGAGATTGGCTGACGCGCAATGGTGAGATACTCACGCACCTGCTTTGCATCCATATCTAGCTCTGCGCCGACCTCACCAGCATTGGGAGAGCGACCAAGCTTTTGGGAAAGTTCACGCTGAACTCGTTTGATTTTATTGAGCTTTTCGGTGATGTGAATAGGCAAGCGAATGGTTCGGGCCTGCTGTGCAATGGCACGGGTAATCGCCTGACGAATCCACCAGTAAGCATAGGTAGAAAATTTGTAGCCCTTCATCGGGTCAAACTTTTCAACACCTCGCTCAAGACCCAGCGTCCCTTCTTGGATCAAGTCCAAAAACTCCAAGTTACGCTTCTGGTACTTTTTGGCGACAGCCACCACCAAACGGAGGTTAGCCTCAATCATCTTGCGCTTGGCTCGCTGACCACGACGCAGGTGGTAACTAAGGTCCGCCTCACTCATATCAGCCGCTGAGGCCCAAGCTGCATCCGAAACCACTGGTTCAACCGCCTCAGTGTCAGCTGCATCCGAAACTTCACTACTGGGGATCTGCGCAATCAGCTCTTCTTTAATCGCAAGCAGTGCCATTAGCTGTTGCACCTGCTTACCCAACACAATCTCATCTTCGTGGGTAAGCAACGGTACACGACCGATCTCATGCAAGTAGGCACGAACGGCATCTGTTGTATACAAAGGCTTGGCCTTAGTGCGCTTAGCCGCTTTGCGAGTTGATTTCTTTGCAACAGCAGAGGTCGCCGAGGCTTTTTTAGCACTCACTGTGCCAGTGGCAACCTTCTTAGCCGCTTTCTTAGTAGTTGCGGCTCTTTTAGCAGTTTTCTTCGTAGTCGTTTTCTTTACAGTCGTTTTCTTTGCAGTGGTCTTCTTTTGGGTTGTCACCTTATTAGCCTGAGAAACTTGCTTCAGGTTGGGAGTTACTTCGTAAATTGCTTCGGCACGCTGCCCCTTAAGCGGTCCCTGACTGCCTTGACGTTGGCCTTGGCACTGGAGGTCTTCATGCTGCTGAACTGGAGCGATATTTGCCGGGGTATATCCGGACTGGGCGTTGCGGGACTCTGATGTAGTAGCCATGGTGAGACCTCCACCGTATTTTCTGCCGTGTACTCTTAAGCTAATCCTTCTAAACTCGGAATCATTATGAGTTTACATTAACATAGTGCTATGCCTCACATTTTGTGATGCTCGACGTATAACAAAGGAAGAATGACTCGCTTATCGCTATCCTAGAATTAGCCCACAGAGATATGCTGAGAACTAGCTTAGAAACAGCTAAGAGTCTGATTTTCAGGCAGATCAGGAAGGCCTAATCGACTTACCTACATCATGACGAAAACTTAGCAAAGAGTCAGTGTTGGTTGCCCCTCGTGATGACCGTACCAAGAGAAACCAAACAGACCGAAAGGAGTCAAACAAACCAAAACAACCAGTCTTACCAGTCCTTAAGCTAGACTAACGCTGTGGAATAAATCTATGGAATCAGTTAGCTATGACCTAGGGATACAGGCATGCCATTTGTAGTAACCATGAATTGAACAAAGTCTGTTGCTTGCATTACTAAGCAATGCAAGGACTGTAGCGTAAGGGCTGTAGCCAACCAACCACGTTGATGAATAAAAAGAACAGGTTAGGGGCTGTCGATGCACTCAACACAATAGAAAAAACATCTGTCATCTGCCTTTAGTCTTGTCCATCTCCCCAATAAAACCGATAGTAAAATCGATTTTCGAGAAAGTATCTGTAAGACTAGCTACCGTAAAACTCTTTCAACAATTCAAATAAACGGACTGGGCAACTACACAAACAGGCACACACCCTTACACATCTCCTGATTGAATCTTCGCAATAGGTCAAAAGCGTGATTTAAATCACCCACAAAAGGATAAAAACGCTGGGGCACAAGACCTAATGGAAAGCTGCAGCCTTTGAATCCAGGGGCTCTAAAGACTCGTAGGGTAGGCTTTTGAGAAGGCGTCCTTTAGGTGTCTTTTGAAGATGCCAAAGTGTAGCACGGTCATAATAAAAAACTAGCAATCGTACAGAATGTCTTTATTGTTTCTCGGAAAATTGGCATACGGAGATTAGCGTATAGGTCCTCACACTTTGCCTCCCGTGTTCAATGGCCTACTTGTTGGTCAATTGCCCATTTTGCCGCAGCACGGGCATGAATTTCCGTCGTATCAAACAGGGGCACAGGACTATCTTCTGACTGCACTAACAACCCTATTTCTGTACACCCTAAGATAACGGCCTCAGCACCTGAGGCAACTAAATTGGAGATAATGTCGCGGAAGCGATCGCGCGAAGCCGCTCGAATATGGCCCCGGCAAAGCTCATCATAAATCACATCATGAATGAAGCTGCGCTCTTCCCCATTGGGCACCTGTACAGCTAACCCATGCTGATAAATCAATCGGTCCTTATAAAACGATTCCTCGGTCGTAAACCGGGTGCCCAGCAACCCGACACGTCGAACACCTTTCTGCTTAATATCCTCAGCAGTGGCATCGGCAATATGAATCAGTGGGATGGTGGTAGAAAGGGCGATCGCATCAGCAACTTTATGCATCGTATTGGTCGCCAGTAGCAAGCAATCAGCCCCCGCCCCTTCCAGCTGCGCAGCAGCTTTTCCCAGCAATCGGCCAATTTTATCCCAAGCCCCCTTGTGCTTTAGCGCCACCAGCTCTTCAAAATCAACTGAATACATCAAAATTTTGGCTGAATGGAGTCCGCCCAACTCATCTCTAATGGTTTCATTCAGCAACCGGTAGTACTCAATAGTAGACTCCCAGCTCATACCGCCGAGCAGTCCAATGGTTTTCATATGGGGAGGATGAACACCACTGCCGTCAGCAGTACCTAAAGCCTCAGCAGCAATCGGAACAGCCTGTAGCGAAGCAGATTCCATTCCAGCAGGTTCCATCTTGGTAGCCTATCTTAAATGACGTCGGCTCTAAAATTTTACCGTTTAGGCTGCTTATTTTACGGAGGCCTTCCTGACTAATCCTTTTGGACTAACCCTCTGAACTGTAAACGTTCTTCTCAGACTAGTGGCTCAAGCCGGTCTTCCAGGCCAGTTATTCAGAGCGGTTGTCTCAAGCCTCTTCTTCAAACCGCTGATACCAAATCAAATTACCCAGTACTGTCAGCACAAAGGCAATGCCACCGCCCACAACGGCCATCATCGGCCGATAGCCACCTCTAGCCAATGTTTCCATCCAGGTTTCAGTCAGCTCGGAGTGCCGCACAATATTCGCAGCTACAGGCACCAAATAAATCAACGAAGCACCGACAATAAGCCAGCCCACCATAGACGCCAACAAAAAGATGGTCTTGCCTTGAGATTGACCTTTATACGGGGATGTCATGGTAATTACAAAGAAGCATTAACAGCGTGGTGGCAGGCAATTGTAAAAAAGGCTTTGACTTAAGAGAACGGTTTTGCCTTTCATTGAAGAATAATTCACTTTAAACCCTACCATAGGTCTAGATCGCGGTGGATGGTCGTGAGTTTCGCCTACCGCATAATCACAGCGAATTTAGCCTACAGGGACTAGCCTACAGGGATAAGACAAAGCTATCGGGATGGTGGAAATCAGCCTCTGGGCCAGGGTGCGCGATCGCCCAAAAACTTTCCACAGGCTGAGCAGAGGCAGAGGCACACAGCACCACCATACTCACGCCCACCCGTATCACACTCTCCGGTGCCATCAAAGCCCTAATATCTAGCGTCATTGTCAAGTTCAGATAATTATTTGAGCGATAAACCTCAAACGGCAGCCTGGTGATAGTCTGTTCTTCCTGAAGTCCTTTTCGGTAGCCTTCTAGGGAAAAAACATTCCACTCACCTGTCGGAGACATATTGAACTCCCAGTAAGGCGTATCTTTCGTATGGTGCTTATCTCCTGATAAAAAGAATTCAAAACAGGTACGTTCCCACAGACGATCTTTCCGTGCAAAGGCTTCGCCAATATGGTTCTCAGCTGAAGCACTCTCTCCTAGTTCAGGCAATACAATCTGTTCTAAATCACCTTTAATGCCATAGGAAAAGACTAATGATGAGCCCTCTCGTAACACGTTTCCTTGTACAACCAACCCAGCCGTTTTAGGTGTTGAAGTAAATGGTTTAAGTGAGAAAGATTTGCGTGAGGCTGACTCAAAAACATCTTGGTCAGGCTTTTTCATAATTAACAACAATAGACATGCCTACCAATTGTCTCCCATATACGTGTACATGGTGTTTTTTAACATCGCCAGCTTAATTGAGATGAGCCTTCTCAAACAGCGCCTTAAACAGAAGTTGGCGCAGTAGAATCAACTGTCACTTTTCCAGATTTTGCATTCACCGCGACCGCTTTAGAACCGTTTGTTCCACGAGAGATCAAAACAGAACAGTGGGCTCGATGCATTACATAATTACTGACACTGCCCATTAGAAACTCATCGATCCCTCGACGCCCATGGCTGCCAACGATAACAAGATCAACATTTTCTGCCTCAGCGAACTGACAAACAACCTGTCCTGGATCGCCAGTATCCCGAAGAATCTGGGTATCTACACCTGCTGAGATCGCCATATTACTGAAGTGACAAAGCCTATCAAACACCCTGGTTTTATAGGCTTGATATCGCTTTTGAAAAACATCCCAGGCAGATTCCGGCACAGCAAAAGGGTAGCCCACAATGCTGGGGTAAGCCATAGCTGGTAGGCTATCATCACCATTCGGAGACAACACGCCCACTAGCAGCAACTTCGCGCCAGTATTTTGGGCAAGGGCAAGCGCTTTTTCAAATAAGCACTCGCAGGTCTCTTCAGTATCAAGAGCCACCAAAATTTGGTTGAACATGATGTGTGCCTCACCATTAGGTTGATTACCCCTAAATTAGGGAAAAATATTGAGGAACCTATGAAGGGCCATATACACACAAATTAATACAGCTAATCCAGACAAAAAACCACCCCCTCCAGCACTGTGGTGGAGGGGACGGCTCTTGCTTAAATATTGGACCTGGCATCGAGCTATTTTCACAAGGGCCAACGCCCTAACTATCTTCGCCGCTGCAGC
>JBCDAG010000064.1:0-23224 GCA_039186165.1 Cyanobacteria bacterium P01_F01_bin.53
CCGGCGAGTTCGCCACCGGCGAGCAAGTCCTAAGTCGCTGGATCGTCCAGAGGCAATGCATCAAGATCAATTTCAACATCGTGGCGAGCCTCAATGTGATTCACAGCGTTTTGAATCATGGTGAGGTTACGCAAGCCTAAGAAGTCCATTTTTAATAGACCAATGGCTTCCACATCTTCCATGTAGTACTGAGTGATTACCGCGCCATCATTGTTGCGCTGCAAGGGCACAATGGTGTCCAGTGGGTGCTCGGAAATCACCACGCCCGCTGCGTGCATGCCAAAGGTTTTGTTGGTTCCTTCAATGGTGATGGCTGTGTCAATCCATCGCTGGAACGTTACTGCCGTACCCGGAATTAGCTCACCGCTGTCGTATTTATCTTTGAACTCAGGATCGGGTGTGTCATCAGAGATCATCACCTTGAGCTTGGTTGGCTTGCCTCGGGCGACAGGGATGAGCTTGGCGAGCTTATCCGATTCGTTATAAGGAATATCGAGCACGCGGGCGACGTCCTTTAGCACCGCCTTGGAGGTCATGCGGTTAAAGGTGATAATTTGTGCGACGTGATCGGTGCCGTACTTTTCGGTCACGTACTTAATCACGTCTTCTCGCCGTTCAATACAGAAGTCTGTATCGACGTCAGGCATGGATTTACGTTCGGGGTTGAGGAATCGCTCAAACAACAATCCGTGGTGAACCGGGTCGATGTTGGTAATGCCCATAGCATAGGCCACGAGTGAGCCCGCCGCAGACCCTCGCCCAGGCCCCACCGAAATATTGTTGTCCCGTGCAAATTTGATATAGTCCCATACCACCAAGAAATAGGTCGCAAACCCCATCTGGTGCATCATGGCGACTTCGTATTCCATGCGCTCCCGATACTCATCGGTAAGAGCTTCTTTTCCAGGTAAGTTCATCCGTTCGAACAAACCATCCCAAGCTACTTTTTCCATGTAGCTTTCTTTGGTGTAGCCCTCGGGAATGGGGAAGTTGGGAACTTGCGGGTTGCCGAGAATGTTGTAAACCTCTACTTTGTCGGCAACTTCTTGGGTGCGGTTGATAGCATCTTTAATCACCTCAGGCGGGAGATGATCGCGGAACAACCGACTCATTTCTTCTTCCGATTTGAGATATTCGGTGCCGCTGTAGCGCAGTCTTTTATCTTCAGTAATGAGTTTTCCAGTTTGAATGCAGAGCAGCGCGTCGTGAGCTTCTACATCAATGCAAGAGATAAAGTGAGAGTCGTTGGTGGCAACAACTTTAATGTCGAGTTCTTTGGCAATTTTGACAATCTCGACATTGACAATTCGATCTTCCGGCGAGCCGTGGTCTTGAATTTCGAGGTAAAAGTCGTCGCCGAGTAAATCTTTGTACCACTGTGCGACTCGACGGGCCACGTCGGGCCGATCTTTCATAATGGCCTGGGGAATTTCGCCACCGAGGCAGGCGCTGGTGATAATCAGCCCTTCGTGGTGCTGCTCTAGCAGGTCTTTGTTAATGCAGGGGCGAGAGAATATGCCCTTGCCCTGAACCCCTTCGAGGTGAGAAACCGTGGTGAGCTTTACGAGGTTTTTGTAGCCAACGTCATTTTTGGCGAGGACTAGCTGGTGGTATTTGGGGCGGCGCTCTTGCTTTGTGATGTCACCGTTAATGATGTACATCTCGTTGCCGATGATGGGCTTAATGCCTTTTTTTTTGCACACCTTGAGCAGTTCGATGGCACCGTACATCACGCCGTGGTCAGTTAGGGCGATCGCATCCATCCCCAATTCCAAGACTTTATCCGTCAGCGGATCGATATGGCTAGCACCATCGAGCAAGCTGTAATCGCTATGGATGTGCAAGCCAACAAAAGACATAGAAAAACCTTCTTATATAGCGAGTGACAAATTAGGCGAGCAAAACTTAAGCGGATAAAGCAGTAGTAAGAGAGATGCCGATGGCAAGATAGCGCCGCAGTAGCGCTTATAGTACAAATTTACTCCTTCGAATTCAAGGATTCAACCTTGCCCTGAATGGTGTAGTCTGCTGACCCATTTGAACACGCTAGGTTGAATCACTCAGTAAGCATCCTCAGCTTAAAAGAAGCCTTATAAACTTAACCACTATATATGGCAATTGTCTCAAAATTTTACGGCATCTGTACGCTAGAGATAGTGATCGGCTACCTGATGCCAAAGCCGTCTATCCAGCATGGCAGCGACTCCCTTTAGCAGACCTTTGTACTTGCTTTACTGCCACTTCAAGATTCGTTGATACATACATTTTGATAGATTTTTGTCTATGGCTAATCTCTGATGTATTGGGGAGTTAGTGTGATCGCGATATTCGCTTCCCTGAGGGGGATGTAGACGATTCTTTGATGAGTTTGTATGTCTAAAGGAATAGAGAGAAAAGAGGTTTTCTACGTCTTTAGGCATAGAACTGATTTTTCACTCTACGCCTATAGGATGATACGTATAATTACTGATTTCGACAGTATGGCGACAGACGCGCCTCACTAGCGAGAGGGCCTTGGCAAGGTTTATTTACGCGTCTGCTAATGACAGGTTGTGACGCTCAACTCCAAGTGCTCAACTCTATTAGCAGGTTCTTCATTAGTTCGTCCTCACACTAGGACACTCAAATTGGGCATGGGTCTGACGCATTCTATTTAAGTCAGGCCCACTGAATAGGTTAGGCAAAACTGAGCAAGTTTGAAAAAGCAAGTGGCTTGATTGTCAGCTTGTGAATGCCTCTGACCGACACAAATGAACGAATACAAACCGAACGCGCTTGTGCAGCACTAGAAGTTTGTTCCTCAGGGTTTTATGAAACGCATTATTTATGGTTCCTTATCTGTGCTGACAGCAGTCGGTACAGTCTTTGTTGCTGCTAAGGCAGAAGTTTTTAATACAGATCGCGCCGCTTCAGAGGTCAGTGAAGAGATTTCTCAGGATGGTTTTGCGACTGATGTTCCAGGGCTGAATGGCGATCGCACGAGTCTACTGGATGCCGATGCCTTGGGATCGAGTGCATTGGAATCGAGTGCACTCGATCAGTTGGTTGCAGGAGACAAAAGTGCCGCTGGTCGCACCGGTGCTGACCAGTTCTTGAAGGCTGGCCGTCAAGGTGTGGGTTCTGATACTAGCGCTACTGCTGGTAATCAGTTGATTGCCGGTAACGCTGCATTGTTAGGCAATAAAGCCTCTGGAGGCAGTGTTGCCGCTGGTCAGCCGAAATCTTCTTCAGCGGTTATTGGCAGTAGTACTGCTGCACCGACAACGTTCTCTACGGCACCTGTTGCGACTGCTCCCGTTGCGACAACTGTGACCTCTGTGCCCACGGCTGCGTCAGCGCCTACCCCTACTTTCCAAGCTCAGTCTTTCCCCGTTCAAGCAAATCCTGTCCAGGCAGTACCTACTCAATCGGCTCCTTTGCCAGCACCTGCCGCAGGTACAACCACTTCTGCTGGGTCGGGTATAACGCCTATTGAACCAGGTGTAACGCCTATTGAACCGGACGTTCCTGCTGCCACTGGGCCAGCGACTAAGCCTATGGTGTCAGAGCCCACGATGGCAGACCCTGTGGCAACTGACCCTGATGCTATCGAAGCTGAAGCTGCCATCGAAGCCGATACTATCGAAGCTGAAACTGCTATCGAAGCCGATGCAGTCACGGATATGCCTGCTGATGTGGCTATGCCTGCAGGGGCTGATACGGCTGTTGAAGCCGACGCCACCTCCGATGTTACAGGTGCGACGACTGGTGAGCCCTTGAGTGAAATGCCTGTTGAAGGCGAACTCTCCGGTGATGAGATGCCCGCTGCAATGCCCGGCGAAATTCTGGGTGAGATGCCTGCTGAAAAGCTACCTGCCGCAGGTTCTCCTGTTGAGGCCGATGCTATTGAAGCAGAGGGTGTTACTGAGGTTGAAGCCGCACCACCTATTCAGACTGCACCGCCTGTTCAGGCTGTCCCCCCTACTGTCGATGAGCTAGAAGCAGGCGACGAGTTTTCACCTGTTCCTCACGCTACCCCTAATGGTGCAGCAGAAGACGAAGCTGAACTGGACGAAGCCGAGTTTGAAGAAGATATTGAAGCCGATGAGATGGCTCCTGGTGCTGACGTTTCCCCTGCGGGTGTTCCCCCCGTGGGTGATCCTCCAGCGGGGATGCCTCCGGCGGGTATACCTCCTGCGGATGTGCCAGCAGAAGAGGAAATGCCCCTCTCGCCAACGCCAATTGAGCCTAGTGGTGCTACGCCTGGTGGTTCTCTTGAAAGTGCGCCGGAAGAAGTACCTTCTAATGACTTCCCGCCTGCTCCAGAGGCTTCACCGGCTGATGATTTTGAGCCAGCTGCGCCTCTGTCTCCTGCATCACCGGCTCCTGCATCACCGGCTCCTGCATCACCAATAGAGCCGCTACCCCCTATCGAAAATGACGCTGCCCCTGGGGATGGTTCAACTAGCGGGTTGAGTAGTGACCGCCTAATTGGTGAAGGCTTTACGCCATTCCAACTCTCTTATCTGGCGATTGGCGGTGGATTGAGAGAGGAAGGTATTCCGGGTGGAAAAATGCTCCTCAGTGCCTACGAATCCGGTGCTATTTCTGCGGAAGATATTGTTGAAGCTGGCGCTGTGAGCAAGCGTTTGGGAACAGCTGCAGCGGATCAGGATGACTATACCAAAGGCGTAGATAGGTTTCTGAAGATGCTGGAGCAGGATGCTCGACAGTCGTAGTTGACGGTTGTAGTTTAAAGCATTCGATAGTCTGACACCTGTGTGCATAAGGCAACACTAATAGCGGCCATATTGGCTGGCTGTGTTTGCCGTTATGCGTCACGCTCACACCTAACGCAATTTATTGGCCCAACCAGCAAATGGTTGGGCTTTTTTGTTATTTGGAATATTTTCTGACCGTGCTTTGTTAGAGATTCGCTCTATCGGTAGATGTTGGTGAGTTGAACTTTGTCTAACGTCATAGCCTATGAGGACGCTCGGGGCCTGCTGGCCTGTGCATTTCTAATGCCTTCCGTAACGACTGTGTGCCTGATGACTGTCTGTGTTTGTAAGTTTTCCTTTTAAGAAAACTAAACCAAACGGAGTAGTTTAGATATACTCAATAGAAGGTTTGGTCTCGTGTAACAGCTTCGATGACCTACTAGCCTCTTTCCTCAAGGCTTTGCTGCTCCCATGCAGTGAAAGCAGTAGTACAGCTTTGTGCCAAGGTAATCTTCCTATGACGGCTTCTTCGGATTCATCGCCTTTTTTGTCTGCCTCATCTCAGTCGCCTCCGCTTGCTCAGGGGCTGCCTGCGGATGGATTGTCTATAGATGAAGATGCGCTGCAAACTGTTATGGATGCTGGTTTGGGTTCGTCCAGCGGTGTAGTGATGGACGGGCGCGATCGCCCCAATCGCAGTTGGCTGGGTTTGCTGCTGCTAGGGTTGATCTTTGCCGGGCTAGGCTTTGCGCTGTGGCGTGTGGTTGGTGGACGTAATGATGCTGGCATGCAGGGGCCACCGGCTTTCCCCGTGGAGGTGGAGCGCTTACAAGAGTCTTCTGTGGAAGACAGCTCTGAATTTGTGGGGACGTTAGATTCCCAAGCGGGCGTGAGTTTGCAGCCGGAGGCCAATGGTCGCGTGACTCAAATCTTTGTGAATTCGGGGGATAGTGTGGCGGCAGGCGATCCGATTATGCAGCTGAGCCCGGAGCGATCGCAGGCGGATTACAATGCGGCCTTGGCGAGTGTGAGTGCGGCCCGTTCAGGTCGAGATAGTGCGCGATCCAGTCTACGGGCTGCGGAGGCCCGACAGTCTGAGCTGCAAGCTGATTTGGATCTTGCAAACAATGATTATGGGCGGACGGCGACGCTCGTGGAGCGCGGGGCTTTGGCGCAAGAGCAGTTGGATGAAGTGAATCGCGATCGCGCGGTTGCCCTCTCCGCGCTAAACTCTGCCCTGCAAGAAATCGAGGCCCTTCAGTCGAGTCTTGCTCAGTCCGAAGCAACCCTGGCTCAGGCCGCTGCTAATGCCAACGCCACCCAGCAAGATCTATTTGATAAAACAGTGACCGCGCCGATTGCGGGCATCGTGGGGGATATTCCCATCAAGCTGGGCGACTATGTCACAGCGGGCTCTCAGCTCGCTACCATTACCCAAAATCAAGATTTGGATATAGAAATTGCTGTGCCTGTGAATGATGCTTCCAGGCTGCGCGTTGGCTTGCCCGTAGAACTCACGCTGTTTGGCTCTGAGGAGGCGATCGCCACCGGCAACCTGCGGTTCGTTTCCCCCACCACAGATCCGACGACCCAAACTGTTTTGGCCAAAGCCCGTTTCTCGACACCCAGTCAGCCCATTCAAGACAATCAACGCCTAGAAGTTCGGGTGATATGGGATGAACGTCCTGGCATTCTCATTCCTACCACGGCGGTTTCTCGACTGGGGGGACAAACCTTTGTTTTTGTTCCTGGCAAGCCAGATCCACAGGCGGAAGGCGAAGGTTCTCCTCAAGGACCACCCCCCGCTGCGGCTGATGGTCCGCCGCCGACTGTTGCGAAGCTCAAGCCTGTGACGCTAGGAGACTTGCAGGGTAATGAATATCAAGTGCTAGAAGGATTAGCGCCTGGAGAAACAGTGATTGTTTCTGGTTTGTTAAACCTGAGTGACGGTGTGCCGATTGATCCTCAATCCACCGAGCCTCAGCCCGAAGATCAAGCAGCTGGCTCTACTAACAACGGTCCTCATGGTTCACCGAGTGATTCTGCCAACAGCGAGTAACTTAAATCTCCTATCAGCTCCTAGATTGTTGCTAACAATAATCTTTTTAAAAACACTACAAACAAGTCATCGCCCGCCCGCTATTTGCCTGCCAGGGATTCTTCGCCCATGTTTGTTAATTACTTTATTAAGCGCCCCGTTTTCGCCACTGTGACGGCGATGATTATGCTGCTCATTGGTGCTGTCAGTATTCCCACGCTGCCCATCGCCCAGTATCCCGACATTAGCCCTACCCAGGTGAATGTGAGCGCCCGCTACATCGGCGCGGATGCAGAAACGGTTGAACGGGGAGTGACTACCGTTATTGAACGGCAGATTAACGGTGTGGAGGGGATGCGCTACATCACCTCTAACAGTAGTAACGACGGTGCCAGTAACATTGTTGTGACCTTCGATGCCTCACGAGATAAAGATATTGCAGCGGTAGATGTGCAAAACCGCGTCTCCCTGGCAGAGCCGCAGTTGCCGGAAGCTGTTCGGCAAACGGGGGTGACTGTTGCGAAGCAAACCAGCAACATTTTGCTGGCCATGAGCCTATACACAGAGAATGAAGAATACGACGATATTTTTCTGAGTAACTACGCTGACTTGTACGTTGCAGACGCATTGCGACGGGTAAAAGGTGTTGGCAACGTGCAGATTTTTGGTGAGCGCACCTATGCCATGCGCCTATGGCTCAACCCTCAGCAATTGGCCGCGAGAGGCCTCACCTCTGATGATGTGGTAGATGCTCTCCAAGAGCAAAACATTCAAGTCGGGGCCGGGCAAATCGGCCAGCCGCCGACGCCCACTGACCAAAACTTTCAAATTGATTTGCGGGCTGAGAGCCGACTGCAAAATGTGGATGAGTTTGAGGACTTAGTCCTAAAAACGGGCGATAACAATCAGCTGATTCGCCTGCGAGATGTGGGGCGTGCCGAGCTGGGCGCTGAGCAATACAGCTCGTTTTTGCGCTTTCGCGGCAAAGAAGCGATTGGTCTGGGGATCTTTCAGCTGCCAGGGAGTAATGCTTTGGAGGTGGCTGCTGGGGTAAAAGAAACCATGGCCGAGCTGTCGGCAGATTTCCCGTCAGGGATGAAATACGGCATTGGCTTTGACACAACAGAGTTTGTGCAGCAGTCGTTGCTGAGCGTGCTATGGACCTTGGTGCAGGCGGTTGGGCTCGTGGTCCTGGTGATTTATATTTTCTTGCAAGACTGGCGCACCACGGTGATTCCGGCGGTGACGATTCCGGTTTCGCTGGTGGCGACGTTTGTTTTTGTGAAGCTCTTTGGCTTTTCGATTAATTCTCTTACCTTGTTCGGGCTGACCCTTGCTACGGGCATGGTGGTGGATGATGCGATTGTTGTGGTTGAAGATATCAGCTCCAAAATAAACAAGCGCGGGCTTAACCCTGTGCAGGCGGCGATTACCTCCATGGGTGAGCTGACCGGGGCGGTGATTGCCACCTCCTTGGTATTGATGGCGGTGTTTGTGCCAGTGGCTTTTTTCCCAGGGACAACCGGCGCGCTCTATCGGCAGTTTGCGCTGACAATTGCATTTGCGATCGCCGTGTCCACCTTTAATGCCCTTACCCTCACGCCCACGCTCTCAGGTCTGTTGCTTAGATCTCGCCAAACGCCTACGGGCTGGCGAGCCAGGGTGTTTGTGCCTTTTAATAACGGTTTGGATTGGTTGCGCGATCGCTATGGCGACAGCCTGGGCTTTTTAGTCCGCTTCAAACCCTTTGTCCTAGCTGCTTTTGCAACCTCATTGGTGATCACTGCCTGGTTATATACAACGGTCCCCTCCGCCTTTTTGCCGGATGAAGACCAAGGCTATTTCATCACCTTGGTCCAAGGGCCAGAGGGGGTGTCGCTGAGCTACACCAGTGAGGTGATGAAGGGTGCAGAAGAATTGTTGTTGGCGCAGCCGGAGGTGCGGGCGACCTTTGCGGTAGGTGGCTTTGGCTTTAGTGGTAACACGGCCAATAGCGGCGTGATTTTTACCACGTTGAAACCTTGGAGCGAGCGCAAAGGGCCAGAGAGTTCTGCTTTTGGCATTATTGAGAGAGTGATGGGGCCGCTGTTGGGGACGACCGAAGCGCGTATTTTTCCGGTGAATCCGCCTGCGATTCAGGGCTTGAGCAGCTTTGGTGGTTTTGAGTTTCAATTGCAGGATCGGCGCGGTAATGCCGGGCTCGATAACCTGGTAGAGAGCATGGGTGCGATTATGGGTGCGGCAGGGCAAAACCCTAAGCTGGCCAATGTCTTTAGTACCTATGCGGCAAGTACACCGCAAATTGCGATCGCGGTCAATCGCGATCAGGCGAAAGCCCTGAATGTCAACATCGACGATATCTTTAGCACGCTCCAAACCAACCTCGGCTCTCGCTACGTCAATGACTTTAACCTCGAAGGCCGGACCTACCGGGTGTACGTGCAAGCCGACCAAAAGTATCGCTCCACGCCGAAGGATATCGATAAGCTGTACGTGCGCTCAGCCACCGATGAACTCGTGCCCATGAGCAACCTGATCACCACTCGGGATACCGTCGGTGCACAGACCATTAACCACTACAATCTCTTTCGCTCTATTGCCATTAATGGCGCACCTGCTCCGGGCGTGAGTTCGGGGGCGGCGCTTTCGGCCATGGAAGATGTGGCTAACCAAGTCTTACCGGCCGGCCTGGGATACGAATGGTCGGGCACAGCCCTAGAGGAAATTGAGGGGGGTAACCAGGCACCGATTATCTTTGGCTTGGGGATTATTCTGGTCTTTTTAGTGCTGGCGGCCCAGTACGAAAGCTATGTGGACCCGGTGATTATTCTCTTTGCGGTTCCTTTGGCTGTGTTTGGTGCGCTTTTGGCCCAGACCCTGCGCGGCTTGCCGAATGACGTGTACTGCCAAATTGGCTTGGTGATGCTGATTGGGTTGGCCAGTAAAAACTCCATTCTGATTGTGGAATTTGCCAATCAGCTGCGGGAGCAAGGCCGCTCCATCCCTGATGCTGCCCTAGAAGCTGCCCAGCAACGGATGCGTCCCATTTTGATGACGGCGATTTCTACCCTGAGTAGTATCTTCCCGCTGGTGATTGCTACCGGGGCGGGCGCAGGCTCTCGTCAGTCTTTGGGGACGGCTGTTTTCGGCGGCATGTTGGTGGCGACGTTCTTGAGTCTCTTTATTGTGCCGATTCTCTACATCATCATTAAGCAGTTGACGGATCGAGGCGATCGCTACAACAAACGCATCGCTACGAATGGCTCTGGAGCGACTCATAACGATGCGTCTGTGCCTGTGCCTGCCTACCCGACAACCTACGTTGGGCCTAGGCCGACAGGTGCCGACAGTTGAGTAAGACGGTCAGAGAGTGTTTAATCTCTGTGTTTATTTCGCTTTAAAGCTCACGTTCAACAATTTTGCAATGGCATCGCCATCGCCCGCTGTCATTAGGCTGCTCAAGGGAACAGGGGCTTCTGGCGACATGGAAATTGAGAAGCTTTTGGGATTGTTGATGAATTTCTCAATTTCTTTGATTTGCTCGGCAGTGAGCAGTTCACTGAGTTCAGAGTCTTCTTTAAGGCCCGCGATCGCCTCTGCTTTCACTTCTTTCACGCTTTTGCCCTCGGCAGCAGCGGTGGTTTCAAACAAGCGGTTGATAAGGGAGTCATCGCTATAGGTGAGGTTTGCCTCGCGAAACTCTACGCCAAAGAGTGAAAACGGTAGGCTGGCAATGGCTTTTTCATCCAGTTCTACATTGGCGAGCTGAAAGCTCATGTCCACATCGCCAACCTCGTCAGCGCCCATTTTGAATTGCTTGAGTTGTATGGTTTTATCGCCTTCTTCGTACTCGTATTCAGTGGCAAAGCTGAGGGCCAGATCTTTGTCATAACCCAACTCTGAAAACATGGCAGCATTTTCGCCCAGGGCTGCTGTACTCATCGACATGCCGTTCATGGCCATTTTTACATGGGTGGGAATCTCTGAGTTGGTGTCAAAGTCGTACACCACAATTTCATCGACTTTAATCGCTTCGCCCGAGTCTACCGGGGTAATCACCACATCTTTAACGGTGGTGCCTTGGCCTAGAAATGAGGTCTTTACCTTTTTGTATTCAACGGCGGCAAAGGGGGAGACTTCAACAATTGCTTTATCAATTTCTTTGGCCGCAACGTGGGAGACAAAGGCTTGACCCCCAAAAAAGAGGGCGATCGCGCCGCCGCCAAGACCGGCTAGGGCCACCATTGCTTTATTCATTTTCAAGACTCCTCATGGGTTATCAAAGGTTTTAGCGTGTTTTTTGGGCTAGTGTTTTTGGGGCTATAGATGTCTTAGCCATCTGATGTCCTAGCCATTTCTAGAATTAGTCATTTCTGGAATTAGCCGGGGGTAGACATAACTACCAAGTTTGAAATCCGCTTTCCGGTCATCACGTTAATTTAAGACTGCCCGCTTTCGACGTCTTGCCTCCTAGACGACATGTCTTTTGACGATTGAGCAAGCCTAATACACGATGTAATTTCAGGCTCCAGAGCTTTGTGGGAAGTCTTCGCGTGCTCGTATCCATCCCGTGTCATATTTGATACAAAAATGTGACGCAAGTACCTGACGTACTTGCTATAGGATGTTAGGCAGTTTAACTCCTTCCCTATTTGAATTCATATGGCTATCTACCAGGTTTGCAAAGCGGCCCTTGCCAGCATCACCCTTGTCAGTGCTACCGTGCTCTCTGTGAGCTGTAGTCATATGGACCATACGAATCCCAGCAGTGCATCAGCTGCGCATAATACAGCTGATGCGACAGGTGGCCATACTGCTGAGGGCAGTAGTGATTCTCATGCTGCTGGAGAGCATGCCGCCGGAGGCCATGCGCACGCTGCTGGCGAACATGCTGATGCGTCCGTGAAGAAGACGGTCAATACTAACCACGATATTTATCATTCCAAAGCCATTGAGGTGCCCGCCGGTACGCCAGTTCCGGCTGTTTCCGTGCGAGTGGATACCGACTCTGTGCGGGGTTGGAACTTGTACGTGGGTACGGCTAACTTTACCTTTACCCCTGCCGATGTGAATGGTGAGAGCAGGCCTACGGGAGGCCATGCCCATCTATATATCAACGACACATCTGTGCAGCGCATTTATAGCACTTGGACCCATTTGCCTGACTTACCCGCTGGTAAAAACGAGATTCGGGTCACCCTTAATGCCAATGGTCATGAAACGCTCACGACCCAAGGTGCCCCCATTGAAGAAACCGTAACGGTTGAGGTGTATAAGCCCGAATAAGTCCAGTGTTGGGCTTTTTAACTTTTTATCATTTTTTCATTTCTGTTGCCCATGCCGAGCCTATTGGATCTATGGTTCATTGCAACCCTAGGTTTCTTGGGTAGCTTTGGCCATTGCGTGGGCATGTGTGGGCCGATTACGGCGGCGTTTGCACTATCTGCTCAACAGACCGCTCAGCAGACGGCTCAACCAGCGGGAACGGGAGAACATAGCGCCCGTCGTGGCAGCGTTGTGACCGTCAATTCGAGGGCTGACGAGTCCGTGCTGGCGCTATCGCAAATTGGCTTCCATCTCCTGCTCAATCTGGGACGTTTGCTCAGCTATGGCTTGGTGGGAGCCGCTATCGGCGCGTTGGGTTCTGTGCTGTTTGCCGGGGGGCAAATGGCTGGGGTCGGTTCTGGATTGCGGCGGGCGATCGCACTGATTACGGGCTTATCACTGATTTGGTTTGGCCTGAGTCAGGCACAGCCAGGTTTTTTACCAACCTTGCCTTTTTTACAGCCTGCGAGACAGCAGCGTATTCATGAATGGCTGAATCAAGCGATGAGTAACGTGTCTCAGCGCGGTTTTGGCATGATTACGCCACTGCTACTAGGACTGCTGTGGGGGCTGATTCCCTGCGGCTTTTTATATGCGGGGCAACTGCGAGCTGCTGAAACCCAACACTGGGTCGGTGGCGCGATGATTATGCTGGCCTTTGGCCTGGGGACGCTGCCGTCCATGGTGTTTATGGGGGTGGCTACGTCGCTGGTTAGCGGCGATCGCCGTTCTCAACTCTTTCGGTTAGGCGGCTGGCTGACGGTCATCATCGGTGTTCTGCTGCTGGCGCGTACGGGCGACACCATGAGCGACTATACCGGCCATGGCTCATTACTGTGCCTGGTGCTGGCGCTCGTAGCTCGTCCGATTAGTCGCGTGTGGCCTACCCTCATGCGCTATCGCCGGGTACTGGGCGTTGGGGCCTTTGTTCTAGGTGTGCTGCATGTGGTGCATATGGCCAGTCATACCTGGAAGTGGCAATGGCAAGCCGTACAGTTTATGCTGCCTCGCCACCAAGTCGGTGTACTCCTGGGTTTGATTGCCCTCTTCCTGATGATGCCTGCGGCTTTTACCAGCTTTGATCGGGCGCAGAAGGCGTTGGGTAACCGTTGGCGTCGAATCCATTTGTTGGGTGTGCCTGCCCTGCTGCTGGCTATGCTTCACACCGTCATGATCGGCTCTAGCTACTGGGGAACGCTGGCTAGCCGCTGGCAAAATCAAGCCATGACCAGCGGCTTGTGCCTGGTGGTAATGATGGTTTTTGTGGTGCGATCGCGTCGTTTTTGGTCTCTGCTCTCTCTTGAAAAATACTATGCGCCTCCCAAAAGTAAGCCGTTACTCCCTGCTCGCGATCTCTGCTGCCATGATAGTGAGCCTTAGCCAGGCAGTTGCCCTGCCATTGATTTTGTCATGGGTATCGCCGGTTGTATGGCCATTACCTGCGAGCGCCCACCAGGTTGAGCTGGAGGGTGATGTCGGTGCGACCCTGCATATAGAACCCAATGACACACCACGGGCTGGGGAAGAAGTGCTGGCCTGGTTTGCCCTCGTCCGCAAAGGCGGTCAAACGATTCCGCTGGCAGACTGTAATTGCCAGCTAGCCATTTATGAACAATCCGCCTACGATCAGGCTGCCAAGCAGGAGGATGAAGGCGCAAGCCCAACTCTTGCGCCGCCGCTAAGTGCGGTTGCCGCTGAGGACTATCAGGGAATTCCGGGGGCCACGTTTACCTTTCCAGATGTGGGTGCATACACCTTAGTGATGAGCGGTTCGCCGCAACAGGCCGGGAGCTTCAATGATTTTGAATTCGATTTTGACGTTACAGTTGCTGCTGGGCAAGCGATTCCTAAAATTCCTGAAGACGAAGCAGCCGCCTTGCCACAGCCTCAGGATGGAGATGATAACGTGACGGAGCCAGTTGTCGAGAATGTGCGATCACCGCTGCCTAACTGGCTAGTGCCGGGCATCGGTGGCGTTTTATTAATCGGTGCCATCGCTTGGGTGGCGAAACGACGAAGTGGCAGCTGAGCCTATTGCCTTTAAGCCCAGTGCCTTTAAAGGGAGCTGTGTGGTGACGGGCAATGCCTTGAGATGCGCCAAACGGGCTGTATCAAAGAGGATCGGCCAACAAGTCATCCTCAAAAGCCATATGATAAAGGAAAGCTCTAAACAGAACCGTCTGGGTTTGGGTGAAGAAAGAAGAGACTAGGACATGACAACATCCTCTGTTGCCCATCAAGGTAGCCAGACTGACGGTTACCATGACAATTGGCTAGATCGTCTGTTTATCGGGCTATTTTCTCGCAAGATGGCTAAGGCCATTGGCGCAGAATCACCCAACAGTGGCTATGACGGTTTTGTCGATTTGTCTAAACAGATCATGCGGGGACGCGATGCTCAGGAGCAACAGGCAGCCGTTGCCCGTGTGTTGCAATCTTTGGTCCCAGCCCCCGTGCTATGGATTATTCGCACGGTGTTTTCGCCCACGCGACTGGTGTGTGTGCTGAATGCCTGGTTCGCGGCGCAAATGTTTGAGTGGTTGGTGGGGCCTTGTGATGTGGCTGATGCTGAGGTGGTAGGCGAGGATGGCGAGGTGCGATCGCAACCCAGCGCCGTGCAAATCGAAAAGTGTCGCTACCTGGAAGACTCTCGATGCGTAGGCATGTGTGTGAACATGTGCAAGCTCCCCACCCAAACTTTTTTTACTGAAAAGTTCGGCATCCCCCTCACTATGACGCCCAATTTTGAAGACCTCAGCTGCACCATGGTGTTTGGCAAAGTTCCCTTGCCCCCACATTCGGATGAAGCCTTTACGGAGCCTTGCCTCCAAGCTTGCGATACCGGCATGCCTACTGCAAAGGCCTGCCCTAAGCTCGCAACATCTCTTAATGAAACAGACTAAACTATAGGGAACTACTGTGTCATTTTCCCGTTATGGTCAGCTCCGAAGCTACAGCAACACCTGCTCCTACGTCTCAAACTTCTTCATCTCAATCTGAGCAAGAGTCACCTACTTGGAAGGTGAACCTCCTTTACGATGGCGATTGCCCGCTGTGCCTGCGCGAAGTGAACTTGTTGCAGAAAAAAGACGCCGGACGCGGCATCATAAAGTTTACCGATATTGCGGACCTAAACTACAGCGCAGAAGAGAATGGCGGCGTAGATTTTGAAACGGCTATGGGGCGAATTCATGCGGTGATGGCTGATGGCACCGTGGTGAAAAATGTGGAAGTTTTTCAACGGGTCTATGATGCGATTGGTATTGGTTGGATGTATGCGCCGACGAAGTGGCCTGTGCTGGGACCCTTGGTGAACAAAATTTATGACCTGTGGGCTGATAAGCGGCTGGCCATGACAGGGCGAGCTAGCCTGGCTGATGTAATTACTGAGCGTGAGCAAAAGCTAGCCGCGCTAGAGGACTGTGCCCCAGATGGTCGCTGCCGAATATAGCAATGTGCGGATGCATTCGTACATTGCGCGTCACTTGGCCCGTTGCCAATTATGGTTTTTAGTGGATGAAGTGTATTCAAGCCAAGTGACCAATGCTATAGAAGAGTAAAACGACAACTTCTGTGAAATCTCAACATGAAACCTCAACGCACACGCGTTTCTGCCTATGGGCTGGTGATGAATGAACAGCGCATTTTGCTGTGCAGAGTTTCTAAGGCGCTACCCCGATGGGAAGGGCAATGGACGCTGCCAGGCGGTGGGATTGACTTTGGTGAACATCCGCAAGATGCCATGGTCCGTGAAGTCAACGAAGAAACCGGCTTGATCGTGGCTCCGACGAACATTGCCACGATCAATTCTCTCTATGACGATTCAGGGAAGACTGATTTTCACGGCATTCGCATTCTGTATCACACGCAATTGCTGGGCGGAGAATTGTGCTACGAGCTGGAAGGCACAACGGACAAATGTCAGTGGTGGACTCAGCAAGAACTCGCTAACCTTCAGTTGGTAGATATCTCTCAGCTAGCGGTGAAACTCCTGTTTGGCGAAACTGTATTAAGCTGATTGAGAACACCGTGCCCCTTTGCTGAGTTTTGTCTTCTGAGAACGTTACACTGCGATATTTTCGCTAGGCCTCCTTCTCGCCTTGAGCCTTACAGGCATGCCATCCGCAGGATAAATTAACAGATTCTGTTGTAACTTTTCGAGAGACGCTCGACCATTGACGAGTTCCCACTCAAAGTTGTGCAGTAATTGAGCCAACATCATGGTGGCCTCCAACATCGCAAGGTGCTCGCCCAAGCAGCGATGAAGACCCGAGCCAAAGTCAATCATTGGCACGGAAGGACTTTCTTTAGTACCGTCTAGCCAACGCTCTGGCATAAATTCTGTTGGATTGGGATAGATCTTAGGCTCTCTTCCTGCCGCTTGCATCGACCATGAAATTTTAGTGCCAATTGGAAGCGTCATGCCTTCTATGGTCGTTGGGCGTGTAGTCTCTAATGAGGTGGAACCCGATGCGACTGAGTACAGGCGCAGTGTTTCTTTGACGATGGCTCGAATGTAGGTGAGATCTTTTAGGGTGTTGAGAGAGAATTCTCCATGTTTTGCCCAGGCCTCGTCCACGATGCTCCGTGCTTTGTTCAATACCCGGGTATTCAAGGTCAATTCTCCGACCGCGAAAGACAAAGAATGGGCGGTGGTATCGGTGCCAGCGATAAGGATTTCGAGCGATTCGGAGAGAAGTGTTTCTCGAGTGTATCGAGATTCTTTGGCTGCGATTTTGGTGAGCATTGAGGGAGTGCCACTGTCAGCTTCCTTGTCAGTCCCATTCTCACTACAAGGCTGGTCTCGTTGTTGTAAGGCTGCATCTACATAGGGCGTGAGAAAGTCTTCTATGTAATGCCTTGCGGACCAATACTCACGGGATGATTTGAGGGGTAGGTATTTTTTCCACATTTTTTCGCCTGTGACCACTCGTAGAAATCGATAGCTAATCACGGCGGTTGTTTGATACACCTTCTCTACATCCAGCGCAGGCCGCTCAGGACTCGCGACATGACCCTCGACGGGAATACCGAGTAGCAAGGCTGATAACCCGCATGGTGAGTTCCACAAAGAGCGGATCGAGCTGAATGGCTGTTGTGGGACCCGCTTGTTTTAGCTTTTCAATCACTTGGGCGCAGGCAGGCTGAACATCCCTGACGTAGGTTTCAAGACCGCTCGTGCTAAATTCTAGATTCCAGGCTTTGCGTCGCCATTTCCACTCAGCGCCCCCGGTGCCTAATAAAATGGGGCCACTAATATCATTCCAGGCCTGTTGCGCCTTTTTGCTTCTAACCAGGCTGCCATCCCGCATCTCATTGACAATGGTATTTTCGATGACGGTGGGCTTACTTAAAATGAGGACTGGCTCTACTGACCAAATCACATAGGCCGAACCATACTGCTGGCTCCACTCCCAGAATTGTTTGAAGAGTTGCTTCTTTTTAATGGCTGCTGATATTTGAGGAATGTTACCGAGTAGCCAGTGTTTAGGCGGAGAAGGTGCTGCCTGAAGGGGTTGAAAATGGCGTTTGGTTTGCCAAATGCGCCAGCTAAGTGCGATCGCCCCTCCCATGAAGAGTGTCAGAGCCAGGTAGATGAAGGCCATAGAAAGTAAATGCTGCTAGCACCTGATAGGGCGTACTAATAACGGAGGAATCTAATAACGGAGGAATAGATATAGATAAGAGATAACACATAACACAAGTCAACTATTGAGACTCGTCAGCACTTATCTTAGATCCCCTTTTTAGGGCCGGAGCCAACTCCGACACGCATCCTCACATAAGCCTCAGCTCCTTCTCTAGCCTGGCTTAAATCCCTAGCGGGGTAATGCCATCCACTCATCCCAAGAAATCTCTTTCCCAGGAAAGCCTACTTGCTGGAACGGCCATGCTTCGACTATCCAATGCTTCACCGCTGATAACAACCGATCTTCTAATCTATTGGCAAGCTCGCTTTGCCTCGCCCACAAAATCACCTGGGCGTCATACTCAGTCGGTTCGGCGGGGTAAATGTAGACGCAGCCGAGGCAACGTGTTTCACCCAAGCTCATGACAGTGTAGGCAAAAGACGTGCGATTTTGAAACTCTTTTTGATGCCAGCCTAAATCAATCAGGTCTTGCTCTAGGCTGAGATTAGCGGCTGGCCAAGTGGAGTTAGGACCAAATACGCCGCGTAGATGATCGCGACTGGTCATCACTGCCTCATAGTCTTTAACAACATCGTTCACCGTCAGCATGCGCAGCCGAAATTCATCGGTGACTAGCCCGGTAGGAATCACAAACTCTGTAGGCACTAAGGGTGAGGCTGCCATAGCTGTTTATGCCTCTTGCAAAAACTTGAGATAGCCAGATGTGAGTTCTTTCACGGCTAGCTCATAGAACTGTTTGCCATGCTCAGGCGTGGCCAGATCTGGATTTGAGCCCATCCGTCCATCCGTGTAAAACTGGCGAAAATCAGTCGCGTTATAAATGGAGCGCCCGCCGGGCGCTACCTGAGGTGAGAGGGGCGCATGCTTAATCGACTCGGGATACACATACTGTGTAAGTGCGACTTCACTCGGAGTGGCATGGGAGCCTTCTTGATTGCCGTAGAGCTGCTCGGCGAGCTCACCGACGGCGTTGCCCTGGTACCAGTTAGCAATTTTGCAGCGCACGTTGCCCGCATTGGGGATATTGGCATCAGCGATCACAGCCACGGCCTCTGAAAAAGCCGCCTTCATCGTCGCGACGTTCCCACCGTGCCCATTGATAAAGTAAAAGCGCTCAAAGCCGTTGCGAGCCAACGGTTTTACATAGTCTTGAATAAGGGCAATCAGGGTGCTGGGCCTGAGGCTCACGCTGCCGGGAAAGGCTAAATGGTGCAGGGCCATGCCCACGTTAATGGTGGGGCCGACCAGTGCGTCGATCGCCTCCCCCACACCTTTGGCAACAACTTCAGCGCAAATGGCATCAGTGCCGATAAGGCCCGTGGGACCGTGCTGCTCAGTGGAGCCAATGGGAAAGATAATGCCGCGCGATCGCGTCAAATAATCTTCTACCTCTGGCCAAGTACACAAGTGCAGCAGCATGGGCTTTTCTTCTTAAGTATTCAACGCCTTAAACATCAAACACCTGGCCATCTACCAGCAGGCGGGTAATGCCTTTGGCCTTGAGGTAGGGGCTCGTGCGGGTAATTAGGTTACCATCAGGCACCTTAATCACCCGCTGCTTATTGCGAGAAAAGCGGCGGGCAACCCGATGATTATCAAACACGGGGAGGGTTTTGGCCTTTTCCTCAGACGAGGGAATTTGGCCCAGGTCGGCAAAGTCGCTGAGCGGACGCGTAATCAACTCGGCGCGCATATCCACAACTAAATAACAGGGCTTCGGCAGCACGGCTTCGCCTAACGGCATGATAGACATCGCTGCTTTGGGTTGAAGCTTAGGTGGCGCAGGCGGCTCAAGGGCAGTCTCCTCGTCTTCGTCCTCCTCGTCCTCAGCCAGTTCGTCCTCGTCATCGTCAAACTCTTCACCCACCAAAGTTTCATCTAATTCGGTGAGTGCGTCATCGTCACTGAGTAAGATTGCTGCTTCCTCGGGGAGCACCTCGTCGGCTGCCGTGTCTGCTGTTTCTTCGGCCTCACTCGGTGTGGTCTCTTCTGCAGCCAAGAGTGGCAGCTGCTCGTCAGTATCTTCTGATTTTCGACGGCGCCGCCTTCGCCGGGTGGGTGTCGCTGACTTGGGCTCTTCAGCCTGCTCTGCTGTTTTTAGCTTAGGTGGAGCGACTGTTGTACCGGCCTCGTCAGCCTCATCGGCGTTGGTGTCGGCCTCGACTTTTTTCGCCGATGTTTTTCGGCGTGTGCGTTTGCGACCGGGCTTAGCCTTGGCCGGTGCATCCGTTTTATCCGAGCCCGCCATTCGCTTTTGCGAAATGAGTTCGCTGTACTCTTCCGGGGGAATGGAGGTCTTTAAAATTCGGCTAACTGTGCTGTTACTTACGCCATACTGCCCCGCCAATGTTGACGTGGTGTGCTCGGGCTGCCTGTACAGCTCGATGATGTCGCTTTTATCAGAGTCCGATAGTTTTCGCGGAGCCATGCTGCCGGTATCCTTCACAATTGCCCCTCCCAGTATGGCAGTTTTTCCTCACTTGGCCATTCACAATTCGAAGATTAATCCGTATCTATTTCCGATTTATAAGATGAGGTGCAATGTGCGTAGAATCACAGCCATTGTCGCCGGGGTCGTCGCTGCTGCATTTGGGCAGAAATGCCATGTTCTATACCAGCGCCCATCCCAAAAAAGAGGGCTGACAAAATCCAAAATATTTCCCACGGCGACCCTGGTCGGTAGCTGCCTTGCCCAACAGTGTAAATCAAAAACATGTCTGCGACGTACAGGCACAGTGCTGCGAGAGCCAATAGCTTCCAGGCCTCGGAATAGGTGCCACCCCAAAAGGCTACGAGGAGTGCGATCGCCATGACTACCAAGGCGCAATCACCCACCACATACACCAGTCCGATATAGCCGGTGACTCGGCTCAGTCGCTCATTGATGAGTTGAATAATCGCTGGGGCACTGCTTTCTGGCGGTGTCTCTGAAGGCGTATCCGAAGGGGCGGCTGCATCGGTGGCGACTACTTGTGCAGAAATATCGGTAGCCTCAGCGCTGCTGGTGTTAGAGCTGCTAGTGTTCAGGTTGTGTAGCACGATGTCGGTGCTGGTCGCGCCAGTTGTGACGCTGCTGGCGTCAGGGCTAGGTGCATAAAAATTAATCCAGCAGGCTAGAAGAATGCCGACCACACCAGCACTGGCAATGCCGATCGTTTGCAGTGGGTTTAGGTTAATGGGCCGAGGAAGAACAGCCTGTAAAAAGCCAATGGCTAAAAAGATGTAGCTTGCGCCATAGAAGACATCTCCCAAGGAGACCGCCGAGGTAATGCCCCACACGCTGCGCCAGATAATGAGGGTAATATCGCCCAAGGCATGAAAGGCCATGCCTGCTGCGATCGCCTGCCACACCGTCCGCCCGCTCAAAATATCTGAAGCCTGAGCATTTCGCCAACACAGCATCGTCGAAATCAAAAACGCCCCAACCTTTAGCAGGCTCACCACCAGCGGAAACCAATCCGACCGGTCACCAGATATCGGCGCGCCCCACAGTAAAAATACGCCCACTGATAACAGTGCCCACCCGCCACAAACCGCATTGGCCGGGCCGAGCTTACGCATTATCACCTCACGATCGACCTGAACTTTAGCCATGAAGCCTTTCAGGCTAGTCGGTATCTTTTTAGTCAAGGCTTTTTCCTGGTGCACACCCGTTTGGCACTCAAGTAAGCTGATCTCACCTGAGCTGATCTCACTTAAGCGTTTACCTCACTGACCCTGGGTTTACGCTGGGGTTACCCTTGGGCACAGTCTAAAACTCAAGCATTAAAAGCCATTTATAGCACCCGCATTTTGCCTTCTAACAGCGCAGACTTGCCTAACCTATTAGGTAACCAATGCCACCCGTTGGCGTAGGCAATCTCACCAGAGGCAACGGCACCAAGTGCTAGCCTTCTACCCACAGGTGCCCCAGTAAGGAGAGCCCCAACCATTTCAAAAAGACAGCCTTATCATTACCAGGTAGCTCGTCGAGCGCCCCTAATGTGCGCGGCACAAACTGAGTACGCCCAAAGAAACGGCTGCCTAACCGATGTAGTTCTAGAAGTAGGGCACTCAAATCATCCTCTTCCCAGCTGGGCAGTACTTCTTTGAGTGGGTTGAGTCGCAAAAGGGCCCCTAACCCGCCTGCTGCCGTCATTGGGCCTTGGGCATTGACTTCCAAGGTCATTCCAAACTTTTTGGCCTGTTTACTCCCTAAAATTTGCTCTATATCTCTATAGAGCGCCTGAATGATAAGGACACAAGCTTTGGTATAGGCAACCGGTGCTACGGGCTGGAGTAGGTTGATATTGATACGGACCTGCCGCCAAACGCTATAGCGAGAAGGCTCTTCGAGTAAAACACAGGCCTTTCCCTCGTTTTCAGTGAGGTCGCGCCAGTAGGCCTGAGCCTCAGCATGCTGATTAGCCTTATACACGCTCAGAAGCCGAAAAGTTTTGTCCTGGTAGGACAAAATAGGCACTTTTTTGGCTTTTTTGGGATGTTGAATGCTAGTAATTTCAACGTCCTCAGGCGTCAGCAGGAACATGGCGTAGGCGCTTAGTGAACGGGGTCTAGGTTGGCCTAGCGTACCCAAAAGGGTTGGAGTGCTTTGGGTACGTAGCTTTTGCCTGCGGTGGTGTGCGTAAAATCTGCCATGAAATAAACGCCATGAAATAAACGCAGTGCGGTATATTCGCTATCGGGTTAAACTATTACAGCTTAATTACGAGTAATTAAAGGTGGCCTCCTTAGGGATAGCCCTTTTGGATCCTTAGCTCAGTTGGATAGAGCAACCGCCTTCTAAGCGGTCGGTCACAGGTTCGAATCCTGTAGGATCCGTTGATAAATACAATGAGCTGTAATCGCTAATCTATAGGAAAGACGCGAACTGGGGGTAGCTAAATCATGACAGCCCAAAGTGTTCCGCATCTCCCCACGATTTTGAGGCAGCGATTGCGGGTTTCAGCCGCAGAGATTGTGACGTTTTGTCAGCGTTGGCATGTTGAGGAACTGGGGCTGTTCGGCTCGGTGATCAGAAACGACTTTGGCCCTGAGAGCGATATTGATGTGCTTGTGGTGTTGAGTCATCGCATCGCCAGGTTTCACTGAGCCACATAAATATAAAAGACCAAATGCAAGACGAGATTGCTGTGCTGTTTGGACGTAAGGTGGACCTTACTGAAAAACGGTTGCTAAAGAATCCGTTTAGCAAGTCAGAAATTTTGAGTACGCATCGGGTCATTTATCCACCGGAGCGAGCTAATTTTACAACTTTGCTAGAGGCCGATAAGGGCATGACAGATAGCACACGAATTAATGCTGCGTTGCTCAATATGGTGAATGCGATGAAATCGCTGCAGTCGTTCACGCAAGATCGGTCTTTTGAGAGCTATCCCTTAGGCAAAAGTGTGTAGAAGCTTTTCAGAGAGTGGGTTTCGAGCATCATCTGTGAAAATATATTAGCAGTCGTGAGTGAACGCACCTAGCCATCATGAAAGATTGGATAAGCTAAGAAATAAACGTTAAGC
>JBCDAG010000065.1:0-23063 GCA_039186165.1 Cyanobacteria bacterium P01_F01_bin.53
AAGGCACTATTGGCCACCAATTCGCTAATCAAATTGCCGGGATAAAGGACGATGCAATTTGGTTCCTGAGCCTCGCCCAAGAGTTGAGGGAGCTGGCCGTAGCTGTTGGCATCTGCCTGAGTAATGGCCTGCTGCTGAGCGGCCAAGGTCGGGGGCTCAGCAGGGGGCACAGGCTCAATCTGTTCAGGAAACCCGCATTGAGCGAGAAAGTTTAGATAGGCCTCAGCCGCCTTGCGCTCTCCTTGGTAAAGCTCTAGAACGGCCAGCCGCACATCTGACAGGCTCACCTCAATCTTCTTCAACTTCCCGGCGAGCTGCCGGGTGACCAAGGTGGTATCGGTATCGCTAAATTGAGCCTGCTCCATAGCTCGCTCAATCAGGATACGGGCCTGTAAAGCGACACCGTTGACCTTGGCGTCTGTTGTTGTTTCAGATTGGAGAGGGGTAGCGTGCATCTGCCTAATGCCAATGAGAAAAAGAGATTAATAGAACGAGCCAATGATGAACAAGCAGCCCAAGGCCGTAAGCCAGCTCATCAACCAGCGGTTAATCGCATCGGTATGGGTCTCCGCTTGGCGCAGCAGCTCATCGACTTCGGCCTGCACATCCGCCTGGTGGTGCGGCTGGCCATATTCAATCGCCGTGGTGGCCAACTGCCGCAAGGTCGCTAGCTTGCGGTGGTAGCGCTCCAGCACCTAGCCAATCAGTAAGGCGCTCACCAAGGTGATGGTGGCCATACCCCAAGGCGTAAAAACCTGATCGAAAAGCGTGAGGACAGGTGCGGGAATATAGCTTCTGAAAAAGCCTACCGTCCCCCAAGCCAGCAGCCACCCAGCGGCTTCACCCACCAAGTTCAGCCCAGTGAGTCGTCCGTGGGGCAAATAGAATCTGGGCAGGCGTTTCTTTTTAGCCTTCAGCGGCGGGGCTGTTCCTGTAGGCATATCGGGAAGGGCTGTCTCCTCAGCAGGGTCAGCCGGTTCTCCTTGGTCGCTGAGGGGCTCCGGTGAAGGTGCACTTAGGGAGGGACTGTTCCCAAAGGGTGAAGTACCATAGGTCTTGCTGTCGTAGGTCATCGGACATCTCCGAGGCAAAGGGAAATTGGACTTATTGGAATGCAGGCGGCGGCGGAGACTTACTGCCCGCTTTGCTTGCTGGGCCGGGTGGAGGCCCAGTAACCGTTTCAGCAGGAACTGCTTCTGGCGATGGCGTTTTCTCAGTCACCACACCCGGCCCGCCCTCACTCTCACCTGCGTACTCTGTCGGGGGCCAAAGCAATTCGACCATCTGTGGTGCAAGGGCGACCGTTCCAGCGGCGATTAACAGGACAATCAAGAGCCGCCGTTTGCCAAGCAGTCTGCTGACCAGCCCGCCCACCTGCCTGCTGAACCAGCGACGAACGATGGCCCTGCGATGAGGGTGATACTGATTAGGCAAAGGCGGCTGAACGGCAGAGACTTCTACCGACTGGGATGGCTGACTGGCAGGGGCAATGGCTCGGGGGATAGGCGCGGCGACAAGGCGCTTTTGACGATGACTCAGCTGCGCTTGCAGGTGAGTGTTCTCGGCCATCAACTGTTGAATTTGCCCTTGCAGGGGAACGGGATTTTCATGGTGCAAAGGCGGGCTCCCCCGCACAATCCACTGGTTCAGCACGGGCGCGAGCTGCTGCTCGGTCTGGCCATCGACTTCGATTGTGATTTTGAGGCCCATAGGACGGATGAAAACGAGAAGGACTTAGGTGTCAAAGCCGGGGCGAGCAAGCTGGATGCTTTGCTGCACGGTGGTGCTGTCAGGAATATGTGTGCCCCCGTTCGTGGCTACCTCAAGGGGAGGTTGTGTAGGCACTGGCCCCGGCATTTGGATGACCGGTAGACCCGCTAGGGAAGAGGGTGACGGGACGCTAAGGGGCGGTTCACCCTCTTCTGGGCTTTGGCGCAGGGTATTGTTGAGCGCCGTCATTGCTTCGACTAAGTCGGTTTGGAGGAATTCCACTCGCTTTAAGTGGGCGGCATTGGTATTGGCCTGGGCTCTGCCTGCGTGGAGCATTTCACCAAAGAGCCCGATGGCAGCCGTGGAGTCGTGGGCCAGGTTGGGATCTAGGCGGGCTTTGTACCAGTCGCGGCTGACCACAGCGCCACAGGAGATCGCACCCGTGAGCAAGGCGTTCTCTGTCTGCCTGGGCTCCCCGTTTTGAGCGATGAACACTAGGCTCCCAGTGCAGATAAAGTAGGCGGCGTAGTGCAGCCAGTTACGGCAAGGCTTGGTTGAGCGTTGAGGGGGCGGGGTAGGGGCTGTTGTGGGGTTTGTTGTGGTGTCTGCTGTCATCGGTAGTGCACTCCCGTAGGGGGAAAGAGAATGGGTAGTAGCGCCAATGGCCAGCGCTAAGCAGAACTGGGCCTTGGCCCGTTGCACACGGGCTAAGCGCCACTGGCGGCGAGCTTGGGCGCTGGCTTGCTGCTGCCGAGCTTGCTGTTGGGCGTATCTGTCGCGGGCGCGTTGGTGTAGAAGGTCTCTAGCGCTAACGGCTCCGTTTGTGAATGCGTTTGTGCGTGCTTTCTTAAGAGCGAGCGCAGCTTGGAGGACTGCTGCTGTCTGCGGCTGTGTCGCTTTTTTACGAGGGAGACATAGGTGATGATGGCTTCCTTATAGTCCGCATCGCTGGGCATATCTTCTGGGTTCTCCAGATACCGAGCAATCATCTCATCGACAATTTGCTCGGGGGTTTCAAGCTGTTGCTCTTGTTCTATTCTCTCCAGCAGAATGGCCAGGATGGGGTCAGCGCTACCCGCAAAGAGAAGGTCAGAGGCCTCAGTGTCATTGGCCTGGGTAAGCAGCGCGATAATCTGTTCTTTTTGCGAATCGCTCACGTCTGTGCCCGCGTTGGCGTTTGGAATAAGGCTGCTCACTTTGTCAGCTAGTTCGCCGACAGACAGGTCTAGTTCTTTGGCAAGTTTGTTGAATCTCATCGATGGAATATCTCCAAAATTGAATGGGTTAGTTTTGCAGCTAGGCAAGGCGAAAGATGGTGCCGTTCAAAGAGATCTCGAAGGGCCTCTTTCTTTTGATGCTTAGCCTGGGGATTGGGAAACATCTTTTTAATCAGCTCATCTCCCTTTATCCCTTGGGTGGTATGACTGCGAAAGCAAATGATGGTCTCGGCTTGCTCCGCATTCAGGGGGCTGTCCAGTTCGTAGCCTTGGAAGGATGCGTGACGATTTTCAATTAGCCACTTTTTCGCCTTTCGCACATTGGCGACATCTGCCTCTAGCATTTTGGCTAATTGCCTGAGGCTAATCTCACCCCGGCACTCCTTAGCCAGGATGGTGATTGTCGGGGGTGGCGGTGGGGACTGTGGCGCTGAAACCATTGATTTACCAGACTCTACGGGTGGGTCTCCATAGATTGAACGGGACTAAACGAGTAAGCGCAGCACACCGCGAGGTGGGCGCTTACCCCTGGGTTGTCATTCACCTAGGGTGGGAGGACACCCAGGGGGCGGGGTGAGGTGGGGTGAGCTGTGTAAAGGCGCAAAAAAATTACTCTTCAGAAAGGTCTAAAGAGGCGTCGGCAGTAGAGGCATCGGCAGTGTTTTGCGCCTTAAAACGACGAAAGCGTTCAGTCAGGGCCGCGCGATTGTCAGGATTGGCAACGGTGACGACAGCGGTTTGGATCCCTTTGAGGGATAGAACGAGGGCAGGTTTGCCAACCGCTTTTGTCAGTCGCCAGAGCTGAGCCCCAACCCGTTGGGTAAGCTGATGCTCTTGGTCGAAGGCGACGAACTCTTCCCAAATGGCTTTAGATTCACCGAAGAGACCTTGGGCAGAGAGTTGGAGGTCAGCAAGTGGCGTGTTTTGGGTTTTAACAATTGCAGCACTCGTTTCATCGGGCCGCGTGACTTCTTGCTGGATGAGTTTGGCAATTTGTTGTTTGGCCATAATGAGGCACTCCTGTTGTGTGAATAGGGTTGTAAGTCTTGCAAGTCCAAGACTCGTTTTTTAATGGTGATGTCAGTGATGAAGAGGGTGTTGGTTTCGGTGTTGTTGTGGGTGTTGGTTTTGATGTTGGTTGCTGTGGAGCGGCACGGGGCCGCTGGCTGTTAGCTTTGGGTGCATTTTTTGCAGGGAGAGCGGCCACCATGGAGCATCTAATTCCCAGCCCTTCAGCCTTTTGGAAGTATTGAGTTGTCAGATTTTTGAGCAAAGCCGGTTAGGGTGACTGCGGCTGCTTGAGCACGATGGCCGAGGTGGTGGGTTCTGTGACGATGGATCGCGTGGATAGCTCATGCGGGTTAGCTGTTGGCTGCTGGCGCTGAGGTATGTGACCTTTGAATGCGGCCCAGATAATACCGACGATAGGAATAAAACTGAAGGCGATCTGGGTGGGGATGCGCAAACACCTGATGCCGTTGAGGGGGATTTTGACAGGTATGGACATGATGCACCTGCTTCCTTGAAGCGAGTAGAGGGCAAATAAATGAACGCTGATGGGGCTTCGTGATTGGCCTAGCTAAGAGGGGTAGGCTCTGTGATCTGAAAAAGCAAAGCTTGCTGTGTACATCCAAAACGATGTTATCACCATAAATCATCTTTTATCACTATTAGATGATAAAAAGTTCAAAAATGGAATCGATTAGCTTTAGAGATAAACTGTGAGCCGTAGTGGGTGGGCGGTTTAAGGCTTTTTCGATGGCTGAAAAGAAAAAACAAGATCGACTGACAATTGATATCGGTGACTTACGGGAGGCTATCGAGACGTGTCGGGAAGATGCCGCATGGGAAGAGCTGTCCTTGGCTGGCAAAATACGGACTTTAGTCAAAGAAAGGATTGAGCAGTTGACTATGACACCGTCTGAAAAGCCAGAGAAATGATGTCTGGTGATGAGGTCTCAGAATGTCTGCAATGCCTCAAGTCCATAGCCCGTGCAAATGCGTGACAAGAATATTGCGCTTGCCAGTTTGGAGAGCCTAGAGTCGTTCGCTCGTTTTCCTAGCCAAATCACTGAACCGGGCTCGTGCGTTGTAACCAACAGCTTTATTGCCTGGCCAATGGTTACTTTGACAGGAAAGACACGGCAAGGATTTTATTCAGGTAATTCTGAAAGAAAATCGCAGTGGTATTCACAGTTGCTGAAGCGAGAGCAACGATAAATAATTGCCAGCCTTCCGTCGGTCAACTCCAATGTCAGCTTCTCTTGAGAAGAGAAACCCTCAGAAACTTCCTGGCAAGAATCTCTTTCACTGGATAAGACTCGCTCTACTTGTGTGAGCAGAGCCCATCCACAGTGGGGAGCCGATAGCCCACTCGCCCACACGTCAAAAATGAGATCTGCGGCAGCTTGGGATAAGGTTTTGGGTTGCAAGGTGTCTGGCAGAGAGATTGCCGTCGTCACCTGCTCATCCGACCAATAGGCCCACCAATCCGTCCGATGTAAGAGATCTACATTCGGCGCATAGCGAATGTTTTCAATCGGTGTGCCATCCAGCTTTGCTAATCGCTCCGCTTCTGAACAGCAGATCGCGACGTAGCGCTTTGTCGTGTATCGATTCATCCACCTGAAAGTAAAAACATGTCGGCAGCAGTGATGACGAGGAGAACCGCTTAGCCAGACATTGATAACATCAGATCCCAATAACCTTAAGAGATGAGAGAGTTGTTGAATCAGCCCAGTATTTCAGGAAGGGGCATCAGCATTATTGGAATCTAGGCAATCATGGCAAAAATGATGTGCTTACACTCCAACCTGCTAGTGATAAAACAGTCATCCGGAAATCACGTACAAATACTTGTGAAATCGTTACTTCCTATACCAGGTCATTGCCTTCTTGGATCTCAGCTTCCATGCGAGTCAGGGAATTTTTATAGACCCTGAGCCCCAAGAGCACCAACCGAACCAGCATCTGATCCACATTTCGCTGACTCGCCTCGGCCAGCTCAGCAATCTCCGTCGTCGGAATGTGCTCATTAAACAGCACCAAATTTGCCTCCAGCTCATGGACGAGGCTGCGCCGATTCTTCTCCGCATTGGTCCGCAGTTGCTCTCCCGCAGGGCTGGTCAGCAAAAGCTCCAAAAGTTCAGCCAAAAAGGGCGATCGCTTTTTGCCACCCTCTTGCTCACACTGCGTCTCAATCGCCGTCAACAATTCCGTACTCATGTAGAAGGTAGGACGACAACCGCCATCGTCACTAGCCTTAGCGCGTTTAGTAGAGGACTTTGCAGCAGAATCAGACATGGTGGGGCCAGACAAACTGCTGTCATCCTATCCCCAAACAATCAAGTTCGGTAGTTCATACAGTTTAGCTTTATAGAAACTGCCAAGTAGATGTTTCCCAGAAAAAGTATGACTCAAAACGGCTTCACCGACAACTCAGCTTAGGTCGACAGCGGCCCAGGCAAATTGGCTAAATAGTACTGCTAAGCGAACTTTAAAGCTCTTTTCCCACTGATATACCTAGCATGACTAATTAAGAAAAGATAAGAGAAGGCACAATCCAAGAATCCGTGAACCATACTCTTAAGTAGTACTAATATTCATTTAAGTAGTACTTATAGATCCTGAACTGCGTCATTCGGAAGCGGCTCCTATTTCATAGCTTCCAGTCTTAGTCCACTTTTGCTTAACGTCTCATCCAATCTTTTCAAGGGAATAGACCTATGAATAATGTACAGGGGGTGCCTTGCCGCACCCACCGTCGGCCTTGCCGTGGCACAGTATCGGCATGGCTGAACTCTCTTTTGGCTTCATTTTTGGCCACCCTTTCTGTTCAATATGCCCTGACAAATCGCCTGGGTAGTTTTCGTCTCAGTGGTTGGAAGCTCCTCGGTACCTGCCTAGGGGCAGTGTTGTTCTTTTCCATTGTCACCCATGCAGATTCTGCCTCTGCGCAGCTCTTTAAAACGGCTGAAAGTCAGGTGAAAACTATTTTCGGCAACAACATTGATGCCAGTATTGTCACCTTTATTTTTGGCGTGCTGCGCATTATCTTTTGGGTCACCGCCGTGGGTTTCATCTTCTTTGCCGTCTATCAGGCCCAGCGGGGCGAGCAGTGGCAGCCGCTAATGCAAAATGCGTTCATTGTGATTGCCGCTGTGGTCGTCGTTGAAGGCATGAGCCAGTTGTTCTTTGGTGGCACGACGGGTACTGCAACGACCACCGGAGGGACGTAGTCCATGGCAGACACCGTAAAACAGCGCCTTTTTTGCCGGGTGAATCAGAGCTTGGGCACCCAGCCCACCCTTGGCCCCGTTCCCACAAACTTACTCGCCCCTTCTCTGGCGATTTTGGTGATCAGTTACTTTGTGACCCAGGTTTTACTCAGGTTGGGGTTTCCAGCTTTTCTCCTCTGTACCGTTTGGTTGATTTGCACTTGGTGGGTTGTTGTGGGTGAAAAGACCTGGCAGTTTACCCACAAGCTTATTCCTGTGCCCAACTGGAGTCGCGGCTACGTGCGCTATTGCCGCTGTCTTCCCTAACATCTTGTTTCTTCGGAGGCCAGTACTTTTTATGACGCAACAACTCACAAAACCCCGGATTGGCACACAACGTTATTCTTTCCGCCCCTTCGAGGACGAGTCCCATCTGGAATGCATTTGCAGATTGGCCCTCCGAGGGCGAGATGTAGGGGCATATCTGCTGAAAAAACGCGGCCAGTACACCTTTGTGTTTGGCTTTCAACCCTTGGGCATTCATACGTTGTTGGCTAAGGGGCAGGCGGCAACGGTACTGTCTCATTTAGAGGAAGGGTTGAAGGGGTTTCGCCCAGGTGACCGCCTGCGGATTCACCTCCGGTCTTTTGCCCATGACATCCCTCGCCAGCAGGAACTCGAAACTCTCATTCAAGACAATACCAGTCTGGAATCTAAGTTCTTGCTGATGGCCCAACAGCGGGCTGTTCGAGAAATGAGTGAGCAAGGCCAACGCCAGCCCAAGCAGCTCTATCTTTTTGCCAGCTATACCGTGGAATCTGGGAAAGGCACCCACGCGGATCAGGTAGAAAAAGTGCTGGCCTGGTTTGTCGATAAGTACGACACCTTCAAAGGTGCGAAAGACCAGAAAGAACAGCAGGAATATGGTCAACTTTTGAATGCCGCCTTTACCCACGGCTACTTGCATTGGGAACAACAGCTCAATGCCCGGATGGGTCTGCAAGCGGCCCCGATGAACGCTGACCAGCTTTGGGGATACCTGGAGTCACAGTTCAACCATGGGCCACCCCGCCCGATTCCCCAATGCCTCACCCTCACAGAAACCCCAGACGGCATAGCCTTTTCTGAACAGATTAACGACGAACTCCATGCCGCCTCAGTCTTGATTCGAGGTGAAAACGGACGACCTGCCCATCCCAAAGCAGATCGCCAATGGGTGAGGGTAAAAGGCCAATACGTCGGTGCTGTGGTTCTGGAGTCCAAGCCCATGGGTTTCACCTCTCCTGAGCACCAGCTTTACTTTCTCTGGCAGGCGCTCTCGCAGTTTCCCAACTGTGAATTCGTCTGTGAGCTAGCCGCTGCTGACCCCACGATGACCCGCATCACCTTGCAACGGCTGACCAAGCAAAGCTTAACGGCAACCTTTCGAGCCAATCTCCTCAAGAACGTGGATGTGGCCTCCCAACTACGCATGAAACAAGGTGTGGATGCCCAGGAACAAATCTACCAAGGGGCGTTGCCCATCTGGGTCAGCGTGATTGCCTTGATTCATCGGGAGCGCCCTGAAAGCCTTGCGGAAGCTTGCCAAAAGCTGACCAATACCTTTCATCAGGGGACGTTTATCCGAGAAACAGAGATTGCTTGGTCGCTGTGGCTCAGGTCACTCCCCATCGTTAAAGACTGGCTCTTAGGCGATGGCCGCAAGCAACTTTATCTCACCAATGAGGCCCCAGGGCTGATGCCGCTTGCTTGTCCCCGCAGCATTGATACCCGAGGGATTGAGCTGATTACCCATGCAGGCAATATGCCGATACACCTTGATTTTGTTCGCAAGCATAGAGGCATGGGTGTCTTTGCCGAAACGCGGGGTGGGAAATCGGTGTTCGCTGCGGAGATATTTATGTGGGCGATTGCCAACGGCATGAACGTTATCTCTCTGGACTACCCCAAACCTGATGGCACCACAACCTACACAGACTTGGTGAAATTCTTCGGTGACCAAGGTGCTTACTTTGATGTTGGCTCTGAAACCAACAATCTTTTTCAAATTCCCGACCTGCACCATCTACCTGAAAAACAACGGCAGGAACGGCTAGACGACTACAAAGAATTTCTGGTCAAAGCCCTCGACACCATGGTAATGGGTGCCGAGACCGAAAATGCCATGGGCAAGCGAGTTCACACCATTTTGTGGCAAGCCCTGGCGGCATTCTTCGACAGACCTGAGATCATGGCCCGTTACGAAGCTGCCTTTTCTCAAGGGTTTGGCAGTACTGCGTGGCAGCAAATGCCCACACTCGTGGACTTTGTCGATGTGGTTTCAACGCTAGAGTTAGGCTTGGATTCTACCTTGGTGACCGATGCGCTCTCCACGATTCTCTTAGAGCTACGCGGCTGGCTCACCAGTCGAGTGGGCCGGGCAATCTCCCAACCTTCTTCCATTCGCACCAATGCCCAGCTCACCATCTTCGCCCTACGCAATGTCGGTGACAACATAGAAGCAGCGGTGCTGGCTCTCTCCGCCCAGTCCATGGCCTTCCGCCGTGCTTTGGAAGTCACCGATTCCCTCCTCGCCATTGATGAGAGTCCTATTCTGTTCAAGTACGATGGCATCGCGCAGATTATCGGCCAGGTGTGCGCCAATGGGGCCAAGTCCGGCATTCGTCCGCTGATTATTGGTCAAGACCCCGATACGATTGCCAATTCGGTGGCGGGGTCTCAAATCTTGCAGAATCTGAATACCCGTTTTATCGGTGCTATTCAGAGTAATGCGCTGCTCTCATACGAGCGGTTATTTGGCTACGATCCCAACTTGCTCATGCCCAATACCGATGAGTCTTTCCGCATTGACCCATCCAGGGTGTGTTCCCATTGGCTTGTCGATGCTGATTCGCGGCTCACCCATTGTTCACACCATCCGTCACCGGAGCTGCTAGCGGCAGTTGCCAATAATCCTAAAGAACAGAAAGCCCGGCAGCGGGTACTGGCTCAGTATGCTAACAAGTTTGCGGGCTATTCGACCTTTGCCAAGGCCTATGTGGAGGCAGTGAGGGCAGGACGCTCCATGGATGAAATTGCGAATGAGAGTGCGGATGAGATTGCAGCCGATTCCAATCCGAAACAATCTCCTGAACTCAACGCATCAGAGGTCAGTTCTGCCGCATAGGGCTGCATCCAAAATCAGACTATTTCAACACTTCAGAGGTCATTATGAAAAGTATTCGTTTCGCGAAACCGAAACGTTGGCGGGCACTGTTAATCAGTGCCACTGCCCTGATTCCCTTACTGGGCGTGGGGGCGGCAACCGCCTCTATCCTTCCCAACGACATGGGTCAAAGGTGGCAGCAATGGGTTTTAGAACAATACTCTAACCCGTTGGATTATCTGCTTGGACAACTGGGCAAGGTCGATCCCATTTTTGAAACCATTATGGATGTTGCCCTCGGGGACGACTGGGGTGGGATTCAATCTGAACAGGGCGAACTGCCCGAGCCCTATGAGCTGCGGACCACCAAACCCTCTAAAGGACCAGGGATACTGAGCAACAGTCCCGTCGTGCAGCAGCGGGATTTGGCCAATTTGTACGACCAGGAATCGGCACGGGCGATCGCGGCACCGGTGCTCGGAGAACAAGGAAAAACTTGGCTAGAAGAAGAGGCTGAACGCACAGCAGGCCTGATTGAAAGCACCCACGCAGGTGCTACGCAGGTACAGAAAATGGCTGAGGAAGCCCAAGGATTGGGGGTTACTCAGGATGTGATGAAGCAGTCGGCTGAAATTGATGCTGCGATCGCTTCTCTTCTCACCAACCAAACCCAGCTCACCGCCGATAATCACGCCGCCTTAATGCAGCTTCAGCGACTTCAGGGCATTCAAGCTCAGCTCGCAGCCAATACCAGCGAAGGCATTGACGAAGCCAATCGCCGAGCCCGGCTAGAACGTCATGTAACGATTAGCAGTGCGAGTCAGGCCCCCATTTACATTCCTGGACTGCTGGGCACTAATCAAAACCAAAATACTGTTCAAACTCAAGAGGAGTGATGCAGCTGATGTCTTACGCCTCTCATGTGCTCATGGCGCAATCTGGGAACAGTACCAGCCTCGTTCAAGAGAGCATTGAGCAACTGGATGCGATTCAAAAAGCCTGGGACCAAAATTGGATCGATATTTTTGAGGCCTCCAATGGCCTGTATGTCGGCATTAATCAGTTCGCGGCAATTATTTTGGTCGGCACGTTTATCTTTTTTGCCGTTGGCTGGGTTAAAGATGCCATTGAGCGCGGTATCTTCCCGGCACTGCCCCACGTCCTTTGGGTATTTGTGATTGCAACCCTGTTATTCAACAACGGTGCGCTGCTAGGCGAGATCACCTTGGGTATCCGGAATGTCATTAACGACCAAACCAAAACAGTTTTAGAGATCCAAGTCGGTGAGATTTCGATGTTGAATGCGCTTAACGACATTGTAGTTTCACAACAGGCAAAGGAGCGGATACAACGTGAATATGTAGATTGCGAAGCCAAGGAAGGTCAGGCCCAAGTTGTTTGCTTTATTGAAGCTGGAGAAGCCGCCCAAAGAATTTTGGAAACAGAATATCGGAATACCCCCTTCTGGACCAGAGGAATTAAACAACTGTGGGCTGAGAATCAAGCGAGGACTGAGGAAATCAGGCGTCGTTATAACGATTCTGATACGGACTTGGGTAGAGAAAATCCGCTTTTGGATGTTCTCGCAGAGGACATGCTTCAAACCACCAATCAGGCGATCGCAGAAAGACTGTTGAAAGGATGGCAGTGGGCATTCAGCTCCATATTGGAGCTAGCCATGCTCCTCACTGGATTAATCGGACCGATTGCCGTAGCTGGTTCCACCATTCCCTTACAAGGCCGTCCGATTTGGGCTTGGCTCACAGGATTTTTTAGCCTGGGGCTGGCTAAGTTCTCTTACAACATCATCATTGGTCTGGCGGCGACGGTGATTGTCGCCGCCGATGCCCAAAGTCAAAATACCCTGGGCTTTTTATTACTCATTGGCGTATTGGCTCCAATTTTGGCCTTATCCATTGCCGGAGGTGCGGGCATGGCTGTCTTTAGAGGTGTCTCCGGCGGCGTGACTCGACTTATTTCAGTGGGCACCTCCACACTCCCGTTCCCCCGATAACCCATCACCCGTAAAAAATCATGCAGTTATCCCATCTTTTGCGCAAGCAAAAACTCCCCAGAGTGGACTCTAGCGATATTCTTCCGCTAGCTTTCGCGGGTCTCTCAGTGGGGCTATTGACATTATCTGTGGCCTTTTTCTGGCTAGCCTTTTCTCTCTCTAAAGTTTCTAATCAGACACCCCCGACCCTCGTCCAACAGGTTGATGGTAAAGCCTTTACCGTGCGCCCAGCAGACTACCTATACCGGGAGCCAGAAGTCATTCGTCGTGTCGTGTCCGACTGGGCCACGATGACCTTTACCTGGGGCTCCTTACCAGGGAATAAAGCCCAAAAAGCGGATGAAGGTGTTGAGGTCTCTGGGGGGCAACGAGTCCCGTCTTCTGCCTGGGCAGCGTCCTTTCTGATTGCGCCTGATTTTCGAGACCAGTTTCTCCAGACATTGAGCAATGACATCATTCCAGAAGGCGTTTTTAGTGGTGAAGTTTCAGCCGTATTGGTACCCCAACAGATTTCACCACCCCAAGAATTAGAAGAAGGCCGCTGGCAAGTAGATCTCATTGCCACCCGGATGATTTTCGATGCCTCTAACCCTGCGGGCACCACAATCCCCTTCAATCGAAGGTTCTATCTCAGGGCGATTGAGCCCCCTCGAAAGCCTTTGGAAGAGGGCGCAACCTCTCAACAAAAAGTAGTCTACCAGTCGCTAGAAAGTGGCTTGCAAATAGAAGAGATTCGTCCAATTCGTACAGAAGAGTAAACCTATGACAGCGTCAAATCACTCTCCTACTAACCATCAATCAGTTGTGCAAGCAAGTGTACAAAACAGCGCAGAAAACAGCGCGGAAGAGAGCGCAGAAACAAATGAAGAGACCCTACGACAGCTGACCGGAGCACCGGATATCAATCAGCCATTGGTGAGTAAAAATGCCTTTGCCGATATCGATGTCCACTCTTCTCGGCCTATTTGGAAACTTCCTGTGCCAAAGCTGGCCCTCATTGCTATGGCATTAGTGCCTGTGTTTGGGGCGGTGGGTTATTTCTTGAAAGGGAGTCAGCCAACTCCACAGGCAAACCTGCCCTCGACTTCCGAGAAGTTTTCAGAATCTGATGTCACTGCTGCTGCTGAGGCAGGCACTGATCCGGCAAGCACTGAGCTTGAGCGTGCGAACAAAGAGATCGCCACGCTCAAGTCTCAGATGGCACTGGATGCTCAAGCCTATGTCCAAGACAATAAAAAATCGGCAACCCCTGCTTCTGCTCGCCGTAATCAGCCAGCCCAACCAGCGCCCCAACCGACCGCTCGCCCCCAATCAGTCAGTGTCGCGACACGATCAACGCCGCCAACCATCAGCGTTAGTTCACCACCACCATCCATACAATCCAACACCCCTAGGTTAAATACGCCAGCGAGCCCAGCGGCAATTTCTGATAATTTTGTGGATGTTGATCCCTTTGAAAAATGGCGACAACTGGCCCGGATTGGTAGCTATGGCAGCAGCAACAACGGAGAATTAGCAGGCTCAACCGAAACTGATATTGTGGCGACCCGTGGTTCTAATCTTCCGTTGCCAGAGCGTGCTGCAACCAATGCTATTCCGGCAGCTTACTTTGCTGCGACCTCTGCAACCGAGCCAGCTTATGCCGCTCTTGATTTCCAAGAAGATTCTGTGGCTGACCCTTTACCAGAGCCCTTGGAGAGTAAGCCTCCAGACGAATCACCGCTTGTACAAGCGCCTGCTGAAAATTTTCCGACAACAGAAGAACCGGATATTTTGTCGGATGCTGAATCACGGATTTTAGATGAACAGAGTCTTGGCAGCACAACTACCATGCAGTCTCTCATCGCCGGGGGACATGCCGCTGGTGAATTGGTAACGCCTGTGGTTCTGGATAGCGAAGGCGTGGAAGATCGCTTTATGGTCGTTCTTTCTGAACCTATTACCAACAATGCCTCTCGCATTGCTATCCCTGCGGGCGCAGTATTGGCTGTGCAGGTAGATCGGGTTTCAGAAAACGGTCTTGTACAGCTATCTGCCACTGAGGCTATTTGGGAAGAGCAAGGCTTTCAACGGGAATTGGTACTGCCCAGCCAAACAATTTTGATTCGAGGCGATCGCGGCAATCCCCTGATTGCAGAAAACTACGGCGATATGGGGGGAGATATTGCTGCGATGGATATGGGCCAGTTTGCCCTGGGTGCGATTCGGCGTGTGGGTGAACTCTACACTCGCTCTGATTCTAGAGTTCAGACGGGCGATGGCACCACCGTTATTACAGAATCAAATCCCGCGCCCAATATTTTAGCGGGTGTTCTAGAAGGTGGCTCAGACGCCATTCTTGATGCCATCAGTGAGCGTAATCAGCAAGCTATCGAAAGATTGCGATCGCAGCCCCGTGTTCCCCACCTTCCCGCAGGTGCGTCAGTTCAGGTCTTTATCAATCGGTCTATGCAAATGCCCTCAGGCCTGTAGACTCCTGAGCTTTTAGAACTGCAAGCTTTTAGACCATTGAGCTTTTAGAGAATTCCCCTTTCATCCACCTTTTCAAAGGAATGAATCATGAAACGATTAACCCTCGCTGGGCTTTTCTTTTTCGTTTGGGCGATCGCACCCTCCAGCTTCGCCCAAACCATCACATCCGCCCAGCCTAATTCACAAACCTCAGTCGCGCTCTATCGTGGACAGGGCCTCACTCTAAACTTTCGCCCCACAGGTGAAACGATACAAAAAGCTTGGCTGGATGATCCCTCCCAAACAACCCTAGATTTTGATGATGCCAATTGCTCAGCGGCTGATACTGATCAAGTTTGCGCTGCCAGCGTCATTCATCTGCGACGTATTAACCCCATTGATTTCCCAGGACTCCCCAGCACCGATGTCACCAACTTGACGGTGCTGACAAATAACAACCTGTATTCATTTCGACTCACCTTTCCGGATACGGGGAGCCCTAGCTACACCGTTTTGAATATTGAGTCAGAACAAGCTCCTGAAACCCGAACGCCTGGTCTCAACCCTCCTGTGAATCCTCGACTGACAAGAGCAGAAGGGATTGAGGCGATAGAACAAGGCTTGGAAGTTGCGCGGGCGAGGAATCTGATCAATGAAGGAGATCCCCTGTGGCAGCGCACACAAACTTTTCTGTCACTGATTGGAGAAGGTATGTCCGCTGAAACTGCTGCGAATCAAGCAGGGGTTTCTCAGTCGCTGATGATTCGACTCTCTGAACTCGGGCAAACCAGTCCAACCTTAGCCATCTAAAAGGAGTTTGGATCATGGTTAAGAAATCAATTTGGCAACAGAGTCAACGCTTTGCTTTTGTGGGTATCGTACTCAGCCTGCTGATTGGGCTGTTGCTCTTTCTCTTTTCAACACCTGCTCTTGCCAGCATTGCACCTGAGCCAGCCATTCCCACCACTGCGATTGAGTGGGATGGGCAAGCGGCAAGAGTCCCCGACTGGTCACGCATTTCTTTTCGCACGCTGCCGCCAGTCCTCTCTGATGGCTCGTTTACGGCTCCGTCAGACGCTATTCAGGCAGTGGGCTACGACCTATCCAGGCAGTGGAAAGCAGGCCAAACATCTGATACCTATCTCAAACTGGGTGATTTTCAAACCAGCCTGTATCCTCAAATTTTTAATCTACACACCCTTGCCACGCTCAGTCAGTTTGACCTTCAGCAGGTGGCCCTGAGCGAGTTAGAAATGATTGCTTGGCAAACTGTTGATGACTTGGTGACAGCGATTCCTGGCCTGAGCAATGTGCCCGTAAAGCAAGTAAGACCCATCGCTCAGCTCCTATCCAAATCAAATCTTAAAGTCGATCTGTCTGAGTCCATCGGTGCCGTGCTATCAGAATTGCCAGTACTGGGCCAGTTGGCCCTAGGAGACCTATGTGCTCAGCTCAGTAGCTTTGCTATTACCGATATCCCAGGGCTAGAGAATATTCCACTTCAGAACCTGAAAAACTGGGGAAATAGCACCTTAGGCGGTGTGCCCGGCTTAGCGGATATTCCCCTGGATAAAATGCCCAATCCAGTCGGTGCTGTCGGGATGTTAGGCATGGTGGATGTAGCCTATGGCCCCGCAGAACAAAACCGTAACAATACAATCTCCGGCAGTAGGCAAGCGGGCTTTGCCGTGGCCTGCCGAACAGACTGTGCCCATGCCGAACTCACCGCTTCACCGGCACTACACGGTAAGCAATGGATATCCGGTCAGTATCAGGAAGTAGCGGGCGGTGAGGGGGTTCTCAAGGCGGTGAATGGTGGCCAGGAACCCACTGGCAGACATCCCTTTGGTGATGCGTTTAAGGTGGCTCTTTGGGATGTGGATGAAAGCAGCGGGACCGTGAGCACGGCCCTGTTTTTTCGCGTCTGTTATCGAGGTATTCCAGATCTGGGTTGTACCCCTTATTTCCTCGGACCAGTGCCTTTCTTGAACTATCAAGAAAAGAGCTTTATGCTCGTGGGCCTGTTGGATGGCTTAGGGGGCAGAAGCCAACCTGACTCAATTCCAACAGGTGTTATGGCGCAGGCACGTGCCCTGGGCATCCCGGCCAATGCTTTGCCCGGTGGCGGTGACTTTAGCAGCGGATTTGGGCTTTGTGATAAAGAGCCTGGTGGAGAAGGGCCTGGGGGTGTCGATTTTTCTGCTTTAGCGGCGGCATTCTCTAGCATTGAAGGAAACTACGGCTCAGTTGGCAGCTACGTTTGTGATGGCGATGGAAACTGCGGTCGTGGGTTAGGCCGTTATCAATACATGAGTTACCGTCCTGACGTGCGGGCCTTGCTCAGGCAACAATCGGGGGGTGTTGCGTTGTTGTCTCGGTTAGATGCGGGCAAGGCGATTAGTCAGGCAGAGCTAGAAAGGGCATTCCCGGCTGAGGCTCAAGACAATATTTTTAAAGGCGATCAAAGCCGAAATATTCAACAAGCACAGCAAGAGGGATTTTCCGGTAAGCGGTTAGTGGAGCGCGTTGGTCAGATCCACTTTGGTGGTCCGGGTGCACCGATAGATGGTGGCTCTTCTGATGTCCATGGCAGGCTGACGCTTAAAACCTATGGCGAAGAACTGGCGAATCAATACAACACAGCCATTGCTGCCGGAGCTGGTAAGCGCTGTACAGAAACGTCTTTAGGCAAAGCCGCGCCCGCTGGTGCCACGAATCAGAGCATTTATCAATCCATGGGCAATATGGGGGGCTTTGATACCTCTATGGGGCCAGACGGGGGCAATCTTGCTTGCGCATGGGCCGTTAACAGAGTGTTGGCGGATGCCGGTGTGCAACCGTTGGGGGCCAACACAAACTACGTGCCTTCAGTAGAAGCTGATTTGCAAAATGGTCGAGGAACGCAGGTCGCTCAATCAGAAGCTCAGGCGGGAGACATCGTGATTGAAGGCTCTCAGGCCCACATTGGCATTTGCCTTGACGATGGCTGTACTCAGGTCCGATCGAACTCTTCTAGCCGAGCACGGTTCGCCTGGGATTCAGGGTTTAACTTCAATGGCTTTTATGGAGGCGGGAGCAGCCGTGTTTATCGAATAAAGCAGTAATTGACTTAAGCTTTCACCTGCTTCTCAAACTTGTTCCTCAATCCACTTTGGAGAGACATTCATGATGAAATTCAAGAGCTTAATCATGCTAGCGCTGACAACCTGTGCGTTGATTGTTATGGGCACAGGCCTTGTCCAAGCTATTTTCATGCCTAACCATACTTTCTCGATCATGCCGAGCACGACTGTTCTTGCTCAGGGCGTTCTAGAGGAAGCAACTATCCCCCCAGAAGTTGAGGAGATAAATCAGGCAACCCTTGAGTACTTACAAGATGGCCGAGAGAGTTTGCCTGAGTCGCCCACCATTAGCAGAACAGTTGTTGACGAGGATTATGCGATCGCAACCTGGAGTTGGGGTGAAGCTGGCGGGCAAAGTGTTCTCTCACGCACTGAAGAAGGTTGGACGGTATTAGTTAGCGGTGGCGGTGCAGTTGATATTTCTGTTTTAGAAGGCGCAGGTGTCCCCACTGACATTGCCGAACAGCTGATGACAAGCGACCAAGCCGCTCGGTCACAGGAGGCCACACCATGAGACTTAAAACAGGACTAATCGCAGGCGGTGCGGCACTCTCCCTCCCACTGATTATTGGGGTTTATCAGGTTTGGCCTCGCTCTGAGGGCGACGGATGGCAACCTGCCACAGAGGTTGCACCTCCTGGCCTAATGACGAAAATTGCCGCAGACAATTTGGCACCTGAGTTTGAGGGTGAATTAGGTCATATGAAAATTATGCGGCCTTGGCAACCGGGGCAAACAACCCCGATATATCTGATTGATTCTCGCATTGCAGATCTGTCCACTCAGAACAATCCGCTTTGTGGCGCGCTAGGCTGCGCGTTTTTCGGCTATGTGCCATTAGAAGATGAGGGCTTTCAAAGCGTATTGAGCCTCTATCTTGACCCCCATTTGCCACCTGAGATTTCCCTGATTGAAACAGGCGACACCCTCCAAAACAACATGCCAGCGCTGATTATTCATCAGCTGGAAGACGAGCAACTTTTGCGGATGCGGTTGGGGCTAAACGATGGGCGCTACGAGGTCGTTGAAGCGCAGTATCTTCCTATGGATACAGATGATTAAACAAGATGGAAAAACTAATCCTGCTACAAACCTATTCAAATACCTTTCAGGAGATGGTTGCTGCTTTTGCCAATGCGGGCATAGGGCAACTGCTGTTAGGTGGTGGGATTTTGCTGGGTGGCTCATGGCTATTTGGCTCTGGCCGCAAAGGCAAACTTTCAACGGGGCGATTTGCCGGGCAGGCTGAAAGACAACGGGCCAGACTCACGGCTCGAAAACAGCGTAAAGAGAGACGAACCGCCAAGGTTTCTCTGAGGGCAGGCAATGTAGACATTCCTCAAGCACAGCAGAGTTTGGTGATTGCCGGTGCGCCCGATTCTGGGAAAACCTACAGCATTATTGATCCAGCGATTCGCTCTGCGATCGCCCAGGGTTTTCCCCTTGTTGTTTATGACTTCAAAGGTAGCCAGCTCGAAACCCATGCCGCTTGGGCAGCCGCCCAGGGATACCAGGTAGATATCTTTGCACCTGGACAACCCTACACCAGCGTCTGCAATTTACTGGATTTTCTCACCGATGAAACAGATTCGCTTATGGCCTCACAACTGGCCTATGTCTTACAAAAAAATGCTCAGCGAGATAGTGGCTACAAAGAAAACGATTTCTTTAGCAGTGCGGGCACCACCCTGGTAGAAGCCGTCATGCTCCTGGCCAAACTCACACCCTATCCAGACCTGCTGATGGCAGGCAAAATTCTAGCCCTATCAGAACTCCCTTCCAGACTTCGCGTCGCGGGAGACTCTGGCTGGATTCCAATTTGGACGATGGAAAGCCTGAACCAGATTTTGTCATCGGAAGGTGCAGAGAAACAAATTGCAGGTATTGTGGCCACGGCCCAGCGAACGTTGAAGTCATTCACGGGGAAATCCCTGGTAGAGAGCTTTTGCGGTAAAACCACAGTCCCGTTGGATATCACCGGAAAGCGCGTTCTTTTTTTGCAGGCAGATATCCAAAAGAGAGATGCGATTGGTCCGTTGTTGGCCGCTGTCCTTCATCTGATTGTTTCCCGAAACTTTGCCAAGGCCCGTAAGGAGCCACTGGTGATTGCCTTGGATGAGCTCCCTACGCTGTATCTACCTGACTTACCCAAGTGGATCAATGAGTTTCGCTCTAATGGCTTTGTTGCATTGCTGGGCTATCAAAACTTTGCCCAGCTCCAGCATATTTATGGCCGAGAACTCTCCAAGGCACTCTTTGCTGCCTGTGGGACCAAAGTCTTTTTCAATCCAAAAGACCGGGAAACGGCCCAGGAATTCTCTAGCTACCTTGGGGAAAAAGAAGTGCGCTATCACACCCGTTCTCGCACCCATGGCAGACACGGCAGCAGTAGCCGCTCAGAGCATTACCAGAAAGTACCACTGCTAACCCCCGACCAATTCTTGAAGTTAGACCAAGGGGAGTGCGTCTTTATCAATCCGGCCTATCGCGGCGGTAGAGAGGCTTCTGTCCCACTCAGGCTAAAGGTGAAAATCTCGAAACGAGAAGACAACACCCAGACACGGAGCGAAGCGCTTTGGCACAGCAGTGTCAGAAAAGGTCTAATCCGCCGCGCCGCGAGTCAGCGGACTTTGATTGATCTAGACCAAGAAAACGAAGTGCGTAAAGAGATGGCGGAGCGGCTGTTTCCGCTACCGATGAGTGATGTTTCAAATCAGGAGGTTCCCTTTTCTGATGCAGATGTTGATATTACCGAAGACGAATTTGATGACGTTTTTCGATAAGCCTTATTTCATGAGGAATTTGAGTATATGTCTACAAGAACCTTACGACCAAAAACCATAGACCCAGCTAGATGGGGGCTCTCGACCAAGGCGATTAAGGCCTTAAATGATGAGCCTACTATCCTCCAAAGCTTAGCGAAAGACCGATTGCTACCGCCGCTCCCCCCAGGCTATGTGCCCAAGGTAATTGAAGTGCTCTTTGACGATGTGCCCTACATCCGCACAGTCGATGGTGTACTCACCCGACTGCGCGATTGCCACAAAGACTACAAACCTTCTTTTATCGAGTACCGATTCGATGATGAAATTGCCCTTTTTCAGATCAGTGGCGAAATTGTCATCAATCGCCTAGAAGGCATGGCCCAAGTACAAGCCTTACAAAATCTATTGAATTAGGGAGAGTTTTATCATGCCCTTTACGATTAGCCCGACGGAAGCCCAGGCGATACAGGAAGATGAGGTACAGTTGCTCAATGCGATCGCCCAAATTGCCCAAAGGATTCCGGGCGTTTTCCAATCAACAAGCACAACAACAAATGGAAATGGCCAGCAGCCCACAGATGCCCTGCGTATAAAAATGGGGCGGCGACTGGTCTACGGTCAGCTGGCCGATGGCCCCTTTCGTCATGAACTCGATGCCAACACCTTGAAGGTTATTACCGATGCCCTTCAGCAACCTGTGACGCCCAACATTGAGCCAGCGCAGTACGCACGCAAAGTGCCCGCCATCGAAATTTTTCATGGTGACGTTTTGCTCTTTAGGGAAGAACGGGATGGCACTATAACAACCAATGACATTTACTTTCAGGTAGAGCAAGCTGGCCAGCAAAGTCAAGATGAGCCATCGGCAACAGTTCCCGAATCGCCAATCCCGGAACCGCCAATAGTAGACGCGCCGAAAGGACCCAGCATAAGCGCTCGTGCAGAATTAGCGGAGAGCACTACCCGTCAGACGACTGAGAATGCTGTTACTGCCACTCAAGCTGCTCAATTTGCCCAAGGCGCTCGGGATACTCAGCTTATTACTACGGCGGAGTATTTGCTCAATCCGCTGAGACAGCCAAATCGCATCTATGACGAGGTTTCTGTTCAGGGCTATAAAATTCAACAAAAAGACTCAGAGATTACTATTAGCCAGGGTGAGCGAGTTGTTTTAAGGGCGCAAAAAGGTGAGCTGGTCAGCAATCACGTCACTGAACAAGACTGGTCCACGCTCAGTCAAATGCAGGTGCCAGAAAGATTATCTCAGCCGATACTTAACGGCTTGCCAAAGGCTGTCATCAATGAAACACCGATTAATGAAATCCCCAGCAATGAGACACCTCTAACCCACAATGGAGCTACTCAAAACAGGAATGGTTCTGAGGCTACACCCGCTCTGTCGGAAGAGACTCCTGCATTATCAGCCTTAGTGACGCAAGGCCGAGAATCAGAAAACATTGTGAAATTATCAGAAAACCATTCGGCCATTGCAGTGCTTGCCCGCGAGAGCCAAAATCTCCCCGAAGGTAATACACGCCAACTATTACAAGCAACCCTTCAAGACTGGCAACAGCAGGTGAGTCAACGGTTTTCAAGTCGGCTTCAGGAAGGGACAACTTGGCTTGCCAACCAGCAAACGGCCCTCCAGAACCAACGATTGGCCCATGCGGTTCATCGGCTCTTTCAGCGCGGGTATGAACGTACGGGCGAACACTCATATCATGTTAGAGGCTGTACTATTAAACGTAGGGGCCAAAACCTCTACGTCTTGAAAGATGCGGTTGGTGAACTTATGAAGTTCGAAACCTCTAAAATTATGGGATTTGGGCGGCGGATGACGGTGCTCTCTGTCAGTGACCGGCTAACCCATCATCAGCGCCAGAACCTGATGGATAACCAGTTGGATTCATCGGTTATGCCCCAAGGTAGCCTGGATGTGGAGGCCGCCTACGCTGCCAAAACTCAAAAGGTAGAGGCAACGGTGCGGCAGTTTCTGACAAATTTTGCCCATGCCCACACCTGGGACCGGGAAAATGGCCAGTTCAAGCTAGAGATTGGAGAAGGGGATACCCTACGAATTACCGATAAACAGGATGGTCGTGGTGTTGTTTTTGAACGAAATAACGGTGAGGTGTCTTCCAAGCTAGGGGGACAGGATTTTGGCCATTTTGACCGGCTATCAGCCAAAATGCAAACGATGAAAGCACGCCAAAGTCAATCAGCTGTTAACAACGGTTCAAATAGCGGTTCAAATAGCGGTTCTAAAAAATCTCAGATGATAGAAATGGACTAAGGAGAGAATCATGCGCTTTGTGATTGTCATACCTGGCTCACTCATATTGTTAGGGGCCATTTTCTTTATCGGCTCTATTCGCAGGACGCCTGAGCCTCAGGCTGTATATCCCGCTCCCGACACTGCTGA
>JBCDAG010000066.1:0-22969 GCA_039186165.1 Cyanobacteria bacterium P01_F01_bin.53
CGGGCATTTGTACCCACGTCTCTGCAAAAGTTGCCAGTCACACCCTGCGTATCTTGCTCAGAAAGCACTTTGGTATTGATGTGTTGACCTTTGAGCAACACCCTGTCCGTAACCGTTTTACACTCACATAAGGCGTAGATTATGTTTCTTTTACGTGAACAGGCAGCGGTTTCATCCACCCCCATTGAAACTTGTTTGCACAGTATCAATCGTGAGTTTTGGAGTCATCATTCAGGCATCATCCATCGTCTTCCACTAAGCCTTCCACTGGAATAGTCACTGGCGGATCACTCACTGGCGGCTCAGGCAACGCCACAGAAGTGCGGGACTGCTCCGCCGGAGCCAGGTTCATCAGCGAATCTAGCTGCCAGTATTCATCCGTACTGGAGGTCGTCGCGCCAAAGCCACGAATGGTGCCTAAAATGCTCTGCACCTGCTGGAAAAAGAAACTATCCCCTAACCCAAACCGTCGGGTCAACTGGCTATAAATCAGAGAAAGGGTCGATCCGGCATTGAGATAGGAATATCCATTATTAGGATTAGCCAATGAGTCGGTGGCGTTCAGAAAGGTAGGGTGCTCATCAACCGGTTCAAAGGCGGTTGCATTGAGCAAGCGCTTCATCGCCCCTGCCCCAGAAGAGATCAGCACGGTATCGTCAGAAATCCAGCTATGGCTCAGGTAACTCACCGGCTCGGGAGAGCCCCTGAAATTAGGCCCCTGCCAGCTCACGGCGGGCGTATCGTTTACAGTGGCATCCACCGCGATGTAAGGACCAACAAGCTCGTCTATGGCATCTAAGGCTTTTTGGGCTGTGGTGCGATCGCTCGTTTGAATCGCCACCCCAATCTCTACCCCCGCATCTGGCAAAAGACTATTGAGCCCACCCTCATTACTAGGGAAAAAGAACAGCACAAACTCCCGATCCATCCATCCTAGCAACTCCGTGTCCAAATCGAGCCCGGTGGCCAAAGACACCATGGTCCGTGCCTGCTCTAGAAAAGGCCGGGTCGCCTCACTCAGGGCCAAACCACTGGCAATTTGCTGCCAAAAACCAGCCACATCCCGACCACTACTCAGGGCATAGGTGGGCGCAGGCACAAAGGCCAACGCGGAATCGGCATAGGGTAAATCAGGCGTCGCGGTGCTTTGCACCAATCCATTGCCATAGATTCGCCCTTGCAAACGCATGCCCTCATCCTGGGGATACACCAACATATCGAGGGTGACCCCGGTCAGGGTTTGGGAAGCCATTTCCCGCGCCTCTGGCGGGAGAGTCAGGCCTGGGAAGGTGGAGAAATCAGGTAGGCCAGGTGGCAAGGGCACGGGAGAAGGGAAACCACTACCGTCTGGGAAGGGATTACCTGGGAACGTGCCATCGAGGTTGAACTTCACGACTTCCGACAAGTTGCTGTAGAAACGGGCAATTGCCCCCTCCGTATCAGCGTATTGCGATCGCAAAAACAGCTCGCTATCGCCTAAGCGAGCCCCCTCAAACTGCTGATAATCAATCAGCTCCTTTACCGCCGCTGCCTCTTGGGCAAAAACCAAATGATCACCCAGCATCGCCACCGTCAGCCCAGGCACCTCATAGGTTCCCCACTCATCATCCCCAAAGTCCTCAGGCAACGGTAACTCTTCGAGGGTCGGATCAGGGTCAACGGCTTTAGGCTCAGCCATACCAGAACCCTCATCTGAAGGTGATTGTGGAGCTGCTTCAGGTAATGGCACATCTGGCAAGTTAGGTGTGGTCTCTGGTGCCGCCTCTGGTGCAACTTCTGGCAAAACTTCTGGGCCATCGCCAAAATCCGCCCCATCGTCCCAAGAGGCCGTACGGGTGGGCCATACCCACAGTTCTATCCCTTCATGCACTGTTTTCTCAGGTGTAACGCCCTCCCGTGAAACCTCCAGCGCCTCTAGAAAAGGCACCAGCGCTGCCTGGTCCGTCACTGGCAATACCATGTACATTTTCGAGGGAATATCCGTCACCGCAACGCTGCGGGGAGTCGTGTCAGGGAGAAATGCGATCGCCGCCTGTTCACCCATCCAGGATTGAATATCCCCGTCGAACTCATACTGTAAAGACGGCGGAAAAAACGGAAGACTGCGTGGCGTCAGCGAGCCGCCCATAAACCCCGAAATCTTTGAAAATAGAGCAAACCGTTCTAGCCCCTCCCAATTTTCCTCACGGGTAGAGAGGAAAAAGGCCATCGGCGTACTCTCAGGCAGCACCTGAGCCAACTGACGATTGGCCGCAATAATATCGGGCGTAGCTATTTCCGGCGGCACCATCGAGATAGCTGGCACGCCCACAGATTCACGAACAGGAGCTCCACTCGCCCTAGACCCAGCATTGGCAGCCTCAGCAACCTGAGGAAGGGTCGCCAACGGCAAGGCAGTCAAAGTAAGGGAAAGGTACGCAGCCAGAGGCCTAAAGCACCGCCGACCATAGGAAGCAGGAGACAAATCCCCGAAAATCATACTTAAGATCCTTAGAAGTGTAGTGGGTTTGGGCGTTAATAAAAGAGAAGCTACGCCAGTGTTAATACCTAGGTAGAGAAGATCTAACAGGCTCTTTCTCTAGGCTTCACCAAAAAGGTTCGTCAATCCGCACATATCTTTCGTATTCCACCCGCTGTCTGAGAAAAGAGCGGATTGATACACTTTTGACAGCACAAAGCACGAAAACCCAGACAGCACATCTAAACAACGCAGCACTCAAGAAACCAATCAGAACATCCACCAGAGGATACGGCTATGGGTAAAGGTCAATTCAAAACAGTCGCACTGCTAGCCCTGCTCTCAGGACTACTGGTCGTCATTGGCTATGCGCTATATGGCGGGACAGGCGCGATTTTAGGCCTAGTCATGGCCGCTGTCACCAACTTTGGCTCCTGGTTCTACTCCGACAAAATTGCCCTCTCCGCTTATAGGGCCCAGCCTGTCACCCGCGAGCAAGCCCCCGCCATTTACACCATGGTCGAGCGCCTCGCCGAAAAAGCTGAAATCCCCATGCCCGGCGTCTACGTCGTCCCTGGCCAAGCCGCTAACGCCTTCGCCACAGGCCGCGACCCGGAGCACGCCGCCGTCGCCGTCACCGAAGGCATTGTAAAAGCTCTCAGCGAAGAAGAACTCGAAGGCGTTCTCGCCCATGAGCTGACCCATATCATCAACCGCGACACGCTGACCCAGGCCGTCGCCGCCACCATCGGTGGTGCGATCGCCTTCCTCGCCCAGATGCTCCAATACAGCATGTTCTTTGGTGGCAGCCGCAATCGTGACGGCGGCGGTGCCAACCCCATCGCCCTCATGGCCACCATCTTCCTCGCCCCCATGGCCGCCACCGTCATCCAAATGGGCATCTCCCGCACCCGCGAATTCGCTGCCGACGCCGGTGCCGCCAAACTAACCGGAAACCCAAGAGCCTTAGCACAAGCCCTCCAGCGCCTAGAAGCCAGCGCCCAACGCCTCCCCATCAACGCCAATCCCGCCTTCAGCCCCTTGCTAATTGTCAACGCCCTCCCCAAACAATCATTCCGTAGCCTCTTCTCCACCCACCCCTCCACTGAAGACCGCGTCGCCGCCCTCCTAGAAATCGAACAAACCCTCAGAACCAAAAGATCTATTCCTTCCAGGGCATAAATCCCCACCACTGAGACTCAAAAAGTAAGTCCAAAAAAGTAAATCCGAAAAAGACATTGGCAAGGCCCACAACGCCCCCACCAATGTCTTTTTTGATGGTCACTTTAAAAATTACATCCTTAATAGATCTGGAGCCCTTCATCCCAAACCCTGCCACCCGCTCTAAAATTACGCCATCACCTACCCGAATATACGCCATCACCTACCCGAATAACTGTTCAAAACTCTTCGCTCAAAATTCTTCCTATCCAGCAGGTGCAAGACCTTGGTAACCCAGCCGCAACTCTCTTATTTGGGGGGTGTGGGGGAGGCTCGGCCCCCACGCAGCAAACAAGGGCTCCCAACAAAAGGAGGGGCGCGGGGAGGAAAGCCCCGATCTTGCCGCCTTGCGTCTTGCGTCTTACCCCCTGAATTCTTCCTAATCCTCATTCATAACAACTAGTCGCTCTCCCCCTGCTAAGGGCACCCCCGCACCCCCCTATGGCTCAAGTCCTCGGCGCACTCCTCATCTTCACCCTCGTTCCCGCCCTTGGAGCCCTCCCCCTCACCGGCTGGATCGTCCGCCTACTCACCAACAAAGACCTCAAAAAACTCGGCACCGGCAACATCAGCGTCTCCGCCGCCTTCTACCACGGCGGCACCCTAGCCGGCATTTGCGCCGTCATCGCAGAAGCCCTCAAAGGCATCACCGCCGTCCTTATTGCCCGCTACTTCTTCCGTAGCAACGCCTACGGCGCCGACATTTGGCCCGTCTTCTCCCTCATCTTCCTCGTCATGGGTCGCTACTGGGGATCCCAAGGCGCAGGCACCACCAACATCGCCTGGGGCTTCTTCGTTTACGACCCCATCGTTGCCGCTCTCACCTTCGGCATCAGCTTCATCGGCTTCACCATCCTCCGCATGCGGGATCAAGGCAAACTCTTCGTCCTCGTCCTCATGCCCATTCTCACCGCCCTTGCCCATCCCAGCCAAGGTGGACGAGTCGCCGCTGTTGCCTGCCTCAGCGGCCTCGTCTTCTGGATCTACAGCAAAATCCCCGACGACCTAGAACTGCCCCCCATGAAAAGCGCTGGCGAATCCCGCAAAATGTTCCGATTCTTCCAGGGCGATCGCGCCCTCCCCTCCCTCGCCACCGTCCTATCGGCAGACAAAGTCGGCCCTAAAGCTGCCACCCTCTCACAACTCAACGCCTGGGGCTATCCCGTCGCTCCCGGCTACATCCTCCCTGCAGGCGACGATCCCACCGCCCTGATCAAAGCCGTTTCCCCCACCCCCACCGAACCGGTCGTCGTCCGCTCATCCGCCGTTGGAGAAGACACCCTCACCTCATCCGCCGCAGGCCAATACGTCTCGGTCACCCAAGTCGAGAGTCCCGCAGCCCTAGAGCAAGCCATCACCGTTTGCCTCAACGCCTACAATGCGCCCAGCGCCATTCGCTATCGCCAAAGCCGCAATTTGCCCGAAGGCAAAATGAGTGTCCTCGTACAACCCCATATCTTTGGCACAGTCTCGGGCGTCGCCTTTAGCCGCGATCCCATCACCCACAGCGGCGACACCGTCGTCATCGAGGCGCTACCCGGCGATGCCAGTAAAGTCGTCTCCGGCCAAATCACCCCAGAGCAATACAAAGTCACCGTCAGTGACACATCCCCCAAAAGCTGGCCAGAAGACTGGCCACAAGATGGGCAAATCCCTCAGGATTTAGAACTCCCTATCGAGGGACACGGCACGGCCCCCCAAGCCCTTATCCAACAAGTCGCCTATCTGGCTCGCCATCTCGAAAATCGATTCCATGGCATTCCCCAAGATATCGAATGGACCTTTGACGGGAAGCAACTTTGGGTCTTACAGAGTCGCCCGATTACAACCCTCACGCCCATTTGGACTCGGAAAATTGCCGCCGAAGTCATTCCCGGCGTCATTCGCCCCCTCACATGGTCTATCAACCGCCCCCTCACCTGCGGCGTCTGGGGAGATCTCTTTACTAGCGTCCTAGGAGATCGCGCCAAAGGCCTCGATTTTTCCAAAACTGCCACATTGCACTACGCCAGAGCCTACTTCAACGCGACCTTGCTGGGCGAAATCTTCACCCGTATGGGCCTGCCTCCCGAGAGCTTAGATTTTTTGACCCGAGGTGCCGCCTTCAATCGCCCGCCCCTGGCAACAACACTCCGGAATGCACCTGGCCTCTGGCGTTTGCTGCGTCAAGAAATGAGCCTGCCCCGCAGCTTCGCCCAAGATCACCAAGAAATCTTTGAACCTGCTCAAGCACAATTTAGCCAACAGCCCCTCTCTAGCCTTTCAGAAGCCGACATCGTAGACCGTATTGAGGATGTTCTATCAGGTTTAAAAAAAGCGACCTACTACAACATCTTGGCCCCCTTGAGCCTGGCGCTCCGACAGGCCATTTTCAAGGTGGATTTGGCCACTCTAGATAACAGCAATAGCCCTGAAGTAGTCGCCCTAGAGAAACTTAAGGCCATGGCCGTTCAGCTGCGATCGCTCTTGCCCGATCTTGGCCTCCATTCCCCCCTAAACCCTGGTGAGCGCACCACCCCTACCACAGGAGCCTCCCTCTTCGCGGCCCTCTCAGAACATCCCGACGGGCACCGCGTCTTCGATCAGCTCGATCACTTCCTCGACAAATATGGCTACCTCAGCGAAGTCGCCACTGATATTGCGGTCCCAACCTGGCGCGAATCGCCCCAACCCGTACGAGAACTGCTAGCCCAGTACTTACTAAACCCCGAGCTGACAGATAGCCCAGAGTCCTCAACGCCCACAAAGCAAACCAATGCCAGTGGCTGGAAAACCCACCAAGTCCAAACCCGATTAGATCTCAAAGGCCAGGTTGCAGAAGTCTACAACCGCCTGCTAGCCGAATTGAGGGGTTGTTTTGTAGAACTCGAAAGCCGATGGCTGGCTGATGACCGATTAGAACACCAAGGCGACATCTTTTTCCTCACCTGGGAAGACATTCGTAACCAGTACGCACGGCTCCAACCAACACAGAGCCAACCCAACCATCAAACCCACGGCCATACCCAAAATCATATAGACCTAGCCCAAGTGCAATGGCAAAAATTGCACTGGCAACAACTCGGCCAACATCGCGTCCCTTATCTGGTTTACGGCTCACCCACAACAACTGAGCCACAAACAACGCCGAATACCGAAACGCTTTCTTTGCCCGCCGCATCCATAACGTCAGGAACCCTACAGGGCATCGGAGCCAGTGCTGGGCAAACTGAAGGAACCATTCGTGTGCTTGTCAGCTTGTCAGAAACAAGCACGCTGGACATTGATCAACACACCATTCTGGTAGTTCCCTACACCGATGCAGGCTGGTCTCCCTTGCTTGCACGCATCGGTGGGCTGATTGCAGAAGTGGGCGGTCAACTCTCCCACGGCGCAATCGTTGCGAGAGAATATGGCATCCCCGCAGTCATGAATGTCACCGATGCCACCCATCGGCTCACCACAGGTCAGCGCGTTCGCATTGATGGACAGCAAGGCACCATCGAAATCTTGTAGATTGGATACAAAGCAACGCACCACATATCAGCGTTCGAGTCCCTTTTGTTCAACGCTGACTCTATTCAGCCGTAGCTCTTAAACCTAGCCGTAGCAATGACCTCGACCCAAACTCACATGAACGGCCCCCAGGGTAGTGCTCCGGAAATTTCGCAGGGGCCCTCACCCTGCTGCGGAGCCGTCTCGAAATCCTTGAAACCATCATCACAAGGTACCTTTGTCGGCGCGCGTTCACTCAAGCTGTTTTATCAAAGCTGGTATCCAAAACCAACCTCTACAACACCCCCAGAAATTACTAGGAACGGCGTCAGCGCAACATCCAACGGTGCCGTCCCTTCCCCCCAAGCCCAAGCCAAGGCCCAAGCATCGTCTACCAACCAACAGACCACCATCAAAGGTGTCTTGGCCTTAGTGCACGGGCTCGGAGAGCATTCAGGTCGCTATTGCAACGTCGTCCATGCACTCACCGCTGCGGGCTACGCCGTCTTTGCCTTTGACAATCAGGGCCATGGCAAGTCCGAGGGGCAGCGCGGCCACATTAACCGCTGGCAAGATTACCGTGACAATACCCAAACCTTTCTACAACTGGTTCGGAGGCAAGAACCGACTGTTCCCCTATTTGTCATGGGCCATAGTCTAGGAGGCCTCATCGTCCTCGACTGTGTCCTACGCAATAGTCAAACCGCTGCCTTTAAAGCATTAGCCATCAGTGGACTGGCCATCAGTGCGCCGCCCATTGAACCCTGCGGCGGGACCGCAAACCAAATACGTATTGTGCTCGCGCGGCTACTTTCAGGCATATTTCCACGCCTATCGCTGAAAATGGGGTTAGACGAATGCGGTCTATCCCGAGATCAAGAGGTCGCCGATAAAATTGCAGAAGATCCCCTGATTCATCCCTATGTCACCCTGCGTTGGGGGTCCGAAACACTTAAAACAATCGACTGGGTTAAAGCGCATATTGAAAAGCTAAGGCTACCCATTCTGCTCACCCATGGCGAAGCAGACCCCATCATTGCCCCCACGGGCAGCCAAGAAATTTTCCAACGAATCCAAACCCCGAACAAGACCCTCACCATTTATCCAGGGAGTTACCACGAACCCCATAATGACCTCGATTCCAAGGTGGTCGTGGCAGATCTGGTGAACTGGCTCAACAATCGTCTGGAAACAGCGGCTGAAGTTACTTAATAGCCAAGGCAAAGGGCTCATTTGCCGATCCGTAGTAACGGCCTACAGCGAAAAAGTCTGTTAGTATGGTGCCTTGGCTGCGTCTCTAGTCTGCGCAAATGCCAGAAGTGACTATAGAAAATCACTTCGCATGTGATTAATGATTTTTTGCTCTTAGGCTAGTTCCGTATGCTGCGTCCGCATCCTTTGTCGATGGGGCAATGCATTTGGGGTGGGGCATCCCAGAATGATTGCTTAGGAGCCAGTTTTTTAGCTTATGTCTTTCGAAAGCCCCTTTGGAGCATTGGGTCTTAGGGCCGAAATCTTGCGCGCTGTCGCAGAGCAAGGCTACACCGAACCTACACCGATTCAACGTCAGTCCATTCCCATTGTGGTTCGAGGCCAAGATGTGATGGCCAGCGCCCAAACCGGGACAGGTAAAACAGCTGGGTTCACACTGCCGTTACTACAGCGACTCTGCGAGGATCTCCCTCCCCAAAAAATGCCGCCAGAAGGGACACCGCCAGCAAAGGCAGCACCCAGCAAAGCGAATAGCAACAAACCCATTCTGAGAAAAGACAGGGGCAAAGGTCCCAGCAAAGGCGGGCGTCGTCCGATTCGAGCCCTGATTGTCACCCCCACCCGCGAATTAGCGGCCCAAGTAGGAGAGAGTGTCACCACATACAGTCAGTACCTACCAATCCGCTCTACTGTGATTTTCGGTGGGGTAAAAATCAACCCTCAAATTTCTAGGCTCAAACAAGGTGTTGACGTTTTAATCGCCACACCGGGCCGTCTACTCGACCATGTTAATCAGCAAACGCTAGACCTATCCAAGGTTGAAATCTTGGTCTTAGATGAAGCCGATCGCATGCTGGACATGGGCTTTATCCACGATATCCGTAAAATTTTGGCACTAGTAGCTGAAGATAGACAGACGTTACTCTACTCAGCTACGTTTTCGCGCCCGATTAAAAAACTAGCCGATAGTTTTTTGCGATCGCCTGAGCTCATCGAAGTTGCCCGTAGTAACTCCGCGGCCGAAACCGTTGACCAAGTCGTGTATCCTGTCGATCGCGTTCGCAAAAGCGCGCTACTTTCTTTCATTATTGGCTCCCGAAACTGGCGTCAGGTCTTGGTCTTTACCCGAACAAAGCACGGCGCCAATCGCCTGACCAAACACCTCCAAAAAGATGGACTTACCGCCGCTGCCATCCACGGCAACAAAAGCCAAGGTGCCCGCACCCGAGCGCTGGCCGCTTTCAAATCAGGAGACGTCCGGGTACTCGTAGCCACTGATATCGCAGCACGCGGTCTGGATATCGATATGCTCCCCCACGTCGTGAACTTTGAGCTACCCAATGTGGCCGAAGACTACGTGCACCGAATTGGCCGCACCGGACGCGCTGGCAACGAGGGGCAAGCCGTTTCACTCGTCTGCATAGATGAAAATGGACTGCTTAGAGGCATTGAGCGCTTACTCAAAAAAGAGATCCCCAAAGAAATTATTCCAGGCTACGAGCCCGATCCCTCCATTCCACCAGAACCCATTCCCAATGGACGGAATAACAAACGAGGGGGCCGAGGCGGCAACCGAGGAAGAAACGATCATCGCTCTCGCACCTCCAGACCTAGCAGCTCGCGGGCACCAAAGCCAAAGCCCGTACTCAAGCCTCGCCGCTCTTCCTAGCGGATCTGGCTGGCCGCTCTGGCGAGCCGCTCTTCTACAAGCATTATTCTTCAAAGCCACTGGTTTTAGCTTTTAGGAATGTTTAGCAAATGCAGCAATATCTCCACCCTGGGTAAAGGTATATACGGTGTAAGGATCCCTTGCATCCCCTTGTTCCATGCCGGGGGAGCCCATTGGCATGCCAGGAACGCTGAGGCCTGCGACATCGGGTCGTTCTAACAGCAAACGCTGCAAATCGTCAGCGGGAACGTGCCCTTCAACCAGGTAACCATCCATCACAGCCGTATGGCAGGAGGCTAGCACCTCAGGGATACCATAGTGCTGCTTAATAGCATCCATATCGTCACTCATCCGCACCTGCGGGCGAAAGCCGTGGGCTTCCATATGCTCGACCCAAGCACCACAACAGCCACAGGTCGGACTCCGATAAACCGTCAACGGCGGCAAAGACGCTAACAAAGCATCCGGTTCACCAATCACAGCGTCACCAGAATCCCACGCCAAAGACTCCGCCCTTAATCGTTTTACATTGACGAACAAAGGAGCAGACAGCCCAGCCGTCATAAGACCACCAGACAGCCCAGCAGAGAATAGATTAGAAACAAAAAAACGACGCTTCATTTAAAGGCCCTGCCTGCATAGTGATGCTCATTATGATTATTACGCTTAAGGCCATTGGAGTGCTCATGGGCAATGGTACACATTTCACCATATCTGGCCACAAACTAAGCTTTAAATACACAAAATGGGAATTCTGAGCATAAATCAGCCTATTTCCCGTTTAAAATACTTATGAGGAGCATTGTCTCCTCCATAGCTATGATTCTTAGCCACTTCACCATAATTAATTGGGCTGATTACTAAGCTAAATAGTACTAAGCCCAGATAATCAGCCCAAATAAATAGAACCAAAAAAACGACCATACGAGCACTCATGTGTCAGGCCACATCGGGCTCAGTAAAAGGACTCAGTAATTAGCCAATATTCGCCAAAAATGGCGCTTACCACTGTCATTGACTCGATAAGTCAGAACAGCACCTTCTCTATGAATTTGCCGATTTTAGTGCAGGCCCCTACTCTAGAACACGCCCCAGCATAAAGTTACAGCACTCTCATGATGTAATGCTGGGGGCTACATTGCGCCATCAGGGCTTCATGACTTCCGATATTTTGATCATCTCCGACGATGAACCGACTAACCGACTCATGCAAATAGAACTTAACCTTGAAGGTTATAGCGTTGTATTCGAGCAGGATAGTAAAACTGGCTTTAACACCGCTCGCACGGCCAAACCTAAATTAGTGCTTTTAAGCGAACAAGCCCCTGGCATACCGATTTTAGAACTATGCCATCGGCTACGCTCACTGAGCACTACACTCAAGATCATCTTGTTAACCAATACCCAACAGATCAACCTATCTGACTTGCCTATTGACGATTTTTTGTTGTCGCCGTTGAGGATGGATGAACTCTTACTGAGAATAGCGATTAATTTACGTAAGCTGACACCCCGAAAGGCAAGTGTTCTAACTAACCTTTGAAGATCTCTCTTTAGATCTTGACAGTCATGAAGTACACAGAAATGGTCGCCAGCTAGAGCTAACCCTAACAGAATTTGAATTGCTGGCCTGCCTACTCTGCCATCCTCAACAAACGGTCAATAAAGATCAGCTCCTAAGAGAAGTCTGGGACGATACTTTTATGGGTAATCACAATCTGCTCCATGTCTATATTCGCAGTCTCCGCAACAAACTCGAAGCCGCTGGAGAAAGCCGTATCATTCATACCGTTCGAGGCGTTGGTTATATTTTAAGGTCCGCTACTCCAGCAATAGAACAAACAAAAACAAGGCGACTAACTCAGCTCATTTAGCCGACACTCAACAACTGCAATAAGGTCTAAACCAACACATTTTAGTCAACATAATTCTCTCTTGAGACACTCAAAACAACACCAACAGAAGACCCACAATTCAGCCACAGTTCACTGACGACGCTTTAATAACGTTGACATCATAAGAGACAGTTCATGATAAGAACTCTCGAATATACCTATTTACGATTTCAGGCTGTTCTTGCTGAACCCAATGGCTGCACTGGGGAATGTAGCGAATTCTCACATCAGACACTAACTCTTCCGTGCCATAGGTTAGCTCCTTCCCCAAGGCAACATCTTCCTCACCCCAAATCATAAGGGTCGGCACCTTCAACACGTCCCAAGTCTGTCGAAGCAGACTATGAGGCTGAAAGAGGTTGCGATAATAGTTGAGCATACTGGTCAGGGCACCGGGCCTAGCTGCCGCCGCGACAAAAGCTTCTAGGTCTTCTTCAGTAAACGCATCGGGATTCACAGCCTGCTCCTGAAACGCTGCTCGAATAGCTGCGTAATGGTTAGCCCTTAAAAGGATTTCGGGTAGTTTCGGCAATTGAAATAGGGCAATGTACCAACTCTTAAAAAGCTGCTGAGGCGTTCTCAGTCCTGCTGCGAACTTAGCCGGGTGAGGCAAGTTAAGCACTATTAACTTGCTGAGCACGTGTGGGTAGACATAGGCGAAGCTCCAGGCGATCGCACCACCCCAGTCATGCCCGACCAAAATGCACTGCTCATAGCCCAGCGCCCGAATCACACCTTCTACATCCTTAACTAATTCAGATAAGACGTAGGCAGATTTCTCTTTAGGTTTGTCACTGTCGTTGTACCCCCGTAAATCTACAGCAACAACTTTGTAGTCCTTGGAAAACTCTCGAATTTGGTGTCTCCAGGAGTACCAAAACTCTGGGAAACCATGCAGAAAAAGCATCAAAGGGCCGTCACCTTGAGTTACGTAGTGTAGTTGGATCCCGTTCGTTTCAAGATACTTATGCTGCATGAGACATTCGACGTCTAAAGAAGAGGCATTGAAAGAGAAAGCACTAACAGAAAAAATGCCAACAACCAAAGCTTAGAAAAATTTCATCACAAGGTTTGGGTGAAAGAGATTTAACGGCGAATCAACCATATGAGTGATTCGTGCCAGTCGCAGAGCCAGCTCACTATCGCAATGGGATTTCTGCATCAGCCTTTGCATATAGCCATTTAGGAAACGATCAAGCAACGTCTCATTAATCTTCTCTCCTTTCACATTTTCAAACCCTGAATCTGACTGAGTGGCAACACGCCAGGCAGGCATCACCTCCTTTACCAGGTTCTTTTGAAAAGCACCGACACTCAGAGGCTGAGAACGCTTAGGGCTCTCAGCTAACCAATTGCGTAACACCGTAGCGGACAAAGCACTGGTCGTCAGGCCTTGCCCATAGGCAGGACACAAGGCACAAACAGAATCGCCCAAAGCAATAAATCCATCGGGCATCTGTTCAAGTGTTTCGTAATGGTGCAGTTTATTAGCGGTAGAGCGATAGGCTTTAATCTCTGATACTGGGGTTGCTTGAGCGATCGCATCATAGAATTCAGCAGCCAATAACTTTTTCGCTTCCTGAAGAAAGCCCCTCTGATCCAGTGGTGGATATTGCCAGCCATAGCCACCTAATGTCGCAATCAACTCGTTATTTTCCACCTGAGCCAAATACCCCAGCCGATGGTGCTTTGGCGGGCGATGGGCAATCAATAGCACTTTCCAATCAGCTTGCCAGCCATCAGGGATTTTGAAGCGTTGGGAGGCATAACCCAAACCAGCATCAACAGTCTCGATAGTCGGCCTATGTGCGCCCAGCTTGTCTAACCATTTCGGAGCATTAGTCGAACGGCCGCTGGTATCAACAATGAGATCTGCTAGGAGCGATCGCACCTCCCCCTTATCACGCACGTGACGACACTGCACACCTGTAACAGTCTCCGCACTCCCCAGCAATGCCTCGACTCGATAGGGCGATAACCGTTGCACATTCCCTAAGCCCTCTACACACTGCCGAATAACGGTTTCGAGCAGTGGCCGCGTGCAAGAAAAAGATTTTAGACTCGTGCCTGCTGCATCGGTCGCGACCCAGCCTCCAAAAATGAAATAATGAAAGTCTTTTCCCCAATCAATGGGCACAGCCCCTGCTCCAGTCAGCGCCTCCGCAAAATCGGGAAAGAACGCCGTCAGAAGTCTGTACCCTTGGGCAAGCAAAATGTGTGGCTGTGGTGATTGAGGCACGCCTTTTCTGGGAGCCGCATCTTCTTCGATGACGTCTCTTTCTACGATCACCACTTCATCAAAAAATGCCGAGAGTACCTTGGCACTTAGCAAGCCATCAATGCTACCGCCAATTACAACAGCGCGGTCCCTTTTCGTCTCACTCAACATGCCTAAAATCCCTCCTAAAAATCCCTAAAGAGTGACAAGGGGGTTCAAAGCCCCATCATAAATGAACCTCTAGAAATCAGATGATGCAACTGAGCCTTAATTGCCCAATCCGTCCCGTATAGTATTTATAGGCTTACTTCGAGTGCTCTAATCCCATGTCCATCGTCTTGTCAGATATTGCAATGTTCAGTCTCCTGGGCATCACAGCAGGCACCTTGGCAGGGATGCTCGGCATCGGTGGCGGCATGATTATCGTGCCAGGACTGTTTTATCTATTTTCACTGATTCACCTGCCCGAACAAGCCTTAATGCATATGGCAGCAGGCACTGCGATGGGCATTATGCTCTTTACTGCCTCATCGTCCACTTGGTCACACCACGCCAGAGGTGATGTCCAGTGGAGTATTTTCAAAAAAGTCGTCCCAGGCATTGCAATTGGTGTGACGACTGGCACCTTTCTGTCCAGCCACCTCGATACGCACTGGCTGGAGATCATCTTTGGCGTCTTTTTACTCGCTGTTGCCAGTAAAATTTTGCTGGCTTGGACGCCTAGCTTTGAAGATAGTGACCAAGGCCCTTCAGGTCCTGTGACGTCAGCCGTGGGCGGTCTCATTGGTTTAAAGTCTGGCATCTTGGGCATTGGCGGCGGCGCACTCAGCGTGCCGTTTTTGCTGTACTGCGGCTTGCCAATGAAGCATGCTAGCGGCACGTCGGCTTCTTTTACACTCCCTATAGCAATAACAGGCACGTTAGCGTTTGCACTGCTTTCACCAACTGACCCTCAAATCCACTGGTCTACGGGTTACATATATTGGCCAGCGCTCGCCCTCGTTGCCCCTTTTACTGTACTAGGTGCACCATTGGGAACCCTGCTCTCCCATCGCGTTCCCGCCGAGGCACTGAGGCGCATTTTTGCAGTATTACTCATGGTCATTGGTGGAAAAATGCTGCTGGGTAGCTTACCGCTTTAGAGCGATATCCACACTCAACACCATAGCCCCACTCAATACCTTGGTGAGGCGCGCCATAGCCCCAAAAAAACTGGCTAAAGTAGCCTAAGCAAACAATTGTTTGCAGGCTTCGCCTCTCTATTTTCAATTTATCTAGAGTCAAAGCGGGTAGGGGGAATCGAACCCCCATCATTAGCTTGGAAGGCTAAGGTTTTACCACTAAACTACACCCGCAAATTTTGCTCGCTTTTATATTAGCTTATGAAGCCTATCATGGTTTTGGGCCAGCCGCCTACGCACCAAATACGACACCTCGCCCACGCTTCACTCCAGCGGCGACTCAATCACCTGCACCGTCATCAGCAAACTGTCATCCAGCACAGGAGTGCCCTCTGACATAGCCGGTTCAAAACGGAACTCCGCAGCCCTGATCAGACATGCTACCGCCTGCACCGAACGCCGCTCATCCAAGGGAACAGGGGTAACCGCTCGCAAGGTACTATCCGCATTAATCGCCAGCCGATACGTCAGCGGGCCTTGGGCAAAATCAACCTGACCACACCCCAATGATTCAGGTTGTAAGGTAATCGTTCCACTGGCATTTAGTAGCCTCGGGGGCACATCCTTCTGATCTTGCACGATGTTAATTTCCGTCCCCACAACCTCTAGCGCAGCTACCTGAGGAGCCTCTTCACCTGGCATCGTACTGGGAGCAGGCAGCTGCTCGCCCTCTACAATCGGTGGCTCACTCGCAATATTGTCCTCAATCTGCCCCGCTGCCCCCTCGTCTTCACCGTTATCAGAAGAGACCCCAGGTTCAGCCTCAGACGCTGTTGAAGAAGCAGCCTCAGACTCAGCGCCCACATCTTCAGTCTGAGAGTCCTCAGCCTGGGAAGAGTCAAGTTGTGAAGAGTCTGTAAGCTGAGAGTCTTCGGCCTGAGAGTCTTCGGCCTGAGCAGCGAGTTCTGTGGATTCACCCTGCGGTTCCGCTGGTGTAGAGTCATTTCCTTGCCCAGCGACTCCTTGACCAGTCTCCTGAGCAGGCAAGGGTGAATCGGCCTGAGTAGCCACAGGTGTTTGCCCAGCCGCAGAATCACGAGAATCTCCGCCAACAGGATCATCCGTCGAAGGCACTTGCGGCTGAACAGCGCCGGACACAGTCGGTGGCCTAGAAGGCGGAGCGTTTACGCCCTGTGAAGGGCTTATGGCTGAACGACGACTATCAGCCGGTGCACTGACTGGCCGAGAGGCCTCAGTGACAGTTTCAGAAGACTCATCTGCAACAGAAGGCTTAGTCGGCTTAGGAGTCGATTCAGTTAGCGCCTCCCCAATCGTCGACTGGTCAGGAGGCGTTGGCTTTTCAGCGGGTGAAACCGTCGCCTGCGCTTCCTCGTCCACAACAACTAATTCCACCGGGGTAGCAGTGGTTTTAGAGCGATCACCCGAAGGTTCCATCAACTCCAAAACATATGGCAAACTGAGACCTAAAACCCCCACATGCACTAGAAAAGACAATCCACCCAGGACTGGCCAAAGGCGTCTGGGTTCAGAATGCTGCCAGGTTTGGAGAGGAGAAATCATCGAGGAAGGGCTAGGACATCAATGAGGAGGTCACATAGCTTGCAACGAGAAACGTTCACCATGTTGAGACCAGCTTTGCAACCAACCTAGCATCTGAGTAGCCGTCTCTTCTGAGTAACTGCCTTTGAGTAAGCGGTGTAATCTGCACCCAGTCATCACTCCGTCACGTTTGCTTTTGCCCTAGCGATTCTCATACTATCGACCGGCGCAGGAAAGCACTATCGTTTTGAGAGTCCCAATGTTTAAGCGTCAGAAGAACTGCATAACCGCGTCTTCACCCCAAAGGTTAGAACCGTTTCATCAATCCCCTTCAGCTTCAGCGGATCAAACTTCACGATTTCCTCTTCATCTAAATAATCAGCAACCGCTGCCGAAACTAGAATCGTATCCGCCGTGGCCGACTCTTGAATGCGCGCGGCAATATTCACACTGGGCCCAATTGCCGTGTAGTCCGAACGCTCCGAACTACCGAACATACCAACCACAGCCGTCCCCTGATGGATACCACAGCGAAACTTCACAGGGCCTATGCCTTGTTCGGCCCAGCGTTCGTTCAGGCCATCCAAGTCTCGGTACATTTGGCGGGCCGCTGCGATCGCCCGTTTTACTTGCTCGTTAGGGGCTCATTTCCTCCGGGGCACCAAAGAGGGCTAACACCGCATCCCCCATAAACTTATCCACCGTACCGCCATGGTTAAAAATGGCGTGGGTCATCGTTTCCAGGTACTCATTGAGCAGTTCGGCAACGCGGCGCGATCGCAACGTATTCGACAACTGCGTAAAGCCCACAATATCGCTAAAGAGCACGGTAATCAGGCGAGGCTCCGGGCGTAAATCCAATTGCAGATCCCCTTCATTCGCCTTTTTCACCATTGATGGCGGCAAGAATCGCTGAAGGACCGACTCTGTGAGATATTGATTCAACTGAGCAACCTTACGCTCATTGGACTTGAGCGCTAATAAGTTACGAACCTCTGCTAACAATTCGCGATCATTAAACGGCTTAGAAAGGTAGGCATCTGCCCCCTGTTCAACCCCTTCTAGACGAGTCTCATCATCCACCTTAGCCGTCAATAAGATAATCGGCGTTCCTTGCAATTCAGCATCTTTGCGAATCCGGGTAATCATCTCTAAGCCATTGACCCCCGGCATCATTAAATCAGTGATAATGAGGTCAGGCTTATAGGTCGTCGCCACATCCAAGCCCGCAGCCCCCTGCTCAGCGGTACGCACCTGGTAGCCTTGGCGCTGCAAAACACTAGAGACATAGGCCCGTAAGTCAGGATTATCGTCTACCACTAAGACCTGAGAACCTTCAAAGGACGCCCGCTCCACTTGGCTACCCTCCGCTTCAGGGGGCAAGCTCACAGTCCGATCCGCCGTCGCCGAAGCCATTTCAATATCAGAAAGCTCAACCGCCGCACGGCCTTTTTCCGTGGAGAGAGCCTGCTCTACGACTTGATTGGCCGGTAAGTGCTGAGAGCCCAAGGGCAAGTCAATCGTAAAGGTTGTCCCTTCGCCGTAAACCGATGCCACCGAGACCTTGCCACCATGCAGTTCAGACAGTTCTTGCACCAGTGACAACCCTAAGCCCGTACCTTCGTAGTGGCGATTCGCAGAGCCATCAGCTTGGCGGAATCGCTCAAACAAGTGAGGAATTTGATCTTCGCGGATACCAATCCCTTCATCCTGCACCTGCAAACGAGCTTTACCACCAACCTCTTTGAGTCGGACCGTAATCGCCTTACCCGCCGGGGTAAATTTCATCGCATTGGAGAGCAGGTTGTACAACACCTTATCGAACTTCTCCATGTCCAGATAAACCGGCGGACAGGCTTCAATTTCAGTGCGCAAGCTCAGCTGCTTACGTTCACAGTAGGTCTGAAACGATTCCACCACTTCAACCGCAAAGGCCGCAAAGTCACAGGGCCGAAAAGTCGGCTGCATTTTACCCGCATCCAGCCGCTGCAAGTCCAGCAGTTGGTTCACCAAACGCAAAAGCCGGCGGGAATTTCTCAGGGCAATCGTCGACTGCTCAGCATCTAGGCCTTCCCCACGCTCTACCGCAGATTCCAACGGACCGATGGTGAGGGTTAACGGTGTCCGGAATTCGTGGGAAATGTTCTGGAAAAAAGCATTCTTTTGCTGATCTAATTCCAGGAGCTGCTTGGCTTGATTGCGACTCTTTTGATAAAGATTTGCCTGGCGGACTGCGATCGCAGCTTGATTAGCCACTGCTTGAGCCAACGCCACCTCGTCTTTTTGCCATTGGCGATCACAATGCTCTTGCCTCAGAACAATACAGCCCGTAATGTTGGCATCTGCTAACAACGGTACCGCCAACAATGCGAATTTACCGGAAGGCGTCTGATGAGCTGAAAGATTTGCCGCCGAAGATCCCGCCGTATTAATCACTAAGGGCTGCTTCGTCTCTTGGAGCTGGGCTAAAATCGGGTCGTCCGAGATCGCAATCATCGGCTCTGGCAACGTTGGAGAGGCCAGTCCCGTAGCATCATAACGCCCTACACACTGGGAGGCATCGTCTGTCCAGAGCGACAAGGTACAGCTATCTGCATACAGTGCCTGGCCTAACTTTTGGGTAATAGCCGCAAAAATCTCAGCGGGGTCTAAGCTCGCATGGAGCGCCTGAGTAATCGTGTTAATCAAAACCTCACGCTGGGCCAGCGACTGCACTCGCTCATAGGTCCACGTTTGAGACAGTGCCAGCGCCGCTTGATCAGCGAGCGTTGTCAATAACTTAATTTCACTCTCTTCCCAAGGTTGCTGCTGCGAACACTTATGCAAGGCCAGCACCGCCAGCACATCTTGCTTATACGCCAACGGAATCAGCAAACTCGTGTGAATATCTAGTAGCTGATAAGCCTCCATACTCTCGGGGGCAGGTGCAGCCGCCACCACATCTTCAGGCACTTCCAAATGCTGAACTAGGGCCGTCTCCCAAACCGTCTGCTTCAGCAAATCAATCGCCGCTGGGGTGCGTCGCTCCTCCGGGACCGCTGTGCCAACATACTCAAAAGCGGGAGAGTGTAGCTCAGCCGCCGACAGCGGCTTGACGATTCCATAGTCCAACTCAAAGGCTTTACCCAACGTTTCAACAATCGTCTTCAGCATTTCCTGAGAAGATTGAGCACTGCGAATGGTATTGGTAATTGCATTCAGCAACGTTTCTTGGCGAAGCACCCGGTTCAACTCCTGGGTCCTGGCATTGAGCACGCTGTGGGTATCGACCGCCTGATTCACCACGGTCCGCAAATCTTCTTCTTCCCAAGGCTTAGTCACATACTTAAAGACCTTGCCTTCATTGATGGCTTCGACCAAATCTTCCACATCCGTGTAGCCCGTAAGCATGATGCGAATAGAGTTAGGGTAGCGGTCGGCAGTGAGGCGCAACAGCTCTGTACCGCTCATCCCCGGCATCCGCTGGTCAGAGATAATCACAGCGATATCACCCTGTTCAGACATCATATCTAAGGCATCTTGGCCACTATTGGCCTTGATCACCTTAAAATCTCGATAGAATGTCCGATAGAGCAGATCCAAATTATCGGGTTCGTCATCCACCACCAAGATCTTGTGCTTGGATGCCTTTTTCCGTCGATTACGCTCTCTAACTGCCATGCATCAATCTCTCGTTTAGGCCGAAGCTTATGCAACGTCCTACATAAAGTTCCCACCCTCTTTCGAGTTTTTACTACTATGTCCCAGGCTAATGCTGAGCGCACCGTCCCCCCCACCTATCAGCAGCAGCCTTTCCGCATCCGCGCCGCCCAACCAAAGGACCTGTCTGATATTGTTAACGTCTTACTCACAAGCTTTTACGGTCAGGCCCAAGTTACCCAGTGGTTGTACTGGCTGATGCGCATTGGTATTCAAGAAGACCTCAAGACAAGGAGCAAAACCCCTGCACACCAATATGCATGCCTTGTCGCCACCACCCTCATCCCTCACTCAGCTCAATCAGGACCCATCATCGGGACCGCCGAAATATCCCAGCGCCCTTGCGAAACTTGGCAATTTCTGCCTCCCAAACGGGCTTATCTCTCTAACTTGGCTATTCAGCCGAGCCAACGTCGCCAAGGTGCTGCAAAGCAGCTTTTAAGCACCTGCGAAAATATTGCTCTCGGATGGGGATTTTGCCATATTTACCTGCATGTCATGGCCGATAATCAGGCAGCTCAGTCCCTCTACAAAAACGCAGGCTATCGACCTTGCGAAGTCAGCAATCCCATTCTGTCGAGCCTAGGCCTAAGACCACAACGGCTATTGCTTTCAAAGCAAATATGCTAGGCAATGATGACACTCACAGACCCATCAAATGCATAGCCAAACGCATCGAGTCAGCGACCCTGACAGTGAACCTTGTATCAGCCCCCTAGCTCAGTAGCCTTGACGAAGTAACTTGCACTAAAACTTGCACTAAGCTCACCTCAATCGCTGACCACCACAATCACCGAAAAAGTCGCCACGCCAAAGAATTCAGCCTTAAAAAAACATTAAGTACGAAAGACCCGTTCAGATGACTGGAATAAGTCCCCCTGACAAGATCAGAGCCACCTGAACAACAGAGAACAGGCTGAGACAAGTATGTTAGAAATCCTACAGGCTAAATTAGCGAAATATACTGATAGGGTTCAATCAAAGCTCATAGTTTTATGTAAAGCATGTAAAGCACTGGCTGCTGTGCCATAAAGAATGAATAAACACTAGTTGTTCTATGTACACCTAACAGGGGATCCGTATCACATTGGAGGTGTCACACACTGATGCCGTCCAAACTACGCTGAGTGAACGCTCCACGATATGGAATTCCAGCCCATCGCTAGGTCAATTGATTTATCAACTGAATTGCCCTCTGGGAGGTATCACCAGGAAAGTTTTCACCAGGAAAGTTTTCAAGGCATAACAGAAGGTGAAACACCCAACAACATTAGCAACGGGAGTGCCAATAGCGTTGGATTTGGGCATATGCAAAAGCCAACAATGGCAATACAAGGCGGTAGAGAAACTGGCCTAGCGAATCACCGAAGGGCTCGGACCGCTGCTAAAATCGTCGATGCTGAGGCCGCTTCCCAAACAGCCATATTGCCGAAAAACCTACGCAAAGTAGAAAAAGTAGCAGGGAAACAGGCGAGAAACTGGAAATTCTTCGGCACATCCGTGAAACAAAATTTGAAAGTCGATGAAGTGGTTGAGAAAATAGAGAGCGGCCAGATGTGGGTGGTAAACAGCCGCCGTCGAAATGGTCTGATCGTCGTGCGCGAATTTCACGCTGAATTTGCTGGGCCGGGTGCAGCTGTAGGTGGAGACCTTGACGATGGGATCGTTAAAATCATCCCTATTGGCAACCTATCTTTGTTAGAGCCTGACTCCCACGAAGCGCACCAAAACGCTATTAAGATTCGCCTCCAGTGGATTCGTCTCACCCAAAACTTTACCGACCAAGCGAGCCCCGATGATCGCGCTCGAATGATTCTAGAACAATTCAAGACTTATTTTGACCAAGCAACTGTTGATTTAGTCCCTGACGAAGCCTTTGCAATGCTCGTTGGTGTTCTACCGCAAACCATTCATCGTGTTCGTTCCAGTTTCGTTTGGTAATTTAGCCGGGATAATTAGCCGGGATAATTTGACCGAGACAGCACGAACAGCTTGGCTAGCAAAATTTGGCGGAAACACTCTGGCTGAAACATCGGCTGACTAGGCCGGTGACTGATTAGGCCTTACTCTCCAACACATTACTCAGGTTATTGAGGGTTCGTTGGTTTTCATCAGAAGTGCCAATGCTGATACGCAAACCACCTCCCGTGTGACGAATGAGCGTGCCTTTAGAACGAAGAACTTTAAACATTGTGGCTAATCCATCGGATTGCTGGGTGACGTCTAGGACTGCTAAACCGCGATCGCTTAACCGAGCATAGAGAAAATTACTGTCGCTGGGCCAAACCCGCAAGCAAGCGTTCTCACCTAATGCCTTCAAAAGTTGATCACGCTCAGCCAAGATAGTGGGAATTTGGGCCAACAACTGTTGGTTCCCGCTCAACACCTGGCGCAAGTTGCGAGCAATGCCCGGCAGGTTGCACGGGCAAAGAAGCACCTTTC
>JBCDAG010000067.1:0-22875 GCA_039186165.1 Cyanobacteria bacterium P01_F01_bin.53
GAATGATGAAGCTCAAACAGAAGATATCCGGCTGCTTCCGCTCGTCGTTTGGCGCTCATCAATTCTGTCGAAATCGCGGCTATCTCTCTACCTTAAGAAAGCAGGAACTCCCTGTGCTCGATGCCCTCAAAAGTGTTTTCCTCGGATGCCCTATTATTCCAACACTTCAGCCTAAGTAGTTACCTTTTGCAGAAGACTTCTCGGAGTACTTCTGCAAAAGGTGAATACACAAAGGATTACAACACAGCAGTGATTTCACACATAGAAGCAATACTTTTTCATGCAGAAGTATAAGGGAATCAAAAATCTTACCGGGAATATCAAATCTGGACGTGAAGTTGTTTATGGTAATTGAAGCGTTTCGTCGCAAACCGTCAGCACTGCTAGCCCCAGCATGAGCACCCAAATACTTGAAAACCGCTTTGAGATTGAAAAGCAGCTAAGTCATTCCGACTTTAGCTCCGTGTATTTGGCGTGCGATCGCCACCACCTCCATCGGCCCCACTGTATCGTTACCGCAGTGAACTACCGCGATGCAGAAATGCGCCATCGGCTGGAACGAGAGGCCCACGTCCTAGAACGACTCGGCCAACACCCTCAAATTCCTCGCGTACTGGCCTACTTCCACAGGTCTATCACCGCCGATGCCTCCTCCCCGAATCAACGGCCTGAGAAGCAAGCCTTCTATGTCATTCACGACCAAGTTATCGGGCATCCCCTCAGCAAAGAAATCACCCCATCCAAGCAGCTCAGCGCCAGCTACGTCGCCAAGCTTTTGCAAGACGTGCTCGTTCCCTTATCCTTCGCCCATAGACAGGGCATCATACACCAAAATATTCATCCCCAACACCTCATTCGCCAAGATCGTGACGGCACGATTTTCCTTACCAAATTTGGCACCTTGCCTAAGCTAGCACGCAGTATTCTCGGTAGCGACGGCACCTTGAGTAGCAGTGTCCCGGTGAGCCCACACCCTTACACCGCACCCGAACAGCTCCAGCAAACACCCCAGCCCGCCAGTGACCTATACGCCCTCGGACTGATTGCCATCGAAGCCCTCACCGGGAAACGGCACCATAACTTCACCTACGATCCCAACAGGGGACTGCTGTGGCGTGACGAACTCGAACACCAAAACGTCGATTTGCCCCTGCCCCTAGCCGAATTTATTGACCGGCTCATCCGCCATGACTGGCAAGACCGCTTTGCTCACGCCACAGAAGCCCTCAATACGCTCAAGGCTCAAAACAGCCGCCACAAAATCGCCAACGACTCAGACCTACCCACCGTCGTTGCCGCGCCGGCAATGAACCTAAGCCTTGAGCTGTCAGCCGACGACACCTATCTGCCCCCGGTTCCTGATCAGGAAGTCCGCAACACCAAGCCGCACAAAATCAAACCAGCCAACCCCTACCTGTATAAGATTGGTGCGGGCAGCATTGCCGCGCTACTTGCACTAGGCATCGGCGTAAAAGCCTTTCAGTGGGGGGAATATCGCCTGAGCACGTTGCCCCGTACTTGGCATGAATGGAAGCATCCTACGCCCCCATCCTACACAGCCGCCAATGTGAGTACTCTCACACCGCTCATGGCCGATGGCAGCATCTTGCTAAAGCCCGCTGCGGCGGAAGCTTTTTGGCGGATGGTCGCAGCAGCCCAAGCTGATGAGATTCAAATTTATCCGCTCTCAGGGTATCGCGCCCTTCTAGAAACGCAGCCAGCTGGTCCAGACCAACCAGCCGCTGATGATGAAGAAGCGATCGAGGTACGCACTAACCGTGAGCCACTCAGGCAATCAGTTCCCACCACAGCCCAGTCAGACTACGTCACAGGCTATGCCCTCGACATTGGCGGCGAAATCGCTGACTGGGATAAGCAAAAAGCTTTTGCCAACACAAAAACGTTCAAATGGCTTGTGAAGAACGCCAAGCAATATGGCTTTGAGCTATCTTTACCCAAAGGAAAAATACCCGGTAGCGTATCTTCTGACGAACCTTGGCACTGGCGGTATGTAGGTGACTCGCAAAGCCAAGAGGTCTTTGGCGTTAAGGATCGGTGAACTCTGGGTGAATCTACTAACCAAATGAGAGATTTCAGTGATATTCTCCATGCAGTACGTATCAAAATCCTTTAAATCATAAAAAGGGCTAGCCATACGTTCTGATCAGGCTACGCCAATCTGCTCTGTAGTCGTCATGTCATGGTTGTCCTTAACATGACTGTTGCAGGCAGCCGTACACACCAACAGTGCCAAAATTACGTGACGATATTACAGTGGCGGCAACGACGCAATGCGATCGCATCGCGCTAACTTGTCAGCTGGTAATGCCCCACCCCCTTGACTTCACAAATCAAGATTCACACATAAAGAGCCAAGCATATCTACCCAGGCAACGTCCATTCCAAGCGCATTAAATTCTGAAAAACTGTGATCCAACGCGCATCCATCCAAGCATCGTCACCGAACAACACTCCAATGGAACCCAGAAGCAAATCGCCAAGGCGATTAACGGCCTATTACAAAACAACGCTTGGACTCTGTTTGCTCGTGGGCAGCTGTGTCGGTCTAGGGATTACCCTCTGGTTAGCGTCCAAGGCTAGCATTTTACCGCTGGCAGCCCTGTGCATCGGCGGATTCATATTCGGCTGCTACAGCCTCAACCGGCCTTATTTCTTATTAGAGCCCCGCCAGCTTACGGTATACAACCTCTTAGGATTAGTCAGCAAGCGCTACACTTTCGAATCTTGGGAAGTGGTTAAGGCCGATAACCGTCGCATCTATATCGACAACGGGGGTATCACCATAAAGGTCGCCGTTGCCCCTTGGCTGGTAAAAACTGACGATTGGACGACCATGCGAAAAATGCTGTAGAAATTCATCACATTCATCAGAAAAAAGCCTGCCGAATGTCCTAGAAGGGAACCGGCAGGCTTTTCATTAGATGGATCTTGGTGGCTCTATTGCCTGGGTGCGTAAACCTTACGCACCGCATACAAATAGACTCAGACCAATTGACCAGACAGTCTAGCTGTTAGACTCACTCGCCAAAAACTTCTCGAGCTCAGTTAGTTTCTCTGCATCAATCTTCGTCTGCATTGGGCAGAACTTAGGCCCACACATCGAGCAAAATTCAGCTGTTTTATAGATATCTGCGGGCAGCGTTTCATCGTGATATTCACGAGCCCGATCAGGATCTAGCGACAGCTCAAACTGTTTGTTCCAGTCAAAGTTATAGCGAGCACGGGAGAGTTCATCATCTCTGTCACGAGCACCTGGACGGTGACGGGCAATATCCGCCGCATGGGCCGCAATCTTGTAGGCAATCAGGCCATTGCGCACATCTTCAGCATCGGGCAAACCCAAGTGCTCTTTGGGTGTGACGTAGCAAAGCATCGCTGTCCCATGCCAACCCGCCATCGCCGCACCAATCGCAGAAGTAATGTGGTCATAGCCTGGTGCAATGTCTGTCACCAAAGGCCCCAGCACATAGAAAGGTGCTTCAGAACACTCTTCCATCTGCTTTTTCACGTTCATCTCAATCTGATCGAGTGGTACATGGCCAGGGCCTTCTACCATCACCTGCACATCGTGCTTCCAAGCTCTGCGAGTCAAATCACCCAGGGTTTTGAGTTCCGCAAACTGCGCTTCGTCAGAGGCATCGTGGGTACAGCCCGGACGCAAGGAATCGCCTAGGCTAAACGAGACATCGTAACGCTTAAAGATTTCGATGATGTCGTCATAGTGGGTAAAGAGTGGATTTTGCTTGTGGTGGTGAAGCATCCATTGAGCCATAATGCCACCACCGCGAGACACAATCCCTGTCAAACGACTCTTCACCAGCGGCAGATGCTCTATCAAAATGCCCGCATGGATGGTCATGTAGTCCACACCCTGCTGAGCATGCTTTTCAATAATGTGCAAAAAGTCCTGCGCATCTAGATTTTCGATTCTGCCATGCACGCTCTCCAAAGCTTGGTAGATGGGCACTGTACCGATAGGAATCGGAGAATTGTCGATCACCGCTGTACGAATTTCATCCAGGTTACCGCCCCCTGTCGAGAGGTCCATCAGGGTGTCAGCACCGTACTTCACCGCAAGACGAAGCTTATCGATTTCTTCGTTAATGTCCGAGGAGTTGGGCGAGGCACCAATGTTGGCATTTACTTTACACCTACTGGCAATGCCAATCGCCATCGGCTCTAGGTTTGGATGGTTGATGTTGGCCGGGATAATCATGCGGCCCCGAGCTAACTCGTCCTTAATTAGCTCTACGGGCAAGTTCTCACGGCGAGCCACATACTCCATTTCTTCGGTCACCATGCCCTGACGAGCGTAGTGCATTTGGCTGACGTTAGTTTGGCCTTTACGCTTAGCGATCCAGCTTGCTCGAATCGCCGGGAGCTTTTGATTGGGGGTGCTCTGAGCTTGAGGTGCTGCCGTAGGCTTTTCAGCTGAATTAGCTGATACAGGAGCGTGCCCCTGACCTTTATCCGTCTGAAACTTGTCAGCGTTGGCAGCCAGATCGCGAGCATTAGACGATGAGCTAGTCGGCATTTTAGCAGTCATTGACACGAACCTCTAGATGAATGGAGTTGAATAAAAGGGCTATTGCGAGAAGGCAGCTCTGCGAAATTATTGACAAAAAGTAAGGAACAGTTAGTAAAGAATGCTTATTATGTTGACAAATAGACAAACCCGCATTGAAGCAACAAAACGACAACGTCATTTGAACACTGCCGGCGGCACTGAAACATTTGAAGCCTCTACAGAATAGGACTGCACTTGTTCTAGCTCTTTATAGTTAAACGAGTTGGTATTTTTGTTGTTTTTATCGATGGCATTCCACACTAGGGTCACCAGCGTGGAGGCAACCAAGGCAGAAGCAAAACTATTGAGTAAGTCGCCACCGCCTGGGATATTAAACATTGGGGTAAAGTCGGGCCGGGGGAAATAGGTCACACCCACAACAATGCCAATGATAGAACTCCAGAAGGCATTATTGGCTGTTTGATGACGGTTGTACAAACTGAACACAATCGGGAATAACAACGCCGCACAGAGCAAATCGGCAATAAAGAACAAATAAAGGACGCTGTAGCCTTTGGCAGCGATCACCACCGCCGGGATACAAACGACAACCAACAGTCTCCGAGAAACGCTCAGAACTTTAGCCTCGGAGTCCGGCCCAGAGAGCCTGAGCAAATCAGACGTAAAAACAGAACTAATACCATTGAGTAAGGTATCAAGGCTACTCATCACCAACGCTAACGCCAGTAGGATAAGAGTAGTCGCGACCCAAGTGGGGATACTCAAGCTAAACAACAAGTCGAAAAAGGCGGTTGGGCCACTGAAGTCTAGACCAGCGGCCATCAGCCCCAGCAAACCCGAGATAAAAATCATTGGCAAAATGATCAAGGACGCACCCAGAAATGAACGACGAACCGTTTGGTCATCGCGGCAAGCATATACGCGCTGCCAGTTCCCCTGATTGAACAGTTCAGCCGCAACAATGGCAATGAGCAACGTCGCACCGAACCGCAAGCCGTCAATGTTGCCAAAGGATAGAAACGCTGGCAAATTTGCCGCCACCGGCTCAAACGAGGCACCAAAACCACCGAGACTCCACACCGTTGCTCCAAAGCACAACAACAACAGCGGCACGATCAGTACAAACTGCACCGCATCAGTAACAATTGTGGCCTTAAGCCCGCCCACGGTGGTGTATAAAAACACTGCCAGCATCACCACCAGTGACGTGACCAATAATGGCACTGCAACAATCAACTGGAGGGCTTGTGCGATCGCCGTCAGTTCAGCCGTCAAGTATACAAACATATACAACAGCATCACCCCCACCGTCAGCCAGTACATTGGCAAGCCAGCACCAGAAACACGACCAGAATCACCACTATTATTTGGAGAACCGAACCGATAACGAACATACTCATTGAGAGAATGTCCCCAAGGCATAATTCGCCGAAGCCTAGGTCCAACAAATACGAACAAAAACACAGCAGCAGCCGACCCCAGACAATAGCCCAAGATCGCAGTCAGCCCACCAAACGCAGAACCTGCCTCAGGTGGACTAAACAATATCCAAGCGCCCATTGCCGAAGCCGTCACCGTGGCCATCGCCATAGGGCCACTGATTTGGTTACGGCTTACCATATAGTTCTCAAGGTCAGCGCCAGCCCCTGTATGGCGGGCAGCACCTAGCAAAGCAAAAGCTGCCGATGCCAACAACATCGCCACCAATACCACTATCCCCATTAGAGACATTCGATTCTCTCCCAGCTGGGCAAAGCACCAGCCGCCTAAAGTTATCAATTAATAGCTACAGCGTTTTTCAACAGCTATTACAGAACTTGAGAGAGGAGATAACTATCCACTAATAGAGGTGGGCAGTCGTCACGGGTAACGTTTCGAGATCTCTACTAAATAGAAGTAATAGAAGAACCGAAATCAAAAGATGCACAATCAAGCACCTCAGGCAAGTCACCTTACGATAAGGCTCAAAGCGCTAGTACCCAGAAAAACAATTTGTTTTTAAAAAACTTTCAGGCTTTCCTCCGCTGGCATGACCCAGGCTCAGGTTCAAAGGGTATGTTCTCAGCCCACTTTTCTGCGCAAATCGACCTGTCGAGCCTGCGCAAGGGCACCCCTAGCGATTAATCAACCTGCATCCTATCACTACCAAACTTGAAAACGAGTAGATGATAAAGATGGTTTATATTTCCACAGAAACTTTCTTAAAAAAAAATACTTGAACGTAAATCAGAGACAGAAGATGGTCATGTATCTTGCCCCATAAGCTTGGCCCATAAGCTTGGCCCCTAGGATTTGTTTAGGTGGACATAAGGTTTAGGTGGGCATAAGGTCATCCAGCAAGATAGGCATCCATACAGAGAGCATCTTGTCAAACTCCCTAAGCCCAGTCGGGCAAGTTCACTATAATCTAGTTGTATATACTTAAATCCTAGCTACAAGTACTAAATAATCCAGTGAATGGCCCAAGGCTGCCCGCGAATCACGTCCTACCGCCCTAGCCAAGCTCTGTTTACGATCTACGGCTGTTTATGATTCACGGCTCCTGGCATACAACGCTCCTGGCATACAAAGCACACCCAAACGATCCACACATCGGCGTGCCTTCTTTCTATGGCTGGTTCCACAGATAAATTCCCACTTTAAACCTCCAAGTTTAAGATCACCCCAATGCAACGAATGACGACTCAATTACGCGCCCTCTGTAGTAGCACTGGTTGCCTCATGCTCGGCCTATTCGGGAGCTTAATATTCTCGCCTGTCGGTAATTCTTTAAGCGCAGGGCAATACATTAGTCCACCTACACTCTTGAGTTCCACACATCAGCGCTTGGCCAACGCCCCTCAAACGGCCAACGTCTACACCGTTAGCCCTAATGTACTGGCAATAGAGGTGGCTGCACCGACGATGGAACGGGGGAAACAAATGCCCTACACCCCCCAGGCTGACGATGTACTGGTCACGACAGAGTCGCCCACACAAGTAAAACGTGCAGGACAGGTTATCGGCATCTTAGTCGGCGATAAGCAAGACATTCTCTATACCTATGACCAAGTAGAAGACAAGGCTTTCCCACGCCGTAGGGCAGACAACACAGGCAGTTATGAGATCAGCTCCACTCAGGATGCTAACTATGCCACTGCCACTGCGCCCTTGGAGGTTTTTCGAAAAACGAAGCCCGTTGCTTTTGCCCAACAGAGCGATCGCATTAGTTGGCCAGCGACTCATACCCTCTATCTAACCCTGCCAGAATCACTCGTAGCAGGCAGTCGTTATCGCCTCAGCTTTCCAGGCTTGGGAATTCCAGAAACCACCTTCGATTATCAACCCAGCAGCATCCGCAGTGAAGCGGTACAAATTTCACAGCTAGGCTTTCGCCCGGACGATCCGCTTAAGGTTGGCTATCTCTCGACTTGGATGGGCAATGGTGGCGGCCTAGACTATCCCGATAATCTCAGTTTTGAGCTGATTGATCAGAAAAGCAATCAGGCCGTTTATACCGGCAGTGCACAACAGGTACATGAGCCCGGTCGCCCCGAAGATCCTCGTGGACGCGACTACACCCTTAACGAAGTCCATCGCTTCGACTTTAGTGATTTCAGCCAGCCAGGCGAGTATCGCCTGTGCGTTGAAGGCATTGGCTGCTCTTTCGATTTTGAAATTGCGTCAGATGTTTGGGATAAGGCCTTTTTCACCTCAGCGCGCGGCTTTTACCACCAGCGCAGCGGCATTGCCATCGGCGAGCCCCACAGCAGCTTCTCCCGCCCACGGGCCTTTCACCCAGAAGACGGTGTCAAGGTCTATCACTCCGATGCCACACTCCAGGAAGTCGATGAAGGCATCGGCAGCTTAGAAACCTTTGAAACCCTAAATAGCAAAGTAACTGACACCCTCGTGCCCGAAGCCTGGGGCGGCTACTTTGACGCGGGGGACTGGGATAGACGCATCCAGCACCTCTCCGTACCCCGCAGCCTTTTAGAACTTCACAACCTATTTCCAGACCACTTCAAAAGTGTCGATCTCAATATCCCAGAATCAGGTAATGCTCTCCCCGACATCCTCGACGAGGCCCTGTGGTCCATCGACTCATTCCGTCGCATGCAAACGGCAGAGGGTGGCATTCGCGGCGGCATCCAGTCCGAAGCTGAAGGCGTTGCCCCTGGAGAAGGAAGCTGGCAAGAATCCCTGAAGGTGATGGCGTTTGCTCCAGACGTGTGGTCGAGCTACGTTTACGCGGGGGTTGCAGGCCGCGCAGCATTTACGCTCCAAAGCTACGACACCGCGCTGGCGAATACTTACCGGGAAAGTGCGCTCAAGGCCATGGCCTACGCTGAAACTCATTACGAAGAGAAAGACTATCCCGAGGAGGGCCCTCAGCACAACATCAAAGATCAGCGCAACCTCGCGGCTCTCGAACTCTATCGATTAACGGGCGAAAACCAATGGCACGACATCTTTTTGGCGACCACAGTCTTCACAGATGCCTCCGTTGAGCCCGCCATTTACGACTTTCATGAGCAGCGTGATGCTGCGTTTTTGTACGCGCGCCTGAACCAACCACAGTCTAAAGAACAGAACACAGCAGAAAAGGATACAACGGCTGCTAAAGACACGGCTACTCAAAACAACGCTAAAAACAAAGCAAACGCACTCGCTGTAGATGCCCAAGTGCAGGCGAATGCTCGTGCGTCTTTCCTACGCTACGCCGATACCCTTGTAGCCCAGACCCAAACAACCGCTTTTGGCTGGGGCAAACAGCACCCTGAAGCGCCCGTAGGCTGGGGCAATGGTCTGGGTGCGCCGAAGGGCATGAACATCCTGCGTGCCCACGCCCTCACCCAAGAGGCCAAGTACTTACAGGCGGGCCTGAGCAGCACCCAATTTCCAGGCGGGGCCAATCCAGCCAATATGGTTTTCACCACAGGCATGGGCGATCGCAGTCCACAAAACCCACTCATCGTAGACCAACGGGTTACGGGCCAAGCACCTCCACCAGGCATCACCCTGTATGGTCCTTCCGACCTCAGTGTCTATGAAAACTACTGGACCATTACTGAAATTGCGAGCAGTACCTTCCCAGACCCCCACGACTGGCCCACCACTGAAAACTACTTCGACATCTACCTATACCCCATGGGTTCAGAGTTCACGGTCGATTACATGGTTACACCGACTTACACCTGGGGGTATTTAGCCGCCCGAGGCAACTAAATGCTCGCCGAGCCTCTATTCAATAGGCGGGAGGCTTTCGATAGGAACCTCTTCAAGGGGTGAGGGTTGAAACACCTCGTCTTTAGCAGAGTCATCTTGCCAGCGAATAGCTGGCTGCTCTGCCTGCGGTGCCACAATCACCGCAATAGAGATAATCCCTTGAGCCTCACCACCGTGCCCATCGCTCAAAACATATTGGAACCTATCTACATATTTGCCCTGCTGATCAGGCGATATGGCCCCTGAAGGAACGTAGGTCACGGTGCCATCGCCGTTATTTTCTAAACGGCCACTCCCATCCAAAGTAGTTACCGTGCTCAAGCGCACCTCATCGCCAGGGTCAGGGTCATAGGCCTCCCTTAGCAAATCAAACGTCAAGGCCTCACCCAGCGGAATTGTAAAGGCGTAATCGATCGCCACCGGATCACGGTTACCGTTTTCCAATCCAGGGGCCGTTTCCGTCACTGGCCGCGCATCTTCTACGCTAATGGTCACAGTTCCCGTAGCGCTTTCGCCCGACGGCGTTTCAATCGTATAGGTAAAGCTATCCGTGATAGAGGGCTGGCCTGAATGGACATATGTCACCTGCCGACCATCGGTCTCCACCGAGCCATAATCGCCCTGACTTACTGCCGTAATGGTCGCGGTATCCAGGCTGCCATCACTGGCCGAATCATTCGCCAAAACATCAATCACTACAATTGACTGCAAGCTGACAGCCGCCCGGTCATTTTCGGCCAAAACAATCGGGGTACCTGGAGCACCACTTGGGGCTGGTGATGCTGATGGCGCTGACGGCGATTGAGGCGCTGATGGCGCTGACAACGTGCCTGGAGACGAACTAGGGGGTGAAACATCCACACCGTTTAGACCAGCATTAGGGACATTTGAATCAACCCCAGTTCCCGTGAGCGAGAGTTCAGTGTCCTCATCCAAGTTACTTTGCACAGCCAGCTGCACCGTACGCACACCAATCGAGGTCGGATTAAATACCAGTGTGAGATTACAAGACTCGTTGGGAGCAAGTGGTCCTGCCGTACAGTCTTCTTCTTCGATGGCAAAGGCGTCTGAACGACGTCCCAAGAGATCTAAAAAGGCGATCTCCAGCGGCGCACTCCCATCATTCATAATTTTGAGTGAGCGGAGTGAGGTTGTCCCAATACCAGTCTGCGGGAAATTGAGACTTGGCATCCCAAAGCTCAGGCTCGGCACAGATTGTGGCGTGCCCCGACCCACCAAATCGACAGACTTGGAGCGCGCTTCGATAAAGCCTCCTTCAGCGACTTCTGCCGTCGTAACCACCACAATATCGCCCCTGTGTTCACCCACCGTAGTCGGCGTAAATGTGGCACTAATGGTGCAGTCTTCCCCAACGGCTAAAACCTGCTCGCTCTGACAGCCAGCGATATCCCCTGTGCCCACAGTCTCAGAGGCGTCGGCATCGGCTGCCAGCTCAAAATCCCCTGCCCCCGACAGCAACACTTGCTGAATCGTCAGCGGCTGCTCACTGGTATTACGCAGAATAATACCCTTCGGTTCACTGCCTGAGTTCAGCTCCCTGGCCCCAAAAGCAATATCCTCAGCACTGAAGCTAACGGGCGATCGCTTGCCAAAAAGCGATCTGGATTGCTCCGGCCACAAGCCATAGGCAATACCGCCAATGCCACTCAACGCCAGCAGGCCTACCGCGCTCCAAGGCCATAGCCAGCGCTTCACTCGCCCACCCCGCGATGGGGACGGGCTCAACGCCACCGGTACAGCACCATCCCCCACCACCAAGGGCACACCAATTAGCCCTAAGTTATGCCGGGTCACCGCAGCCCCAGCGCGATCGCCCAAATGCTGACGCAATCTCAGCGCCCGAGAAAGCCAGCCATCGGCCCTCACAATATCGCCAATGGCCAGCGCCCTGGTCCCTAACTGATGAAGTGACCAAGCCTCTGCGGCAACATTGCCCAACTGCTCAGCCGACTGCAAACTACAGCGCAGCGCCTGCTGCCACTGGTCCCACCGTCCACTCAGCGATAGCAAAGGATCTAGACGGCGAACTAACGCCAAACTGGGCCGCCACTGCCCCGTCCGCTGGGCCCAGGCAAGCACATGCATCATGGCATCCGTGCCGGATGGACCAGCCCCCGTCACAAAATAATTGGTTGCGCTCGTCAGCCAAGGCAGCGGGTCAAAGGCCTGCTGCACCACCGTGATCAAATCGCCATAGAGCTGATAGCCCGTCGCGGTTGCTTCGACCAAATGTAAATCCGCCAGGTTCTGGAGCACGGCCCCCGCCTCCGGCACCTGAGCGATCGCACACACTTGGTCAGCACTCAGCGCTATGCCGCCCATAGCGCCCATCAAAGCCAACGCTGATCGATGCCGTTCAGGGAGCTTTGTCGCCAGGGTTCGAAAGAGCATGTGCCGTGAAATCGTCTGCCCTGGCAAGGATTGAATCAAGTCCACCAGAGACGCTTCGCTCCCCTTCACCTGAGCAGCGGCTCGCCTCAGCTGTAACGGATTGCCAGCCAGCGCCTTCCATAGGGCCTTAGCGGCACCTTTCTCAGCGTCAGAAAGCACTCGGCCCAACTCGTTTTGAATCAGGGTCATCGACTCAGTCAAAGGTAGGCCTTTGAGGGCGATCGCAGCCCCTTCCTGCCAAGCCAGCCGACCCTGAGAAACCAGCACAAATGTGCAGGCTGGCATCGCAGCCATCAGCCAATCCGTCTCTTCTTTTTCTAAGGAAAGACCGTTCAACATCACCAAAGCTTGCCGCTGACCCAGCGCCTGCTGCACATTCCCGTAGCTAGGCTTGAGCGGCACACTGGTTTCGTAAAACGCATCGTACAAAGACTGCAACAAATCAGCCGCGAGTTGCCGATGTGCCGAAAGGTAAACCACCCCATCTGGAAAAGCCGATGTGAGCGAGTCATCATGGGCCAAGTGCCGTATCAGCGACGTTTTACCAAACCCAACATCCGAATACAGTTCCACCGGCTGCTGCTGACGCAAACTCTCACACAACACAGGCAACACAGCACGCCGATCCAGCAAATTGTCGAAACGAGGGGGCTTCAAACTCAAAGGCATGGGCCGAGGCGTCACGGTCGGCGCACTGGCAACATTTAATACACCACCATGGGCCACGTTATAGGTGTATTGGGTGTAGTCCTGCTGGTTATGGCTCCCGATAATTAGCTGACCGCTCAGCTGGCCGTTCTGGCCGCCTGGGTGATGACCAACCACAGACGCCGTGACATCGCCCAAATCCATCACAGCCTCGGGCCGCATCAAGGTTTTGGCAACGGGTTCAGGGGTCTGAAAAAGCAGCTCCTCTTGCCACAAAGGCACCATTTGCCCAGGCAAACGACCACTCACCTTCGCCAACTTCAGCCAATTTAGATTCAGGGCTTTCAGCGTTTGCTTCAACGCAGGCAACAAGAGCCGAGGATCAGGCACAGAAGAGGGCTCGGCCGGGTGTGCAAGCGCCAAGGAGTCACCATCCATAAGGCTGCGCTTCTGATTAATGACATTACTGATCTCGCCACGACGACCTTCGCCCGTATCGCCTTCCGCTAGCAAGCGTGCTGAGGAGGTTTCTAAAGCGAAAGCCGCCCCTGACGCTGAAGGCTCCACAGGAGCCTGACTAATAACTCGGGCCGAAGGCTCCACAGCAACGTGCAGCAGGTTATCCCGCTGGCGCATCCCCACTTTCGCAACCATTTGATAGGGCTGTAGCTCTTCACTCAGGGTCGCCGCAATTTTCTTGGCATAGGTCGTTTGCGCTTCTCTCGTGGTCATGGGATTCCAGCTATAGCAGCGGTAACATGCACTCACTATTAAAGATAGAGCAAGTTACCCAAAAAACTCAGTACCCGTCTGTGTAATTCTTAACCGACTACGCAGAGCACACCCAGAGCGCACCGCTTATGCGCAGCAAACCTATCAAGTCAAGTAAACATTGTGTTCCGCAAGGGGCGTTCATCCCTCATAATGTAAAGGTTTTGTTTCTGGAATACCCATCGCCTGTGCATCAGCTCGTGCGGTGAATTCCCATTGAATATTCTTATTTTTGTCTGTCGCCATGCGTAGTCTTTATTGCGGTCACCTCCGAGCCGAGCACATCGAAAAAACTGTCACGCTCTATGGCTGGGTAGATCGCAGACGAGATCATGGTGGCGTCGTATTTTTGGATGTGCGCGATCGCACGGGCACCGTCCAAATCGTCAGCGACCCCGAGCGCACCCCCGCCTCTTACCCCATCGCGGAAGAGGCCCGCAATGAGTACGTCGTAAAAATCGTTGGTCGCGTCACCCAGCGCCCCAAAGAATCGCTCAACGACAAGCTCCCCACCGGCCAAATCGAAATCTACGCCGACGAACTCACCATTCTTAACGCGGTGCGCAAGCAACTCCCCTTCCAAGTTTCCACCGCTGAAGAAGAAAACGTCCGCGAAGACCTGCGCCTGAAGTACCGCTACCTAGACTTACGGCGCGAACGCATGGCCCGCAACATGCGACTACGGCACGACATTATCAAGGCCATCCGCCGCTTCCTAGAAGACCAAGAGGACTTCATCGAAATCGAAACCCCTATCCTCACCCGCTCCACCCCCGAAGGCGCACGCGACTTTATCCTGCCTTCCCGAGTAAATGAAGGTGACTGGTTTGCCCTGCCTCAATCGCCTCAACTCTTCAAGCAAATCCTGATGGTGGCGGGAATGGACCGCTACTACCAGGTTGCTCGCTGTTTCCGGGATGAAGATCTCCGTGCTGACCGTCAGCCCGAGTTCACCCAGCTCGACATGGAAATGAGCTTCATGGATGAGGAAGAAATTCTCGACCTCAATGAACGGCTGATCGCCCATGTGTTCAAAGCGGTCAAAGGTGTCGATATTCCCACCCCGTTCCCGCGCCTCACCTACGCCGACGCGATGGAGCGCTACGGCAGCGATAAGCCTGACACCCGCTACGGCATGGAGCTGGTGAACGTATCAGATATCGTTCAAGATTCTGGCTTTAAAGTCTTTTCTGGTGCGGTGAAAAGCGGCGGGCAGGTGAAGGTACTGCCCATTCCAGGCGGTAATGATGCCATTTCGAACGTGCGCATCAAGCCCAAAGGCGACCTCTTTAAGGTAGCCACCGATGCGGGTGCTCGCGGCGTCGCTTACATTCGCGTCCGGGACGGGGGCGAAATTGACACCATCGGGGCCATTAAGGACAACCTTAGCCCTGAACAAAAGAAAGAATTACTAGAGCGCACCGGCGCACAGCCTGGACACTTGCTGCTCTTTGGCGCGGGCGATGTAGTCACCGTCAATGCCACTTTAGACAAGTTGCGACAGGCGATCGCCAACGAACTCAAAATGATTGACGAGGGCAAAACCAACCTGCTCTGGGTGACTGAATTCCCCATGTTCGAATGGAACGCCGACGAAAATCGTCACGAAGCGTTGCACCACCCCTTCACCGCCCCCCATCCAGACGACACCGACGATCTCACCACCGCCCGCGCCGTTGCCTACGACATCGTATACAACGGCTATGAAATCGGCGGCGGCTCCCTGCGCATTTATCAGCCCGACGTGCAGGCCAAAGTCTTTGAAACGATTGGCCTTTCTGACGAAGAAGCCAACGACAAGTTCGGCTTCTTAATCGAGGCCTTTGAATTTGGTACACCGCCCCACGGTGGCATTGCCTACGGGCTCGACCGACTCGTGATGCTGCTCGCCGGTGAGCAGTCTATTCGTGAGGCGATCGCATTCCCCAAAACCCAGCAAGCCCGAGACCTCCTCACCAATGCGCCCTCCAGCGTAGATGCTACGCAGCTCCGGGACCTATACGTCAAGTCAACTTACAACCCTAAAGCTAAAGAAGCCTAAACCTAAAGAAAAAGTGCAGGAAAAGGTCACAAAAAGCTAACCTAGCGCTAGCTTAGAAGCATCTATAGCTTTTCTACATATCAAGGCTATTTAACGCTTCCATGCTCATTGCGCTCATTATTGCTATCGGTATTACCCCGGCGGTCGTTTCACTGGTCTTCGGAGTTTACTCACGTCGTCACTTTCAGCAAAATCTGCATTTAGCGACCGACTTCGCGATACAAGAGCGCTTTCGCCACATCACCCGCCCTCGCCATCCCGACGAGCACTACGTCGAAGGCATGGGCCTCGTCATTGGCGATATCACCTGCCAACTAAATGCCAGGTCGCCCTACGTTCGCTGCGCCGCCAATCCTTTTGGCCCCTGTGAAGGTTGCAGAGAGTATGAAGGGCGAGAATATCACTAACCCCCAACCAGTCACTACCTTCCAACCAGTTGCTCAAACCAGCCACTCAAACCAGTTGTTTGAGCACAGTCGACACCGCACTCACCAAGTCATCCACCTCAGTCTCTAACGTCAGATAGTGCACACAAGCACGCACGCAGTTAGGCGATAGCAAGGTACGCACATACATCTTCTGAGATTCTAAATACGGTACTAACTTGGCATGTAACTCAGGACTAGGCTGACCATCCAGGCCTAGCAATTGAAAAGAAACTAAGCCCGATGGTGGGGGTGCTTCAGTCCGCAAGCAAGCGACCTGATCAAGCGATCGCAGCCCCTCCCACAGCCGCGCACTCAACGCGCAAATCCGCGCATACCGCTCAGCACTCGTTCCCCATTTGGCCTGCACCGCCATCGCCTCGCGCATCGCAGGCCATAGCGGATAGTGCGAGGTCGCCACCTCAAACCGACGACCATCGGGCATCCATCCTGTCGGCTTGGCCTCATCATCGACTTCAATACTGCGCCACCCAATAAACGTCGGCGCAGTGTCTGCCAGCGCTACTGGGCTGACGTACAGCGCACCCACCCCCGCCGGACCACACATCCACTTGTGCCCCGTAAAAGCGTAATAGTCCACGCCCGTCTCCGGCAGCGTTTGCCCTGGGACATCTAGTGGTAACACTCCAGCTGACTGCGCCGCATCTACTAGCACACGTGTTTGCGGGCTGTTCGCATGGCACACCTCCACAATCTCTTTGAGCGGCAATACCTGACCCGTATTCCATAAAATATGGCTAATAATGACCAAGCGCGTACTCGGCTGCAAGCCCTGCTGAACCACAGACACTGGATCACCTATTGGATCACGGGCATTCATCGTGGCCGCTAGCGCGCAGGTGCTCACGCTCACACCGTATCGACGGCTAACTTCTTTCACAGCAGCGACCACACCAGGGTGCTCGCAATCACCCAGCAAAATATGATCGCCCGGTTGCCAAGCTAGGCCCCACAGCGGAATATTGCAGCCGACGGTGACATTTTCGGTGAGGGTAATGGCCTCAGGCGTGGCCCCTAAAGAGTGGGCGATCGAACTCCGTAGCTTAGCCTTCTCATCGGTCACCCAAGCGTAGGTGCTGCCTGAAAATGGCCCCTCCAACTGAATCGTTTTCTGAGCCTGGCTCAGGGCATCCATTGCACTATCGGCCATAGGGCCTTGGCCACCGTAATTGAAATAGTGCTTTCCCTTGAGGGCGGGGAATTGCGTTCGCGCCAGCGCTGATGAGTCGGTTTGCAGAGTTGTCATACGGTCTCGTCCATCCAAATCTCTAGTTCATCCAAATCTAAGAGGGTCATGGGGCTTGCCGTGTTATTTTTACGGAGCCTCTTTAAGCGTGAAATATCTTGCCATCGGCAAGTCTACACCGTTCCACCCCAACACCTTATGACTAAAGCCTCTACCCTCCTCAGCGGGCTCATACTCATCGGACTTGTTAGCTGCAACAGCAAAGTCTCCCAGTGCAACCAGTTCGCCGAAATCATCAACGAGTCCCAAGGTTTCAAAGCCGAATTTGAAGCTGAAATTGAAAGCTCCATGACCCAGGCTTCCGGCGCACAGGGACTGGAAGACCTAAAAGGATCGGCGAATGAGTACACTGCCGCTGTCGATAAGGTCACCGGCAAAATTGGAGCAATGGTTCAAGGCCTAGAAGGCATCGACATTGCTGACGAACAGTTAGACGAATATCGTGACACCTACGTCACCGTCATCACCGGTTCTAGGGACGCACTCACCTCCGCCAGTGGTGCCATGCAGCTCGTCGCCAATGCCCAAACAGAAGACGAATTCCGAGACATTTTCGACACCTTTCAGACCCAAGCCAACACCGCTTTTAGCGATCTGCAAACCCTTTCAGCCCAAGAATTAGAGCTAATCGAACAGGTCAACGCATACTGCGGCGCAGAACCCGAGTAGGTTTCAGCATAAAATAACAGCGTCAGCCTTCGCCCACCAGCAACCAAACACTAGCCACCAACATGCCCTTCCTCCAGCTCATCGACCAATCCCCTCACCAAACCCTGGCAGTCGATGGAAATCAAGGTGGCCCCCTCACCGGAGAAATCACCATTCCCGGAGATAAGTCCATCTCCCATCGCTCCCTCATGCTTGGAGCCCTGGCAAAGGGCACAACCCGCATCAAAGGCCTGCTCCTTGGCGAAGATCCACGTAGCACTGCCGCCTGCTTTAGCGCCATGGGTGCCCAGGTATCCGGACTCGACGATGGCAGTGAATGGGTCACCGTAGAAGGCACCGGCGGCCAACTCCAAGAACCCGACGATGTGCTGGACACCGGCAACTCCGGTACTACCTTCAGGCTCATGCTCGGCTTGCTCGCCTCCCAACCCAACAAATTTTTCGCCGTCACCGGCGATGCCTCCATTCGCCAGCGACCGATGAAACGCGTCATTGCCCCCCTCACCGAAATGGGCGCACAAATCGCAGGCAAAGCGGGCAACACTCTCGCGCCCTTAGGCGTGCAAGGCCAGCAGCTAAAACCCTTTCACTATCATTCACCGATTGCCTCAGCCCAGGTAAAGTCTTGCCTCCTGCTTGCGGGCCTCTCTGTTGAAGGTGACACGACCGTCACCGAACCCAGCCTTTCTCGTGACCACAGCGAACGGATGCTTCAGGCCTTCGGCGCAAAGCTCTCCATTGAGCCCAGCACCCACAGCGTGACCCTCCACGGGCCAGCCCAGCTAACCGGGCAAACCGTTATTGTCCCTGGCGACATTAGCTCAGCGGCCTTTTGGTTAGTCGCCGCCGCTATCACCCCAGGCTCTAATCTGCTGGTCAAGAACGTTGGCATTAACCCCACGCGCACCGGTATTCTGGACGCCCTCACCGCAATGAACGCGGACATCACCTTAGAAAATGAGCGCGACGCCACGGGCGAACCCGTCGCCGATTTACGGGTGCGGCACAGCCAACTAAAGGGCGCAACCATAGGCGGTGACCTCATTCCTCGACTAATTGATGAAGTGCCTATTTTGGCCGTTGCCGCACTCTTTGCAGAAGGCACGACCAGCATTACAGATGCCGCTGAACTCAGGGTAAAAGAGAGCGATCGCCTCGCAGTCATGTCCGATGCCCTCACCAAACTCGGCGGCAGCGTTGTAGAACATCCCGAGGGTATGAAAATCACGGGCATGGGTGCAAACGCAACGCTCACCCCCACCACACTCGATAGCTACACCGACCACCGCATTGCCATGAGCTTGGCGATCGCAGCGACCCGGGCCAACGGCACCAGTCAAATTCATCGGGCCGAAGCCGCAGCCGTCTCCTACCCTAGTTTTGTAGACACCCTAGCCAAGGCCAGCCTACCCTAGCGTATGCCAACCAAGCCCAGTGAATTCAGGCTCTCACGGCATTTCTCACACACCTCAAATCAGTTTCTCAAGGTCTAATGCGCTCACACTAGCGGACACGGGCATTCTATAAGCAGCTAATTAATGCTCGCCCCGCCGAGTCCCGGCTAACCCGCCAATCGGGTTGCCTTTGAATTGGGCTCACTTATGGAGAGTGGCCAATGAGCCATTTGCATTAGCCACTCTAAAAAGAGTCCTCAGGAAATCCATGATTCCTTGCGTGATAACGCAAACTATAGAGACTACCGAAGCCAAGCCCTACGGCAGTCTCTATGATTCTGAGCGACGATGCTCCATGCTTAGGAAAGGGAAAAGCTGTTAAGGTAAACACCTTAAAAACAGTGATTAGTGCATCCGTTTGATTGCTCAATTTTTACCACCGTCTTTTGGTCACCTTTTAAGGTTCAAGGGTCGATGGCTGAGAAACGTCCATGCAGAAAGTTTTAGTCATTGAAGGTCCTAGCGCCAGGCGCACTGCCTTAGTCAGTCACCTGGAGTCAGAGGATTTTTTGGTTGACACAGCCGACGACGGCCCATCCGGCATTAAGGCAGGTCGCCAACATCGACCTGATGTTATTTTGTGCTGCTGGCACACCGCAGGGCTCAACGGACATCAAGTGCTAGAAGCGATTCGTCAAGATGGTGAATTGCAGCTCACACCCTTTGTATTACTCACTAGCGAAACAGGCCGCTCGCACACACGTCGTGCCATGGAACTGGGCGCAGACGACTGCATCATCCGTCCCGTCAGCAACGCTGAAATCTCCAACACCATTGCGGCCCGTATTAACCGGCAGCTCGCCACCAGCGAACTCTACGTCACCACCCTGCGCAATACCGCCGAGCAAATCAACCGGTTAGCCCACTACGACAGCCTCACCGATTTGCCCAACTATCGCTTACTGCATCAGCGCCTCAGCCAAGCCATTGTCACCGCCCATAGCAGCCATCAAACCCTGGCCTTTATGTCCGTCAGCCTTGATCGCCTGCGCCTGGTGAATACGGTGATGGGCTACCCTGCTGGCGATGAACTGCTCAAAGCAGCCTCCCGCCGACTGCAATCTTGCCTGCCGTCAGAGGCCACCCTGGCCCGCCTGACCGCCAACCAATTTGCGGTCGTACTGCCCAACCTAGAGCGTCCGCAACAAGCACGGGAAACCGCTGACGAACTCATCGATGCCCTCAGTCGCCCTTTTTCCATCCCCGGTCAAGAAATTTTTGTCACCACGAGCATTGGCGTAGCCTTTTTGCTCCACCAAAGTGAAGACATTTACACCCTGCTGCGCCAAGCTGACGCGGCCCTAGAATACGCAAAAAAGCAGAAGAGCAACTACTGCCAGTTTTACCGATCAGACATGCCCGTCGTGTTTAGCGATCAGATCGCGATGGAGACCTGGTTACGCTATGCCCTAGAGCGCAGCGAATTTGAGGTGTACTATCAGCCCCAGCTAAACCTCAGCACCGGCAATATCGAAGGCAGTGAGGCCCTGATTCGTTGGTGCCATCCAGAGCATGGCTATATTTCACCGGCCAAATTCGTCCCCAGAGCCGAAGAAACGGGCCTAATTGTACCCATTGGCGAATGGGTGCTGAAAACGGCTTGTACCCAGGCAAAACGCTGGCTAGATATGAACCTGGGGATGCATTACGTCTCCATCAATCTCTCTAGCGTCCAGTTCAATCAGCCCAACCTGATTGACCAAATTAAGAACACACTGGCCACCAGTGGGCTGACAGCCCACCAGCTAGAGCTGGAAGTCACCGAAACAGCCCTGATGCAGGATGCAGAATCGGCGATCGCGATCCTCACTGAACTCAAAGCCCTCGGCATTCGCATCGCCATTGACGACTTTGGTACGGGCTACTCTTCATTGAGCTACCTCAAACAGCTCCCCATCGACACTCTCAAAATTGACAACTGCTTTGTGCGCGGCGCGGTGCACGATCTCAAAAATCAGGCAATTTTGCAATCCACAATTGAGCTGGCTCACCGACTAGATTTAAAAGTAGTAGCCGAAGGGGTCGAAACCCCCGAAGAACAGGCCTTACTCAGCCAATACCAGTGCGATTACCTACAGGGTTTTTGGGTCGGTCGCCCCATGGTCGCCGCTGAAATGGGGAAAAAATTTGAACCGGCCCCCATCGCAATTGAAGAACCCTCATTGGTTTGAAAGCAAATCAACGCTAACGAAGATTTCGCATCCACATAGCACCAAAGGCAACTCGTTAAGTTCTGCACTTTGGTAAGTTCTGCACTCAGGCTCTTTTGCTCGTGGGTTGTAGCATTTTGCTATCCCAGATAAGTTTTCGCTAAATCTCAGCCGCCTACGTAGGCGGTGAACTTATCCGTCTCAGGATAGTCACAAAGGACTCCCCCAAAAGCAAACGTAGAAAAATCTACGAATAAGATTTATTTATAATCACTAATCAAAAGACTTCAGAAAAGTTATTTGAGCCATAAATCTGATCACTCTCCTAAATGCCTACAGCGTAGGCAGGTTAATGGCTTCAGTAATTATGCGGGAGTGTAATCGGGTAATCCTACGGTTGAGGCCATTCACAATTTCATGGGTGGTTGCAGGCCAATTAAGCCTAAAAAATGAAATTCAGTACAGAAAGTCAAAAACGATACCGTAATTCCTCTAGGGTGAACGGGCATATTAATCACACGATGCTCTGACGGGTTCTGCGGAACCGATATCCCCCATGACTATTCAGCTCGCAATCAACCCAGCACTTGACCAAATCGCCCAGTTTGGCCTCGGTGAATCCCTTGAACAAAGCATTGGCAAAGGTAAGCTCAACAACTTTCTCAGTAGCGTCAGTGCATATGCTGATATGAGCCCTGACCTATCCATCCGCAGAGATGTGAATTGCTGGATGCTTAGACGCGATCGCCAAGCCCTAGACCTAGCTGACTGGTGTGAGCAATTCGGCTACAGCCCAAGCAACACCGTTCTTGCCTTCATCTACAAAAATTTCAGCGAGTACTCCGGCCTCGACTTTAGCCGAGTTCGCCCTAAAGATAGCCTCAATACACACCTGCACTTCCCACTCGTATGCTGGTTCGACTGGAGCATCACCTTCTGTGAGGAGTTTTGCCAAGTCTTTGAGGTAGATCTGAGCGATCGCTTCGACGAAGCCGACTTCACCACCATCGGTGAATTAGCAAACTTCCTGGTCGAGCAGGTTTCTAACATCAAAGCGTCCACAGCAATGGCAACCGCATAACAGGGTGCCAGCTAGGACAAAACACCTGTATCAAGGCTGTATCAAGGCCATCACGTCCTGTCCCAGAGCATTTTAAAAAAGCCTAAAAATTAGGTCTGACACTAAATCCGAATTGAATACCCCCTATAAGTGTTAATCTGAAGTCATGGGCAGAAAACTTCAGATTAAATCTCACTATTCAGTCGCAGAACTGAAAGCTC
>JBCDAG010000068.1:0-22870 GCA_039186165.1 Cyanobacteria bacterium P01_F01_bin.53
ACAGCCTGTGGGCTACACAATTTCAGGGTCAGCTATCGGCAACAGGCTGCTAGGCCAATAGCGGTAGCTGCTTAATTCCTCAGAATCGCAAAAGTAGGACCACTTGCGTGAGCACCCGTACTATTTCCGATAAAGTCTAAAGACGATGAATCTCGGTAGGTGACCACTCCAAAACGACCTGCCTGGCCTCAATTTTAGACAAATCAAGAATATCATTAATGAGTGAGAGCAAATGCTTTCCACTCCGTTCAACCGTTTGCAACGACATCAGTTGTTTGTCATTAATTGGGCCAAACAAGCTCTCTTGCAAAGCTTCACTCATGCCTAAGATAGTATTAAGAGGCGTACGGAGCTCATGGCTCATATTGGCCAAAAATTCACTTTTAGAATGGTTAGCCCTCTCGGCTTTTTGCTTTGCGGATTTTAATTCAGCCGTGCGCTGTTCCACTCTATTCTCTAGCGTTTGCTGTATGGCCTTTAATTCAGCTTCATTGCGTCGAAGTTGTTGCGCTGTTTTAGACTTTCGGTTGACTGCCATTGTTAGCCAAAAAATAGCCACACTCCCCAAGGAGGAAATGACTGCGAGTGTAATCAGCAAGTGTCGATTTTCAGAAAACCATGAAACATCTTGATTAATAAGCTGACTTCCGGGCGGAATATTTTCCAGGGGGATACCCGCTGCCTTGAGTTCTTGAGCATCAAATACCCACCGGTTTTTGGATTCCAAAACGGGTGGAATTTCGCCAACAGGAATACCGTCCAAAATATGTTCCACGAGCTGAACGGCCTGCTGAACATGAAACTGTCCTTCCAAAACCTTTCCACCAACGACTCCATACCCCACACTCAGCATGATGTCTGTGTAAATAGGGTTGGGAATTTTAGCATGCAAAATCGCAGCTTCTTTTTCAAATCCAAGCAAAGGACCATCGACAAATCCAGTCCGTAGCTGACCAGCTAAGAAAATAGGCCAATCATCAGGATAAGGTGCTAATACACGTTCAATGTCATCAATAACTAGATCTTTTATGACAACAATATTACTAGGAGCATTTGGACTCTGCCGAAGTTCTTCCAATTTTTGCAAATTGGCTAGTCCTGTCTCGCTAGAGTCACTGATAATGATGATATTATCCGACCCTGTTTGTAGTTTGGCCTCTAGAATAGTTTCAGCAAGGCTATGATTTTCAAATACCCCCGTCAGCCATGGAACATCAAACAGCTCTTCCTGAACATAATTGATTCCCATAAAAACTACGGGAACATCTGCAAAGTATTTATCACGAGCCGACAAATAAAATGTGAGCCCTGGATCATCTGCAATCATCAGGGCATCTAAAGGCGTCTCTCGATATTTGCTCTTAAGATAATCGAAAAAAGAATGACGATGCTGCAAGCCTGGGTAGCGATTAGCATCTAAATACTCATGATAAACAGCAACATCATGTTCACTCTCTACAAAACCTTGGTCAATACCTTCTTTCTCTTGTTGGGTCCAAGACAGTTCTGGATGATAAGAATGAATAACAAGAACTTTTTTAGTCTCCAGAGCCTGCGCGTCCAACTCCAGCGTCACAAAGGAGACTAGAAAAAGGACACATGAATGTATTATTCGCCTAGGCAAAACTAAAATCGATTCAATCATGAGCTGAGGCTTTAGGCTTAGAAACCTTCACGCACAATCTTACCGCGAGATTCACCTGTTGCAAACAGAGCAGGAACTTTGAATAAGATGGCAGCATCGATACAACCTCCGCAGCAAGCCTAACATCGCCCCATCACCCCAAGCAGCCAGGATAGAACAACGAGCCTCAGCGTGGCTCACAGCCCTCAGGATGGCAACCTACCAGGGACTCATCAACCTAGTGGTATTCCGCATTGAGTTAACGCTCTTCAATGACTTTAGGTAGAGAAAAACTAGAATGGAAGGGCTGATATAAATGAGCACTAATGATAGCCCCGCGAGCTGCGAAGCCTATCGTTAGGTTTGTCGACGAATACTGTGAAAGCTATCGAGATTTGTTTGCGGAAGTGAGGAGCTTCAAAGCTTTCAAACACCTGCATATCGGTGAAATAGCACAGATTCCTCGCAAATCTTTGCCAGCAGTTGCCAAGATCAACGGTTTGTCCAATGCCCAATCACTGCAACAGTTTCTAGTTAGCTCGCCATGGCAAGTACAACAACTACAAGCGAGGCGATCAGCCCTGATTTTGAAGCTGCTGAAAGGACGCAAGCTGATACTAGTCACTGATGAAACTAGCGACTGCAAGAAAGGATGCACTACTGACTATGTCAAACGCAAGCACATCGGCAATCTAGGCAAAGTAGAGAATGACATCGTTTCGGTTGGTGACCTATTAATTTGGCAATCAAATAGGAGTCACTTTTTCAAAAACGCCGAGGGAATCTAGGATCTAGGCCGATTCTCTCGGCTCTATTTTATTACCGGGGTAAGATATGGACTGAGAAACTGGGTCGAATATGGCTTTAAGCAGCGTCAGAACGAGCTAGGTTGGGCTGACTATCGGGTCACTGACTATGCCTTTATTAAACAGTGGTGGGGAGTCATACTTATCGCGCTGATGAGCCAGTTTCAGGGTGCACCTTTCCGTGAGCCTCACTCTATTGCCTCTACCTAAAGTCATTGAAGAGCGTTAGCGAGCTGGGCCATTTCGTTTAGGGTAAACGACGCAACAGCACCTTCTGTGGCCTTCATATACTCGGCTAGGTGAGTGTTGCCCATGTGGGTCTGCCAGAGTTCACGGCTTTCCCAATTTTCATAAAACACGAATACCGCTGGATTTTCGTTGTCCTGATGTAAGTCGTACTGAATGCACCCGGCTTCCGCTAGCGTGATGGGAATCAGCTTTAGCAACTCAGCTTTAACGAATTCAACCTTATCAACATTGGCCTCAATTCTCGCTACGATCGTCAACTTTTCACTCATGTCAATGTCCCTTCCAATGTTCCGCTGGGTTGATAAGATGTAGCGAGTATAAGTGACGCATTCGCGGTCTACAAGTACACACATATAACAATTTCAAGCTGCCTACAGCTGCCCTCGAAGGTTTTCGAGTTCCTCACGAATAGAAAGCGGTGCGTATCCAAGTGCAAAGGCTTTAGTGCTATCAAGAGAAAGATCCGGGGGCCGAGGAGCTGACATGATTACATCCTGCTGGCGACTGGCCCTGAGCCCCTCAGCGGAGAGTTCGAATATCTCTACCATTAGGCGACCGAAGTCAAAGCGAGAAATCGGTTCTTTGCCGCCAAGGTGAATGCGTCCCTGAACTTTATCCAGCGCCAAAAGCAGCCCTTTAGCAGCGGTCATCCCACTGACAGGAACTCGAATTTCATCTACAAACAACTTTAGCTCGCGCTCGTCACGCAAGGCCTGAATAAAATGCTGAAGAAAGCTACTGGCAGTAGGTGGCACAGCCCCAAACATGAGCGGCATTCGACACACTGCGGCCTTGGGATAGGCAGTCAGGACTTCTAACTCTGCCAGAGCTTTTTGTTCACCATACAGATTCACAGGAGACGGGGGATCTTCCTCTTTGTAGGGTGGGTTTAACCCGTCAAAGACCTGTTCGCTAGAAGCAAAAGCCAAGGGGATATCAGCATCAGCAGACTGCTTAGCAATGTCACGAGAGACGATGACATTCAGCTGATGAGAGACCTCGGGATGGTCTTGGCAATAGTTGGGACTAGACTCAGCAGCCAAATGAACAACAGCATCAGGCTGAACCGTCTTGAATAGGGATTGAAGATCTTGGGGGTTGGTGAGATCAGCTTTGAGTAAGGTGGTGCCGGGAATGGTGAGTGATCGCGAATGGTAAACACCATAGACGTCCCAGTCCTTCGCAGCAATCTGACACAGATTCCACCCAAGAAAGCCACTGGCACCTGTGACAAGCAGTTTTGTCATAAGAGATTCCAAACAACAACTCGGTCCTAACAACTCAGCCCTAACAACTCAGAGCTATTGTAGAGTGCTAACTGCGGGCCTCACCATGCCTCATCCCAAATCGTTCTGAATCGCCTAATGACTTGGGATAACCCCCAAAACGCTCTCGATATATGCCTATCCACTGCTCAGCAATATCGTCCATATAGGGATGGGGGATATTTTGGTGGTATCTGCAATCGCTCTATCACCAGCCAACCGTTGCACGTCCGGCGCGTCCGCTAAGACAAAGGGCCTGAGCAAGAGTCGTTGGGTGTGGAGGGTGGGACGTTGTTTCATAGCATTGCCACGCTCGAAAACTTGCGGAGATACAGACCGAATTCATAAGTGAAGTTTAGCTAGCTAACTGTCGCTACAGTGATTGGAGCAACGCCTCACATTCAGCCTTCAGGAAAGAAACCTGTCCAGGATCTATGCTAAAACCACCCGATAGCTTAACCGGCCTGCTTCTTGATCCAAAACTTTTTGAGCCGCTGCTATAGAAGAATCGTTGTAACGATAGTTCTACTTCCATATGCCCCAGGGCATCCATGGCCCTTATTTCTAGCTTGAATTCATTTAAACTCAGGCTTGACAAGCAAGCACTTCCTTTTCTAGAGCTCTCTAGGCTGCTCAAGCTGGCAACAAACTTTTCAATGTGTTCTTTCCCAAGCCAAACATCTTGATATTTCCCGCAAAAATCTTGAATTCTAATCTCCACACTGACCCTAATATCTCCAGCACGGGGCAAGTGTAATGGAACTCTTTCCAGTTCAATGATTTCTAAATAGTCGCTATCACTACCAAGTTTCATTCTGTGCATTTTTTGCAAATACAAGCGTACGACTGATTAATCGCTAACAGTCGTACGGCTAACAGTGTACTGTCAGGGTCACAAACAAAAATCGCAACACTGATAACGCTACAGATACGTCACAATCAAGATTTCGCAGCGAAATAATTTGTTGCATTTGCCATAAAATTCGTTTCATACTGTTGTGAATATTTACACTTAACGACCACATATGCCGAGCCCCCCCCATTCATGCAACAGATGCATAGATTCAGGGCAAAAACTGGATACAAGGCTAGCCTTTTGAATGGGGATCGTTCACGCTAGGGGGCAATGAATTTTGAGAGACAATCAGTATGCCAATCAGCAAGCAAACTCTCGTCGTTGTTGGCAACGGGATGGTCGGACATCGGTTGCTTGAATTGATGGTCGCCAAAGGTGCCCTAGACCATTGGAATCTGATTACATTTTGCGAGGAACCGCGAGTCGCCTATGACCGAGTGCATCTGAGTGAGTACTTTGTGGATAAAACAGCCGCAGACCTAACGCTGGTAGAGCCTGGCTTTTATCAAGACAATGGCATTCAGATTTATATGGGCGATCGCGTCGCTGAGATTGACCGAGAGCAGCAGCGGGTGATATCCGCCAATGGCGTTGAGATTGCCTACGATCGGCTCGTATTGGCCACCGGTTCATACCCATTTGTGCCGCCGATTAAGGGCAATGATGCCACCGGCACGTTTGTGTATCGCACCATTGAGGATTTGGATGCGATTAAGGCCTATGCCGAAAAGTCTCGGGTGGGTGTTGTTGTCGGAGGAGGGCTGCTGGGCCTTGAATGCGCCAATGCCCTCAAGTCACTTGGATTAGAGACCCATGTGGTAGAGTTTGCCCCTCGCTTGATGCCTCAGCAGTTGGATGAGGCGGGAGGCGAGCTACTTAAGGAGAAAATTGAGAACCTGGACGTAACAGTTCATACCAGCAAGGTCACCACGGATATTGTCAGTGAAAATGGCAAGCTGGCATCGATGCAGTTCGCCGATGAGACCTCCTTGCAAACGGACATGATCGTCTTCTCGGCGGGCATTCGCCCTAGGGATGAGCTGGCGCGAAACTGCGGCCTAGAGCTGGGTGAACGGGGCGGCGTGGTGATTAACGAAGCCTGCCAAACCTCTGACCCGAAGATATATGCCATTGGGGAATGTGCCCTGTACCAGGGACGCATTTTTGGCTTGGTGGCACCGGGCTATCAGATGGCGGAAGTGGCCAGCGACGAGCTACTGGCGGTGGAAAAAGCGCAGGCGTTCACCGGGGCGGATATGTCCACCAAGCTCAAGCTCCTCGGCGTAGATGTGGCTAGCTTTGGCGATAATTTTGCCAAAACACCGGGGGCGAAAGCGCTGGCGGTGCAGGATGCGGTAGAGGGCACCTATAAAAAGCTGGTGGTCAGTGCCGACGGTGCAACGCTGCTGGGTGGCATTTTGGTCGGAGATGCGGCGGCCTATGGCACCTTACTCCAACTCATGCAAAATCAAATTGCGCTACCGGCCAATCCCCTAAGTTTGCTAGTGCCCGCAGGCGGTGGTGAAGCCGCTTTGAGCATGGAGAGCCTGCCCGAGTCGGCCCAGATTTGTTCTTGCAACAATGTCACCAAAGGCGACCTGTGTGAGGCCATTCAGCAAGACGGCATTACGGATTTGCCAACGCTAAAAAAATGCACAAGTGCGGGGACCGGCTGCGGTGGCTGTGTGCCCTTGGTTAAGGATGTACTGAAAGCGGAACTGAAGAAAGCCGGGGTGGAGGTTAACAACCACCTGTGCGAGCATTTTCCCTATTCTCGTCAGGAGCTATATCACCTGCTGCGAGTGGGCGAAATTAAGACATTTGATGAGTTGCTGGCAAAATATGGCACTGGCCATGGCTGTGAGATATGCAAGCCGACGGTGGGCTCAATGTTGGCATCATCCTGGAATGAATATGTGTTGAATACGCCCCATGTAGGTCTGCAAGATACCAACGATTCGTTCCTGGCCAATATTCAAAAAAACGGCACCTATTCTGTTATTCCGCGAATCCCAGGGGGCGAAATTACCCCTGAGCGGCTCATTGTACTCGGGCAAATAGCGCAGGACTTTGACCTGTATACCAAAATTACCGGTGGCCAGCGCGTCGTTCTCTTTGGGGCACGGGTGGACCAGCTACCCATCATCTGGCAGCGGCTGGTGGATAATGGGTTTGAGTCGGGCCATGCCTATGGTAAGGCGCTGCGGACGGTAAAGTCCTGTGTGGGACAAACGTGGTGCCGATTTGGTGTGCAGGATTCGACGAGCTTGGCGATTGAAATAGAGCTGCGCTATCGAGGGTTGCGATCGCCCCACAAGCTTAAGTCAGCCGTATCGGGCTGCACCCGAGAATGCGCAGAGGCCCAGGGCAAAGACTTTGGCATTATCGCCACAGAAAATGGCTGGAACCTATACGTATGTGGCAATGGCGGCATGAAGCCACAGCATGCCATTCTGTTGGCCGCAGATATAGATAAGGAAACCCTGATTAAGTATATCGACCGGTTCCTAGTGTTCTACATTCGCACTGCTGACAAGCTAGAGCGAACCTCGGTTTGGTTTAGCAAGTTAGAGGGCGGGCTAGATTATCTTAAGCAGGTGATTATTGAGGATTCTTTGGGCATTGCGGATGAACTAGAAGCTCAGATGCAGCACCACGTGGATACCTACCAATGTGAGTGGAAAACAACCATTGAGAATCCGGAGAAGGTGAAGCGATTTAGCCACTTTGTGAATGCAGATAACGCTGATCCATCGTTGGCCTATGTGCAAGAGCGAGGCCAAAAGCGACCTGCAACTGAGGAGGAAAAGGTGGTCTTAAACCAAAGTCATGACGTGTTGAGTACGTCGACTCATTAGATTTTTTACCCATTAGTTTTTTGGGAGTTCGCTAATGGTACTGTCAAGAGTGTTGTTTTAGCTTCTGTTGTTTTAGCTTTCTTGTCCTTTTAGTTTTTTTGAACCTAATGGAAAGTCCAATGGTGAAATCTTTATCGACGACGGCCGTTGATGCTGACTCGGTTGATGCTGATTCGGTAAATTGGGTGACGATTTGTCCTTTGGATGCGATCGCTCCCAATACCGGCGTTAATGCCCTAATCGGCAAAGAACAGGTGGCCATATTTCGCATCGGCTTAACCGATGAAGTCTATGCCACAGGGAACTTTGACCCATTTAGTAAGGCCTTTGTGATGTCGAGGGGCATCCTGGGCGATCGCCAGGGCGTATTAAAGGTGGCCTCCCCGATTTACAAACAAAATTTCAACCTAAAAACAGGGGTTTGCCTGGATGATGAAACGGTCTCTCTACCGGTGTATCCAGTGCAGATCATGGATAACCAGGTTCAAGTAGCGGTTACCAGTTAAACGCAAAATGACGAGCAAACAGCCGAGTACAGTCGGCTGTTTGCTCGTATTAGGGACAGGGGTAAAGAGACTCGGAAGTTATGCCATTGAGGAATCCGATACTTCGTTTCGCTGCATCCACCAAGCGACCAAGGGAAACTGAAGCCAAAAGGAGAAATAGAAGAAACTTAGGTACCAATATGGGATAACAAAGCCAATTCCCAGCCCCTTATATATGCCAAGCAGAAGATAATCGTAAACAAACAGCGGCAGGGTTAGATACAGAGCCAGCCAGCAAGCGTTGGTTAAATGTTTTTCGTCAGAGAAGTAGTTCCGCAACGTGTACGCAGTGATTGGACAGTAAGCGATTGTGACGCCAATGCACACCACTACTTTTGCCCAAAAATACCATTGCTGGTAATACTCGGGAAGCCCGAATAGGTAAAACGTGAACCAAGTAATGAAGCTGTAAGCCAGTAGCTGCAAGTGTTTTCGAAAGTCCATTCTTCCATTCCTCCATATATGAGCAAGGGGCGATCGCGCTAACCTTCCTATTGTGTGGCATAAACGACCACGTTCACTGGGCAGTGGCGAACGATTCACAGAAAACAGAGAGCGCCCCCACTAATCCTGGGCCATACCTATGGTGAGCGCAACAAGCTACTCCCCTAATTTTATGAACCAGGAAACAATTGCTTGCCCAATAAGATCAGGACTGTCTTCTTGGATGAAATGGAGACCAGGTACCGTCACTTCGGTAACCTCTGGCCATGACCGAACGAAATCTCTGCCTGGATCGACAAGAAACGCTCCTGGCTCGGCATTAACAAAAAGCTTGGGCACGTTCGATTGAGAAAGCCATTGACTATAGTCCGACACGATTTTAAAAACATCGGCAGGATCCTCCTCAATGGGAATCTGGCGTGGCCATGTCAGCGTGGGGCGTCGGCCTTCACCGGGTTCAGCAAAGGGCCGTCTGTACTCCGCCATTTCGGCATCAGTCAAGTCTCGCATTATCATGTTCGGCAGTATTTTCTCAACAAAGAAATTTTCCTCAAGCACCATTTGCTCACCTGCAGCCGACCGTAAGCTTTGGAAGATCTCTTTGCCCGCCGAAAAAGCATCCCAATTCGGTAGTGGCGCTACGACTGCCTCCATAAATGCAATTCCCTTAATCACATCAACATGCTGATGTGCCCAATGAAACCCTAGACCAGAGCCCCAATCGTGGAGAACGAGCGTCACGTTTTCAGTTACCCCAAGCGCTTCTAAAAGGCCAAAAAGATACTTACGATGCTCCACGTAGGTATAGCTTTGTGGGCCACTGTTATCGAGTTTTTCCGAATCACCCATACCAATCAGGTCAGGTGCAATCAGCCGACCCTTCCCTTCGAGGTGAGGCATCACATTCCGCCACAGATATGAAGAGGTAGGGTTCCCGTGCAAAAAGACAATGGGATCGCCCTGACCTGCATCGATATACGCCATTCGCTTGTCATGGATGGTCTTATATTGCTTGGTGTAGCGAGACTGTTCAGTAGAGTAAGACATTTTTTACCTTGTTGGTGAGAAATAGAAGGGCTCAATTCAATAAAAGTCATCGGCCAAAAATCTTTCGTTGCCCCTTAATCCACTTAAGTGCATCAGGATAGTCGAAAATCAATGAAATATCATCGACGGCCAATAACGTCCGAAGGAATCGGCAGTCAATCCCTGAGAATTCTGGCTTTGCGAACACAAGAAAGCCAACTAGAAAAGTCCAAAAAATGATATGTGGTATTGCCAGGCGTTTAGAAAATCCACGTTCATAAACCACTATGACCAAGTTGGGCACCAGCCCTCCAACAGCCAGCAGTGCGACCCATTTCCCCATTAGTTTGTCAAGAAACAACAAACTGACTATGTTGGTCGGAGCTAGTATTGCGACCATCTAAATCCGTACCCAAATTGGCAGAGCAAGGAACGATGTCCAAACATCAGCTACGAAGCTGTTCTTAACTGGTTTTATTTCACCCATTTTCTAGTCCGCAATCGTATAAATGGAATAATAAAAGGAGACGCCCCCAAAAACGGGAATAGCAAAGTGCTCTATCTAGCAGTATTGGCATCTAACGGTGAATCCGAATGGCGGTCTTTTTGTCTCAGCAACTGATTTAGGCACTCTGTCCGTGTCTAGGACACATTAGCCATCCCAAGGTCCAGTATTGTCGAGGAAAGAAGACTGCTCTGGAACGGACCAACTCAATGGAAGGCTACCTTCGACATGGATCCCTCGATTGAGATAAAACTTGAGTAGGCGTTCAGCTCCAGCATAGAGATTGATTTCGGGATCGCCATGCCAGATGACTTCGGCTCGTCCAGTCAAATACAACAGATTACCCGTCTCGAAATCAATGAACAGTAATCCAGCACAAGGATTGACCTCAACATTGCCAAAAGTATTAAAGATACAGTTACCGGCAAGGTCAGGCACCGTAAGGGTATTTCCATCTATTCGAACAAAACCTGGATGCCCTCCTCGATGGGAAACATCCACACCATGGGTCACATCAGCGGCGCTATTCAAGTAGGCGGTGGCAATGAAGAAGGTGTCGGCCGCATGAATAACAGCACGTTTTTCATTGTCCAGAGTGGTAAAGGCATGGACAGGCTTAGCAACGGCAATGTCACAGTCGTGGAGATTGAACTGCCGCCCCTGAATGTATTTGGGGCAGTTGCCAAAGGTTTGCTCAACCGCCACAGAAAAGCCATCTGGCGTGATCTCACTCACCACACCATTGACCCGGTTACGACGACGAGTGTGAAGTTCAATCCCGAGAAATCCAATCTTGCTATCGATAGTGAGATTATTGGATAAGGGATCGCCAAAGAGTGGCTGAGCCGCAACATGGAGAGTGCGATCGCTCGGCGTTGAGACAAATCCAGGCTCGCCAACCAGAATTGAGGCCCAAGGATTCCCCTCTACATCGACCGTGCCTACCAGGAAGTAGGGGAGTTGAGTGTAAAACTGACGATGTTGCTCAGGCAAGAACAGACGAATCATTCGCCGTCCCACTGATTCCATGCGATCACGCACACCCAGCTTTGCTTGAACGACTTTTTCTCCTGGGTGGAAAGGAGAGTCATCTTGTTGCCAACCGGGAATAGCCATAAAGATAAGCTCTTTCGAGAGAATAGGAAAGATATCGCAAACGTCACGCATGTCTACGCGTAACATTTACCTTTGCTGTCAGGTTACTTATCAGGAGAAATGAGTTCCATGCGGATGCCACCAGGAATGTAAGCCATAAAGTGTTGCAAGGGACCAACGTTAGAGTGCTCAGGCTGAAACTCAGTACTGACGCCCTCAGTTTCAGCCATAATTTGGTACATGCTATTGAGGGTATCCTTATCTTTCACATTAAAGGCAAGGTGATGCAACCCAATGTTGTTCTTACGGTCAAAGGGAACTGCATTAGCAGGATCGGCGGCCTGCCAACGCGTCATTATGGCAGTACCGTCAGAAACGAAATAAGCCGGGCAATCAGGCTCTTCACCTATTTGTTCAAACCCCAGAATGTTCACGAAAAAATCTCGGGTGGCTGCAATATCAGGAACAGTGAGGCCAATATGGTGAGTGCCTTGAGTAATTACCATGAAATAACGCCTTGAGTAAATAAACAAACCAGGTTTGAGAACAGGGTAAAAGGGTGGCAACGAGACATCGACTTAAGCTGTCATTATTATTGTACCGATCGATCGGTACAATAATAATGACTATACCGATCGTTTGGTAGACTGTCAATAGTCAAATTTTTAAATTGCTGAAATGACCAAAGAGGATTACATCCCGATTTTGTTTTCGCTATTTCTCCAGCACGGTTATGACGGTACTACCCTCTCTAAAATTTCGGCAGCGACTGGATTGGGCAAGGCGAGTATCTACCACCACTTTCCTGGAGGAAAAGCTGAAATGGTGGCCTCCATATTGAATCATTCCGAAAGTTGGCTGCAAGAAAACGTCCTGCAGCTCCTGGCTAGTGAAGGCAGCCCTAAAGCGAGATTGCAGCAGATGTGCACTCACATCCATGATCTCTATGCAGGGGGCACTCAGCCTTGCTTAACAGCAATTTTGGAGTCAGGGACAGGGCGTGATCTTTTTCACGACAGAGTTAAGGCCTTGTTAGAAAGCTGGATTGGTGCGATCGCTGATATCTTGATTGAGTCGGGCCTTGAAAAAACACTGGCGTTACAACAAGGCCAAGATGCCCTGATCTCCATTCAGGGGGCACTGATCGTGTCTCAAGCGCTAGATGATACGTCTCTTTTTCAGCGGACAATACAGCAGCTACCCCAGGTATTGCTCCGTAATAACTAAGGGAAAATAACGAAGGGCCTGAGTGGTCGGTTGCAGCCGTGCTTGCTCTTACAAAGCTTATCAAGAGGCATTTTTCATGCCTCACAAGAACAGCTGTCACTTCGCCACTCTTGTGAGGCCATCACCTCAATCAAGCATATAGGGCACTCGTCACCCCTAAAACTTACCATTCCTATTTTTCCTTTCCTCAACAGCAAGAATAGGCTCCAATACATCCCAATGCTCAGCAATTTTGCCATTCTCGACTCTGTACAGGTCGTAAAATGCGGTTGGAGCCTCACCAAACATGGCTTCACTAACGACCAATACAAAATTTCCCTCTCCAAATACATGATGTATTTTCTTAAAGACTACTGGAGTTCCTTGCTCTGCTAATTGTTGGATAAAGGCAAACAGATTACTAATCCCATCAGGTATATTCGGGTTGTGCTGGATGTAATTATCTCCATCGAGATATCGTCCAAGACGGTCAAATTTACCATTAAGGAGTATCTCATTAAAGAAATTAGAAACCAGCGTTTTATTGGCTTCCGTTTTATCTAAATCAGTCACTTCTGTCGGCCCATCAATCATAGTACGACCACTTGGGTTAGGCCCCTCAGTCGGCTGTAAATTATCCCAATGCTCTACGATGAGGCCATTTTCATATCGAAAAATCCCGAAAGCTGTCTTGGGACCAAAAAGATCATAGGCAGCATGTGCAATGACATAGTCACCATCTTGTAAAATTCGACTGATCTCTACAGATGTTTCCGATCTAGGCAATTTAGAGGCAAAGCCGATCAATCCGTCTCGTCCATCTGCTAAAGCGAGATTGTGTTGAATGTATTTTTCAGAACTAATATATCGCTCAATCGCTTCTGTGTCTCCTGTTCCTATGCTATTCAAAATGGACGCCACTTGTTCTTTTTTTGTAGAAATGGTGTTTTGCATATTTTTGTTGATTGAGAAGGACTGTTTCTTGTGATGAACACACTGGGCTTGAGAACAGATCAAAAAGGGTAGCAAGAGATATTGTGTCAGCTACCGCCAACACTGTACCAATCGATCGGTTTATTGCAAGCTTTACTGTACCGATCGGTTGGTATAATGTCAATAGTCAAAATTAAAGTTTTCTGAAATGCCCAAAGAGGATTACATTCCGATCTTGTTTTCGCTGTTTCTCCAGTATGGCTACGAGGGAACGACCTTCTCCAAAATTTCGGCGGAGACTGGCTTAGCTAAGGCCAGTCTCTACCATCACTTTCCTGAGGGGAAAGTGGATATGATGACATCAGTGCTAGACCATTCCGAAAGCTGGTTGCAAGAAAACGTGCTGCAACTCCTGGCCAACGAAGGCAGTCCCCAAGCACGGTTGCAGAAAATGTGCGATCGCATTCATGATCTCTATGCAGGTGGTACTCAGCCTTGCCTGTTAGCAATTTTGCAGTCGAGCACGGGGTGCGATCTATTTCACAGCAGAGTTAAGGCAATTTTGGAATCCTGGATTGACGCAATTGTCGATGTCTTGGTTGAGTCAGGTCTTGATAAAGTCCTGGCTCTGAAGCGAGGGCAGGATGCACTTAGTGCTATTCAGGGAGCATTGATAGTATCGCGAGCGCTAGATGACGAGTCTCTCTTCCTCCGGACCATACAGCAGTTACCCCAGACATTGTTGAGCACTGAGTAAGGGATTGAGTTGTGGGTTCAAGCTATGAACTTTTTCTGTTGAGGACAAAATCCAGAGTCGAACTATTCATCAGAATGATTTTTTCTGCCTAATATCCCTAACTATCAAGATATGCAACATCAAATAGGTTAGCTCAAGTTAGCACCGCCTGCCGCCTTCCAAGCGACGACGACCATCCAATGTACAAATACACTTGCCCACAGCGAACCTGTACGAACATATACGAATGAACAAATGCCGCCGAGAAGAGCCACTAATCCTAAAAAGGTTGGATCAGTAAATACTGGACGAGCCAGCGGAAACGTGGTGTAGGCTTGCAGCGGATGCCACAAGACGAATAGAAACAGTGAAAGCGTTAGCCAAAATGCGTTGAATTTGACCAGCAACAGTCCCCTGAAGATAAGTTCTTCAAAAAGAGCTGGCACGAAGAAAGCAACAATTGTGACAACAGCTAATTCCAAATTAAACTTGGCATTTGAAATCTGATACAAGTGGGAACCCGTTGTGGCAGCCACTATCAGGAAACAGATGGTTAACGCGGCGACCTCTAACCAGCCAACTGGGGTTGGGAAGTGTGTTAATGCTTTAGAAATTCGTTGCCACATTGTCATATCTTCAAATGGCTTGATCTAAATCAGCAATATGCTGATTGAAGTCGGCCTGTGGATTAACGGCTCGCTTCTCTACAAAGGCTTCAATGCCCAGTAACTCTCCGAGTGGCACGCCCGCACGTATCTGAACAGCTAGCACCTCCTCCCGTTGATAGGCCTTCTCTGCCCATTCAAAGACTGTTGGTAGATCTGAACTCCCCATAAAAATGACCCCGTCAGCGTCGCCAAAGGCCCAATCTCCTGGCTTGACCGTGGCATTTCCGAGCGTGAGTGCTACACCAATATCGCCTATCCCCTTTACATCTTGAGGGAGTTTCAAAGGCCCCACCGGATAGGCCCCCCTGCAAAAAATTGGAACACCTATTTCAATCAGCTCGGTAGTATCGCGAACAAGTCCATCAACGATGACGCCTGCAAGCCCCTTGCGGCTAGCTTCGGTGGCGATCAAATCACCAATCAAGGCAACCTCATGCTTAGGGCTCCGATTGGGGTTGGCGATGACGACGACATCACCAGGGCCTGCCTGATGGATGCCAGCTAGTATCGCAACCAGATCATTATTCGCCTGAATGGTAGTAATTGGCCCCGCTAATTTCATTGTCCGCTCAAGCGGTGTGGGCCCTTGTGGAGCAGCGCCGAACGAGATATCTGCGCGAAAGGCCGCATCGGCCAAAAGAGCGCAGCTATACTTACTTTTAAAAATGGCAGGGAAGTCAGGCATCTTTAACGCTTACCTAGCTGTGAAGCTGTAAAAACTAGCATAGTTCATAGCAATAACACCCTTGTTGGCAGCCAGTATCGGGGAAACGTTCCGCTTTGATAAAGTCATGATACACAAGCTGTTCTTAGGAAGCAGTGTTGGATTCGGATTATTTTTGCTGCTGGTGTTCTCAGTTTTGCAATGGTTCCAAGTCCCAGCAGGTAGCTTTTTAGACTGGGCAATTGGTGGGGCTAGCTTTTGGTGGTTAGTGGTCATCGTCACCTTTCCTTGGGATATTCACTTCCAAGCTAAAGAAGTCTTGGCAGAGATGGCCAAGTCTCAAGATAAAGGCATCGAGGTGGCTACTGAACGTCACACCTATGTCCAAAACTTGGCAAAGCGATCGCTGATAATTGCGATCGCACTACATCTGCTCTCGGCGTTTGGCCTGTATAGTCTGGCTGCTGTTGGCATCAGTCAGCTTGGCTACCTGAGTTCAGGCGCAGCATTACTGTTAACTGGGTTGCGCCCTGCCATTGAAGCCTATCGATATTGGATCGCCCGGCTGAGGTCCATTCGTCAAGAAATCACCTACCCCAGAGAAGACATTGTCACCGTTCGCAACCGGCTCAGCCAGCTAGAAAATCAGCTCAAAACGATTGAGCATCAGCTCGATCCTAAAAAAGAAGATTCTTGGATTGCTCAGTATCAACAGTTTTCGCAAAATACCCGCAGGCAACTGGCCGAACAGCTCACTGCCCTAGAAAAACTGAGGGCCGATAATAAAAGTGACCATGATCGCCTTTCCCGTGAGGCACAACAGGCCATCTCTCAGCTATCCAGCGACAGCCAATTTCTAGATCATGTCAGAGAGATTATTCGATTTGTCAAAACAGCCTGATGGGCTGGCCTATTATCTAACGACAACTTTAGGCGCCCTGGCACAAGCGATGATTTTGAACTGTATTTAGCTGTGAACCGCAATCAGCATTTAACTGCCAACAGCCAATTGTAAAGTTATGCAACTTTTTGTTCTGAACTACGTATCAACCTTTTTTGCTACGGGCATACTCCTGATGTTCCGAGAAATATTACCAAAATGAGTGACGATAAGCGTGAAGGTAAATTTCTTCCAGAAGAGAGTTGCATTAGCTACGAGGAGTTAAAAAAGCATTCCACCTATTCGGATGCTTGGGTCGCAATCAATGACGTTGTTTACGACATCACAGACTATATTCCCAAACATCCTTTTGGCGACACCTTTAGAGGAAGCCTAGGGACAGACTGTAGCGGCTTATTCTCATCTGCACACGTTCGCACGAATGTGGAAGAACTGATTACTAATGAGACCTTTTTAAAGAAAAATGGAATCAAAGTCGTAGGTCGACTAGATGTAACCCAAGATTATTTGCATAAGGATAGTGATAATAAATATTTAGATAGAATCGTTTATAAGAAACTGGACAATGATGAATTCTGGTTAGAGCTAAAAACTAAGGTCCATGAATACCTAGTAGAGAACAATGAGTCGACGCATTATTCCACCTTTGAAGGGACAATGTATCTCCTCTATTACTCTACGATATTCGCGTTGCTGGCATATTTAACCTGGGTACACGGCTCAGTCCTGTCAGCAATACTATTAAGCTTTCATATGGTTTGCGTCTCAGCAGGGATGTCCCATATAGTTGCGCATTTTGGATTCACAAAAAATAAGTTATTAAATTTCGTCGCTTTGCATCTCATGGATCTAGGCGGATACTCATGTTTAGAGTGGCAGATTTCTCACCAAACTCATCATCATCAGCCCCACTCATCCATAGATTATCAAACTAATCAATATCCGCCCATACGCATTCATAGGTATGTAAAGCATCATAGCCTGCACAAATACCAATACATTTATTTTTAGATAGGGATTTTAGCTTATCATTTTCGAATTTTCCCTATGAGTATTGTTTGGCTCATCAAGAACAAAGAATTTGTGCGCTATAAATATGAGTTGGTTGCCCACATCTTTGCAAAAACAATCTTTATCTCACCTATTATTTATTCTGGATACCTTCATGGAATTTGGAATACCCTATTTCTACTAGCTACATATTCAGTATATTACTCATTGTTTGCGTTTCTCTTGCTCTACAATGATCATGAAGAAAATCATAATGTATTGGCGCTAAGTGAAAATATAAACCCTCATCATAAAAAGCTTTCATGGGCTGAAACTCAAGTCAGAACATCCGGAAACTGGTATCCCACAAATTGGATACTATCTTTTGTAGAATTTCATTATGGCTACTTCAATTACCATATAGAACATCATTTGTTCCCAAGCTTTAAGCCGAGTTTATTGAAAAAGGTAAGCCCAATTGTTAAAAGTGTATGCGAAAAATATAATATCCCATACATCTCAACAACATTTATTGAAGTTCAACAATCCTTTCAAGGACACATCACAAAAATGGGGCTTTCCTAAAAGGACCAAGCATTGAACAAATTTCCCTAATAGCACTATCTCCCTTATAGCGCTATAGTCTCTTCGGCATACGCCCTCCGATGACTTAACAAGCCTCAGTCTAGAAGCAAAAGTTTGGGGAGGTAGATATCGACCGTGCAAGCATCGCTATTTACAGAAGTGGTATCTACTAGATAAGAAAGGGAAATCTCACAGAAACAAGTACATGCGGGAGATTTTCGAGCTGCGTTCTGATGCAGAATCCATTATGTTCCTCAGCAATCTAGAAAACAGATAAGGCAAACCTAGACATCGCAACTGTTTAGGAAGCTGCTATTACTCTCGCGTGTCTAGAGTCAGTCAAGGGCCGAAATTGAACATATTAGGACTTGCTTCGAGAAAAGGTATCCTTACCTTTTTCCATAGGGGTATCTCTTTAACCCATGAGGCTTTTGTCCTGCTTTAGATGGTAAATCACCAAAATGAAATTCCCGAAAACCAAAACCAAAACCAAAACTCAAGACGTAAAGAAAGATCTTGATCACAAGCCATGTGAGATCAATTTTGATTCTTTTGCCAAAGACATCGATTGCCTTCGCAAAGCTGCTGAGGTTGCCCATCCTTCATCCCAGGCAGCGATCGACCTTAAACGTTTTGCTAGCACTAGCATCATTTTTGGTTGTCTCGGTTGGCTGACTGCTCCCTTGGGGGTCAATCCAGCTTCTATTCTTTTGCTGTCCCTGGGAACATTTTCCCGTTGGATCTTGGCTCACCACATTTGCCATGGTGCTTATGACCGCACCAATAATCTCCCTGCCTTTGTACATCGCAATCGCTACGGACGAGGATGGCGTCGCTGGTTGGATTGGTTGGATTGGATGCCTGCAGAAGCTTGGAATCAAGAACACAATCGAATGCATCATTACAATTTAAACGTCCCTTTGGAAGATCCGGATCTTGTTGAGGAAAATATTGCTTGGATAAGTTCCTTGCCAGCCCCTCGATTTTTCAAAATAATTGTAGTGTTTGGGACTGCATGTGTTTGGAAGCCTTTGTACTACGGGCCCAATACCCTTTGCGAGCTTTGGAATGCTCAGTGGCGTAAAGGGAAAGGGAAAGAGAATAATATCAATGGTGACTTTCCGCTTAGTTCTGCATCAGGCGCTGCTTGGGTGCCATGGCGTCCAACCGTATGGCGCATCGCTGCCAGATCTTGGATTCCCTACATCCTAGTACGTTTTATAGGCCCTTATTTCATTGTCAATAGTATTTGGGGACACAGTGCAAGCACAGCTTTAATCATCAATTTAATTCTGGCTGAAATTCTGACCAATCTCCACGGATTTGTAACCATCGCTCCCAATCATGCAGGCGAAGACTTGTACCGTTTTACCGGAAGGCCCAAAAGTAAAGGAGAATTTTACGTCAGGCAAATTCTCGGTAGCTGTAATTATCAAACAGGATCGTGGTGGGGTGATTTCTTACAGGGCTGGCTTAACTACCAAATAGAACATCATATTTGGCCCGACATGACTCTCAGTCAGTACCAGTGGGTCCAGCCAAAAGTCAAACAACTATGTACTGATTATGGAATTCCCTATATTCAAGAATCTATCTGGCAAAGATGCTGGTCAATGATTCGAGTTTCGATTGGCGACACATCAATGTTGTCCGGAAATAGCTTTCAGGGTATCTCACAATAAAGTGAGCAATTGTTAGGGCAACTAGCCCCAGTTGGCGATGATATTCTGGGGATGTTTTCTTCTTTATTGCAGTGTTTGAGAGAGAATTTACCCTTAAATGCCTTAAGTCATCCAAGAACAGCTACACATCATGGCTATCTATCAGGTGCAGCCAACTTTCTAGCATGCCGGGTTCTGACCTCATTTATCTTTTCTTCCGAACGTAGAGAGTTTTTCTTATTTTGGCAACCAAGCCACCTTCTTGGTTCAAAACTTGAATATCAAATTCAGGGAAGTAGGCCTCTCCAGAGTTGGTGAAATAGATAATCTCCCTCAGCTCATCTTCCTGTATAGAAATTTTGCTACTAACCGTGCCCTTTCCTGGGCTCACAAACTCCACCTTGGCGGCTTTATCCCAAACAACATAATCCTCACCTAAAAGATGCATGAGCATAAGCATCACATGAGGATCTACCATCGAATACAAACTTCCACCAAAATGGGTTCCCACGGCGTTCCGATTATAAAAATGCAGTTTCATAGAAACTCTGATCTCTTTCCAATCGGGACTGATGTAACGTACTCTTACGCCAGCACCAAGATATGGACCATAAAAATTTAAAAGAAGCTTTGCAGCTCGAGGGTTCAGTTTAAGCATGGCTCACAACATACCACTTAGAGGCTCGTCGGGTAATAGAGAGAACTTCAGCACATATTTCGCGGATTAAGTTTCCACCGTGAATATCCCTTTGGCTACTTTGACTTAAAGCTCATACCTAGGATTTTATATTGTCTTGAATGCCTCAAGTAGAGAGCATTTGATTGCTAGCACTAGTTTACTGGTTCATCTGGATGTACTTTTAGATGAGGCCATAGCATGATACATTTCCTGAGTGTAGAAAATACTAGATTGTAATGTAAAGCTAAGAGATTGCGTCAACTCAAAAAAGTGTTTTTCATCTTGATGATCAAACGACGAATTTCCTACTTTATTCAATGCCTCAACCACTGCAAAAACCTCATTTTTATCATTCACCATAGGTAAACAGATGAGATTCCGAGTGAGGTAACCCGTATCATGATCAACTTGAGGATTGAATCTGACGTCGTTATAGGGATCATCAATATTCAAAGTTTCTCCTGTTGTGGCCACATGCCCTGCAATGCCAGAATCAATAGGAATTTCAATACTGATTAACTGGCCATCTTTACCTCGCGCATTTTTTGACCATAGAATTTTTCGACTACGATCGACCACAAAAAAGGTGACTTGTTCCGCTTGAAGCAACTGAGAAATTTTTGATGAAATAGTCTGAAAGGTAATTTGAAGCTTAGAGCTAAAGGATTGATCTCTGAGCAAATTTATCGAACCCACGACTTGTTCCAGTTCTTGATTCAGTTTATTCAAAAAATCAGAAAATTGAGATGCAGATAGAGGAGAAATTAGGTCATTAATCGCATTAACGTCCGTTTCTAAAATATATGAAGTCAGGTTACTTAGATCAAGCAAAAACTCACCTTTAGAAGCAGATAAACGTCCATCTTCTAAGCTAATAATACGATCAGCAATATCTAGAATGCGGTTATCATGCGTGACCAAAATAATTGTGCAACCTTGCTCCTTTGCTAGCTGCTGCATCAGCTCTACAATTTCACGTCCTGTATGTCCATCGAGAGATGCTGTGGGCTCATCGGCCAAAATAACTTGTGGCTCATTAACCAATGCACGCGCAATAGCAACTCGTTGCTTTTGTCCCCCCGACAGATGCTCGGGAGGTGAGTATAAATGCTTTCCTAAACCGACTGTTTCTAAAGCCACCTTTGAGCGAGCTTGTGCTTTCTTCGCTGAGATTGGATACAGTGCTGCAGCCATTTCGACGTTTTTGATCGCGTTAAGAGAGCTTAGTAGATTATGGTCCTGAAAAATGAAGCCAATTTGCCGACGAATTTTCTCTAGGCGGCCGCTACTGACTCCTCTCATTTCCTGCCCTAAGACTTGCAAATGGCCTTCCTGAACCTCTCGCAACCCGCCCATTAAGGTTAGTAGTGTCGTTTTTCCAGAACCCGAAGGCCCTGTCATAATGACAATTTCCCCTGACTGAATCTCAAGATGTATGTCGAATAATATTTGTCGGCGAAGACGTCCTTCACCGTAATAGTGATTTAGCTGATTGGCGACAATGGTAGGTTCTAAGGCCATTGTTTTGATATTTCAATAGTTGGGTAAAAATGCCTACGCAGAATCAAGTCTATTTATACGACTGACCTAAGCTCGCAGAAATCACTTAGAGGGCCTATGGAAGTACTTAGCAGAGGCACAACATAGTGCATGGATTGTAACAATCACCTGAATTTATTTTGGCCGTATTGGTTTACCTGCCGGCCTTAGGGAACTCTAATAAGGTGGACAAAATAACTGATTCCTCAGCTTCAGTCTGCAAGCAATTAAGGGATATCAAACTGCACAAGCGGAGTTTTCACTATGCGGACTTCCATCGAACACTCTTCTAACAATAATGTTACAAAACCTTACCCAAAGCTGCTTACTCAGCAGCCTAAACTTTGGGCATTTGCTTTGTTAAGCATTGCAGTGGCAGCGGCACTTGGTGTTTTTCTCATGAGTCGGGAAGACAAGATATCTAGTCAGGTTGTTTCAGCTAACTATGCTCAACCAACGTCAGTCTCTGCCTTAGGCCTTTTGAAGCCTGAAGATGAAGTTACTAATCTGTCAGGCGCTATTTTACCTGAGGGAGCAAGGATTAATCAGCTACTGGTGGAGCAAGGGGATCGAGTCGAAGCTGGCCAAATTATTGCTGTTCTTGATAATCAGGAGCGTTTAGAAGTGGCTTTGAGAAGAGCAGAAGCTCAGGCTAATATAGCCCGTTCTAGGCTTTTGAAAGTAGAATCTGGAGCTAAAGAAGGAGAGATTGATGCACTGAAAGCTCAACTTGGAAATTTAGACGCTGAACTGCAAGGCCAAATCATGGTGCAACAAGCAACCATTCAACGACTAGAGGCAGACTTGGCCGGAAATACAGCAGCTCAAAGTGCAGTAAATGATCGAATTTCAGCAGAGTTTAGCAATGCTGAAGCCGAATGCACACGTTTTAAGCAATAGACTTTATCGGAAATAGTACGGGTGCTCACGCAAGTGGTCCTACTTTTGCGATTCTGAGGAATTAAGCAGCTACCGCTATTGGCCTAGCAGCCTGTTGCCGATAGCTGACCCTGAAATTGTGTAGCCCACAGGCTG